>DBKS01000039.1 GCA_002298605.1 Bifidobacterium sp. UBA744 | reverse complement strand
CGACGGTTTTCGCTGATGGTTCCCGGTGGCATCGCCGCGATCATTTGGGGTGTTGCCGGCGGAATGCTGTTTGACGAGTCGAATTCTGTTCTCGGGTCGAATTCGGCAAATGGATTCCTCATGTTTCTGTGCATTGCCGTCGGCGTGGTCGTCGGCCTTGCACTCATGATCCCCGCCTGCATGTGGCATGACGAGTTCCAGCGCCGGCATCCATTTATCGAGGATTTCTACACCGACGACGACCATGCCCGCGCCACGCGGTACGCCGCCATCGGTGTGACGTGCGGTATCGCGCTGATTCTAACGGGAGTGAGCGCGATGGTGTGGGTTGCCGAGCTGCAGGGCGTTTCCGACGGCTGGCCTGTCGGCTTGCTGCTGGCGTTGGTCGCGCCCGGCGTGGGTGCCATCGTGCATGCCGGTATGCGCAAAGGGCTGATGGACATCAATGACTACAACAAAAACGCGGAGCAGAAGCGTCGTGAACGTGCGGGGGAACGTGACTTCTACGACCAGCTTACCGGCGGGTTGTGTGGCATTGTCATGATTGTGGCCACCATTGTCGGTCTGGTGTTGATGTCCGCCGGTGGGCAGATGGGACGGGGCCTGTTCTGGCTTGCTTGGCCTGTTGGCGGACTTGTGTGCGGAGTCATTGCCATCGTCATCGGGTTCTTCCGTGATGCCAGGTGAAGGTGTTCGGCACTGCCGGATAGACTTGCGTGCCATGGATGGGCGGCGGGTGATTACGCTACGCGGATTGTACGAGCTGCTGTTGGATCGGCTGGGGCCGACGCATTGGTGGCCTGCCGACACGCGTTTCGAGATCGCGGTGGGGTCGATTCTGACGCAGAACACCGCATGGAGCAATGTGGACCTTGCGCTTGGGCGCCTCAGGGAGGTCGGCGCGCTGAATCCATGGGCGATACTGGACATGGATGACGCCGCGCTGGGCGAACTGATCCGACCGACCGGATATTGGCGGACAAAAACCGGATATCTCAAGGCGTTCTGCGTTTGGTTTTCCCGACTGCTAGAAGATGACACCGTGCCGTCGGATGACGTTTTCCCGTATTTAGTGGCTAACCGTAGTGACGCGGAACTTCGCGCCGAGCTACTGGCCTTGCGGGGCATCGGTGGCGAAACGGCCGATGACCTGCTGCTCTATGTGTTCGACCGGCCTGCGTTTATCGCCGACCGATATGCCCGTCGCCTGCTCGAGACGTTGGGCGTGACCGATCTGCCGAAATCCTATGAGGGCTTTCGCTCCCGCGTTCAGTCGCATGTCGAGCGCTGGAGTATCGCTGAACTCAAGGAATTCCATGGGCTTATCGACGAATTCGGCAAAGCCATGCGCAGTGCTGGTGACTGGGCCGAGTCCTTCATCGCGGACTGCCGGCTTACTTTCGAACGGTTGGAGCATGTCGAGCACGGCTTTGGCCCGGTGTGGGACGAGGCTTCACGTGTGCTGATATTGGGATCGATGCCGAGCCCGAAATCGCGGGAGATGGCGTTCTATTACGGCCATCCGCGGAACCGTTTCTGGAAGGTGATGGCCCGCATCTTCGATGATGACTCATGCCTGCCGTCAGCCTGTGCCGATTGCGGTGAATCCATGACTGTTGCGGATTTGGCTGGCCGCCGTCGCGATTTCGCGTTGCGTCATCACATTGCGCTCTGGGACGTGCTTGCCTCCTGTGACATCGTGGGTGCCAGCGATGCCAGTATTCGCAATCCGATTGCCAATGATGTTGCGCCAATTGTCAGGGGTTCGCGGATCGCCCATGTGTTTGCCACCGGTGCCAAGGCGGCGCAGCTGTATCGTCGGCTGTGTCTTCCTCGGCTCGGTGAGGAGGGTCTTGGCCTGACGAGCCTGCCCGTGACCCAGTTGCCGTCCACCAGCCCCGCGAACGCCTCCGTGGGGCTGCCCCGCTTGGTCGAGGCGTATCGGGCGGTTCGGCGTTATGCTTCGCCGCGGTAGCGGGACATCATGACGGAATGCAGTTCCTGCGCGCTGGGCGGCGTCCAACTGATCGCGTCGGCGCCGGCGTCGATGGTGGCTTGAATACCCTCGGGTGAGCGGCCGCCCGAGGCGAGAATCGGCATTTCGGGATGGTGGCTGCGGATTGAGGCGACGATGTTGGGCGTTCGCTTGCCGGCTGCCACGTTGATGATCGCGGCGCCGGCGCGAATCTTCGCTTCGGTGATGGCGTCGTCCACGGTGACGGTGGCCACGACGGGGATGTCCACCGTGCCCATGACGGCTTCGACGGTTTCCGGTGGTGCCGGCGCGTTGATCAGCACACCCGCCGCGCCTTGCATTTCGGCGACCATGGCGAGTTCCACCACGCGCTGCCCGGTGGTGGTGCCTCCTCCCACGCCCACGAAGAGGGGCTGCTGCGCCACCGTCAACAGCGCTTGTGTGATGATCGGTTCCCCGGTGAATGGGTATACGGCCAGAATGGCGTTGGCGTTGGTGTTGCGGATGACCACCACGTCGGTTGAGTAGGCGAAGGATTTCAGCGTGTGGCCTTTGACGGTGATGCCTCCGCAGGTGGAGATGAGCTCGGGAACCCGCACGGCGGGCGAGGTGAGTCGTCCTTCGACCGAAGCGGTGCCGCTGGCTGTGCGGCTGACCGACGGGGTGGCGGAATGGTGGCCGAGGGCGATTGATTCGCTGGGGGAGAAGATGTTCGTGCCGTGTTCGATCATGCCTGTTCCTCCTTGGGATTGATCGCTCCGTCGGCCGTCTGGCCGGACGTCGGGGATCCAAGTGACAGAAACTCCCGCATGGCCCTGCGGCGTTCGGCGAACTCGTCGTTGGCGAGTTTCTTCTCGGCGCTGTCGATGATGCGCTTCAGATATTCGGAGAATTGCGCGAGCTCGGCCTCGCTGAGGCAATCCAGCAGATCGGCGCCCATGTCGTGATGGATCCGCCGAACCTGGCGTGCCGCCTGCCTGCCCGCTTCGGTGAGGCGGATGGTCACCATGCGTTTGTCGGTGGCTGACGGATCACGTCGGATGTAGCCTTTGTGCTCGAGCCGGGCTAGCAGTTCGCTCATGGCTTGCCGGCTTGTGCCCAGCATGTAGATGAGGTCCTTCTGGCTGATCGCCGGCTTGAGTCCCAGGATCGTCAGTATGCGGCCCTGTCCGCAGAATGCCGAGACGTCGGATGGCGTTGGTTGCGTTGTCCGCTCGGCTTTCGGGGCGGCGTGCGCCGCGTCGACCGTGGTCGGGTTGGGGGAGGCGCCTTGTTGCTGTGCGGTGCGTTCTATCTGGAGTTTGGAGCGGATCAGCAGCAGATTCAGCTCGCGGATCTGGTCGAGGACCTTGGTTGATGCGGCGGGCATGGCCCCTCCTTTGGTGGCAAGGCTTACGCTGTCGCAGCCCATCGTAGGGTCGTTCGGGGTATAATGTCAAGTACTTTACGTATTTATGGCCGGCTGCCCTGGGTCCCGTGCGTGGCTGGGTTCGTGGTCTGCGAGGATTGTTCGACGCTGTGCGACACGTGGTGTCGCGCGGGTCGTAACTGTGTTACTGTTGTGTATAACAGTTACACAGTTAGCTGTCGCGCCGACGCAATCCACGAGAAAGGGCATTGATGAAACTGATCATTTCGTCCGTGTCCGGCGAACCCATCTACGAGCAGATCACAACACAGATCCGCGCCGCGGTGTTCAACGGCGACCTCAAGGCGGGGGAGGCGCTGCCATCCCTGCGAAAATTGGCCAGGGAGCTGCGCGTATCGGTGCTTACGGTTACCAGGGCGTATAACGAGCTGGCCGACGAGGGCATCGTGCAGAACGTGCAGGGCAAGGGGTGCTTCGTTCTGGACCGCGGCAACGAGGTCATGAGGCGGACCCTCCTGGACAAGGCCGAGGCGGGCCTTGCCGAGGCGTGCAAAGCCGCCAAAGCTGTCAACCTGCCGCTGCGCGATCTGCATGATCTGCTCGACCAGACATATAAGGACGCATCATGCTTAACGAAACCTCAAGTGCGGAGGTGATGGCTCTTTCCGTCACCGGCGTGACGAAACGCTATGATTCGGGCTTCACATTGGATGACGTGACCTTCGACTTGCCGCCCGGCTATATCATGGGGCTGATCGGCCCCAACGGCGCGGGCAAATCCACGCTGATCAAGCTGATCCTCAACATGATCCGACGCGATGCCGGCGCGATCCAGGTGCTTGGACTTGACGCCATCACGCGGGAGGAGCGGGTCAAAGCCGAAGTCGGCGTGGTATTCGATGGTTCGTACTTCATGGAAACATGGAGCGTAAGCCAGGTTGAACGGGTGATGGCGCCCATGTATCCCGCATGGAACAAGACCGTCTTTGACGGGTATCTTCGACGCTTCGACCTTGACCGTGGCAAGAAGGTCAAGGAACTGTCGCGTGGCATGCGGACGAAGCTCATGCTCGCCGTGGCCCTGAGCCATGACGCCAAGCTGCTGATCCTCGACGAGCCCACCAGCGGCCTTGACGTGCTCTCGCGCGACGAACTGATGGACATCCTGCACGCCTACATCGAGGACGGCAGGCATGCGGTGCTGCTCTCCACCCATATCACCTCCGACTTGGAACGCGGCGCCGACTTCATCACCTACATCACCGGCGGACGGCTGTACTACAGTGGGCCCAAGGACGAATTCGAGGAATCCTTCCGTCTGGTCAAAGGCGGTCCCGACAAGTTGGCGGCCGTCGACGCCGTGGCGGACGGAACGCGCGTCTACGGCACGGGCTTTGACGCACTGGTCCGAGCCGATTACCTCAGCAGACTGCCGGAGCATGCCGGGCTGGTCGTCGAACCTGCGAGCATCGACGACATCATTCGACTGACCAATGCGAAGGATGCCGTCGCGGACGGCAGCCTTGCGGACGACATGGAGGTGTCGCGATGACACGTATGCTTCCCACCCCTCCCGCGGACACCGGCCGTGCCATTCTCAACGCCTGCCGACTGGACTTCCATCGCATCAGGGGCGGCGGGTCGAATCTGTGGCTGATGCTCGGGTTCGCGCCAGTATTCACATTGGTGGTCGCGCTCGTCTCCGGAAATGGCGACATGCGCCCGTTGGCGGACTTCTCATCCGGCGCCGTCAACGGCTCGTGCTTCGCCCTGTTCATCGTGATGGCGATGTATGTGTTCTTCTATGAGTCCGAAGGGCGGAACGAGTGGATGAACGGGCTGATTCCCGTCAACCGCACCCATCAGGTACTGGGACGTTATGCGACGATGATCGCATGCGCATTGACGTTTCTGATCGAGGAAATCGCCTGCATCCTGATACTCAACGCGTTCGCAACCGCCGCAACAGGTGCCGTGGCCCTCTGGTCCGGTGACGACACGGCCGCGGTATTCGCCGCGATGGTCATCTTCATACTGCTGGAATCGGTGGCATATCCGTTGCTGTACCGTTTTCCCGCGCAAAAGGCGGTCACCGTAATGCTTGTGGCCATGGTCGTGCTGGTGGTCGCGGCACTCGCGCTGGCCGTCACACTGCCGCAATCCGTTCTGGACGATGTGGAACGTGCCGTGACGGCTCTGTCCGAGCATACGGTCACGGCGGCAACGGTCGGAGGCGTCGTGACCGTAGCGGTGCTGGTCATCTCCGTGCTGTGCTCGTTGCGCGTCTACCGCGCCAAGGAACTGTAAGGCGATTGCCGGTGGGGCGGGGGACTTGGCTCGCTATGCCTGTGGCCGATGCTCGCGACAGGTTTGTCCGAGTCGCCGGGACAGCGAGGCCGGATCAAGCAGATGGTCGAGTTCCTCGTCGTTCAGATCGGTGCGTTCGGCGGCGACCTCGCGAATCGTTCGACCGGAGGCCACAGCTTCCGCCGAGATCGCGCTGGCGGCCTCATAGCCGATGACGTCGTTCAGTGCGGCGGAGATGGCGGGGGAACGCAGGGCATGCTCTCGACCGGTTTTCAAATCGACCTGAATTCCTTCGATGCAGCGCTCGCGGAACATATCCATTGCGCGGGTCATCAGATGCATGCCGGTCAGAATCTGGTGCACGATCAGCGGGTCGAAGGCATTGAGCTGCAGCTGGCCCTCGGCGGCCGCCCAATTGACCGTCACGTCCATCCCGAAGATGGTGAAGCAGCTTTGGTCCACGCATTCTGGGATCACCGGATTCACCTTAGCCGGCATGATGCTGGAGCCCGCCTGACGAGGTTGCAGATGGATGTCCCCGAAGCCGGATCGCGGCCCCGAATTGAGCAACCGCAGGTCGTCAGCCGCCTTCTTCAAATGAATGGCCAGGTTTTTCAATACCGCGGAGGCCGCAATATAGGCGCTCATGTCGGTCATGGCCGCGATCGGGTCCGGCGCGGCGGTGATGGGAAGTCCGGTGATGCGCCTGAGATGCCTGGTTGCGCTGGTGCGGAATCGAAGATCCGCGCAGATGCCGGTGCCAATGGCGGTAGCTCCCAGATTCAGCACGCACAGATCCGGTATGAGTTGTTCCATCGCCGCCATGTCGAGTTTGAGAAAGCTGGCGAAGGCATGGAATTCCTGGCCGAAGGTCATCGGGACCGCGTCCTGCAGTTGAGTGCGGCCGAGTTTGACGTCATTGGCATGCTTGTCGGCCAGATTGTGCAGCGATTGGCGCAGTTGGTTGGTGGCGTTGATAAGCGGGCGCAGCGCATCGACGATGGCGAGCTTGCACGCCGCCGGATACGTGTCGTTCGTGGATTGCGAATGGTTGACGTGGTCGTTGGGGTGAATGAATGTGTAGTCGCCGCGGGGATGTCCGGCCAATTCGAGCGCGCGGTTGGCGATCACCTCGTTCATGTTCATGTTGGCGCTGGTGCCGGCGCCACCCTGCAGCACATCCACCGGGAACTGGTCGGCCAGACCGCCGTCCTCGATTTCTAGACATGCCTGTTCAATCAGCTTGGCCTTGGCGCCGTCGATCAGACCAAGCTCGGCGTTGGCGGTGGCACAGGCGCGTTTAACCGTTGCATACGCCCTGATGAGTGAGGGATGGTCGCCGTCCGTGACATCGGAAACAGTGAAGTTGCCGATGGCTCGCTGTGTGTGAATGCCCCAATAGACGTCGGCGGGCACGCCCATCTCGCCGATGCAATCGTGCTCGAGTCGCATGGATTTGGCGTCTGTGGTGGGCGTGGTCGTTCTCGATGCTCTCGTCATGTCGGTCATGCCATCATCATCGCCCATTCGCGTTACGAAACGCCACGCCGGCCTATCTCTGCTCCGCGGATGATTCCAGAGCGGTGAGACGTTGCTCCACTTCGCGTAGGCGGTTGCGTAAGGCGGATTCCATGTCGATGCCGTTGGCGTCCGCCTCGCGAATGATGGCCAGAACGCGGTTGGCGTATGCGCTGGCCGAAACTGCCGATTTGTCGGGGCCGGCGGACTTGGAGGCATCGTCGTCCGCAGAGGCGAGCGCCTGGTCCAGTAGCTGCGCATGCCCGGACTCGGCGGCTCGGTGAATGATCTTCGCCGCGCGGGGGAACGCGCCCTGTGCGCGAGCAATGCCTTCGACCACCGACTTGCGATGCTTTTCGCGCTGTTTCATCGCGTTCCATACGGCCAGCATTTCCTCCGGACTGTCCTCATGGCCGGCGTGCGGATCGCCGTCCGGCGCGAACACATGCGGGTGTCGGGTGATGAGCTTGTCCACCAATCGATCGCAGACCTCGTCGAGTGTGAACGGATCGGATTGGTCCTTCGCGCAGACGGCCGCCTGATAGATCGACTGCATGAGCAGGTCGCCGAGTTCCTCGCGCATGCCCTCGCGGTCGTCCTCTTCAACCGTGTCGACGAATTCGTAGGTTTCCTCCAACAGGTTCTTGAGCAGGCTTTGATTCGTCTGCCGCTTGTCCCACGGGCAGCCGCCCGGACCGACCAGAATCGTTACCACAGCCCGTACCCGTTCCAGTGCGGTTGGGGCCTTGACCACTGGCCCAAGTTTCGAGCAGTGTTCGAATCCCTTGGGCAGTTGGTAGCTGGAAGTAGCCCTGGGATCGGCTGCGTTCTGCTTTGCGGTCCGGTGCAATTGCTTGGAGAAGAACAGGTCCATGGTGGTGTGCGTGGTGTCGGGCAGCGGGCCGTCCAGTTGCGTGTAACCGAGTTGCCGATAGAGGTGTATCGCGTCCCTGAGGTTGTGGTGGGTCTCCAAGTACAGCGTGGCATATCCGGCTTCGGCGGCGCGCTGCTCCACAAGCGCGACGAGTTGATGGCCAAGTCCCTGATGCCGTGCGACGGGGGAGACGTACAGCTTTTGCAGTTCGGCCACGCCGGGTTGGTTGGGGAATGCCGCGAATCCGGCTCCGCCGGTCACGATTCCATCGTCGTCGATGGCGACGAAATAGGCGCCGGCGGCCTGATAGAACGTGCTCAAATGATCGAGTTCCGGGTCGAAATACGCGGTGCCGGGAATATCGAGTCCCTGCGCGGCTAGGCTGCTGCGCACAATGGCGGCCATCGCAACGTCGTCAGCGGCGGTAATCGGTCGAATCTGCATGCTGCCATTGTATGGCGGGAATGATGTGCCTTTGCACATAATGCCGCAAGCACCATGCCACGGGACTCAATCCGCTGTTTTCAGCGCTTTGACCATCCAGCCATGGGTGCCGTTGTCGAAGAATTCGTCGGTGGCCTGATATCCGAAGTGCTCATACATCGCGAAGTTTTTGTCTTCGGAATGCACTGCGGCAATCCGTCCGCCCGCTGCCAGAATGCGGCGTTCCGCCTCGGACAGCATCATTTTGCCGACGCCGCGTCCCCGTTCGCCGGCAGCCACCGCCAGCCGCGCGATCACCCAGCGGCCAAGCTGATCGGTGTGTTCGGGGTCGGGAAAGAAGCGGCATGTCGCTATGGCGCGGCCGCCCTCGAAAGCCAGCAGATGCGTGGCGCGACCGGGTTCGTCCCACTCGTCGAATTCCGGCCGGTAATCCTTCTCCACGACGAACACCGCCGTTCGGATGGCGCGGGCCTGGTCGGTCGCCCTGTCGTATTCGCGAATTTCCATGCGAGCATTCTATCGTCAGAGTTGGGCGAGGAAAAAGAAACGTGGCATGGGAATCAGCACGGTGCCGTCGGCCTGCAGCGGATAGACCGCGCGCAGCCGGTCGACGAATGCCTGCTCATAGGCCCGCCTCAATTCGTCGGTGGGCAGTTGCGACAGATACGGGCGCAAACCAGTGCCCCGATACCATTCGACGACGCCTGCGTAACCTTTCAGCGCATGCCAGTAGGTTGTCTCCCATACTTCCGCGTGTTTTGACAGAGGCGCGATGAGATCGTAGTAGGCGCCGACATCGAAGTGGCTGCCTCCCAGATGATGATAGGGGCGGATTCCCCCGCCACCGATGTAATCGGAGAACGGGGCTTTGACGGCCAGCTCGCGCATGACAGTGTGCGCGGGCTGGTTGATGGTTTCGGTGAACTGGCAGGCCGCCATGCCGCCGGGGCGTACGCGTCGCAGCATGGCGGGGATTACCTTGCGGTGGTTCGGCACCCATTGCAGGCAGGCGTTGGTGAATGCCACGTCGAAATCATCGGGCAGGCTGTCGAGATCGTTGGCGTCAAGCACCTGAAACTCCATATCGGGATGTTGCTCGCGCGCCGCCGCGATCATCTCCGGCGACGAATCGACGCCCAACGCCTGCGCCCCGGGATAGCGCGCGCGGAGTTGGGCGGTGCTGTTGCCCGGCCCGCAGCCGATGTCGAGCAGACGCCGTGCGGAACCGTCATCGGCGGGCAGACGGTTCACCAGGTCGCGGCTCGGCTGCGTGCGCTGGTCGGAGAATTTCAAATACTGCGAGGCGTTCCAAGTGAAAGTCATGATTCCAAGATCTTCCATGGGC
>DBKS01000028.1:2690-2853 GCA_002298605.1 Bifidobacterium sp. UBA744 | reverse complement strand
TCCGACAGCAGTAGCGCGGCGGCCGCCATCGGACCGCTGAACCATGGAATGACGCTCACCGGCGCATGGGCGCACCACCACGCGATCCGCTCCATTACACGCGTGCCCCCGCTGCCCAGCCAGACCAGCACGAATCCGGCATCCGGCCACCACCAACTTACCG
>DBKS01000028.1:2504-2665 GCA_002298605.1 Bifidobacterium sp. UBA744 | reverse complement strand
CAATGCCGCCAGTCCCAGCAAGGTCGTCACCGTGACGATCGGCCCCACCAGTAGATTCGCCACGATCGACAACGTGGGCAGCTCCGGTTCCACCAGAACCATCACCGGCAACGCCAGCGCTTGGGCGGACAGCGTCATCGACAGTGTCTGGGCGATCGATG
>DBKS01000028.1:2187-2479 GCA_002298605.1 Bifidobacterium sp. UBA744 | reverse complement strand
GGCATATGCCGTCCGCACACTCGCGCCAGCGGCTCATTCCACCAGACGATGCCCAGTACCGCAGCGCATGACAGGGCAAATCCAATGCTGCGCGAGGCATCGGGAAACAGGATCAGCGTGCCNNCACGGTGAGGCACAGCATGCTCATGCCCTGGCCGCGTCTGCCCGCCAGCGTCGCGCACACCCCGATCATTCCCATGCAGGCGGCCCGGCCCACCGAATCCGCAGGCACCATCATGCGCATAAGCATTACCGTGGCCCCCGACACCACGCAGGCGGTGACGCATCTCGG
>DBKS01000028.1:1521-2169 GCA_002298605.1 Bifidobacterium sp. UBA744 | reverse complement strand
GCGCGCGCGACGGCGCACAGCCTCCGCGCCAGTCCCGCGACAATGACAAAGTGCCCGCCGGAAACCGCCATGAGATGCATAATGCCGGCCGCCCGGAACGCGTCCTCCACTTGCTGCGCATAGACGGGATCCATTCGTTCCGTTCCCGCCCTCATCGAGGGATCCGCAACATCCTGGCCCGGCAGCCCCAGCGTGATGCCGGGCATCAGGACGCTGCCCTGATCGTCCAATCTCTGGGTATTGCGGATGAATGCGCACTGCATCGCATATACCAGACGCGCCATCGTCCCGGGAGGCTCAATCGTCGAGGGCACGGTACCCTCGTCGACGGTCAGCCATGCCTTGGCGGATCCGATTTCGGGACGTTCCAGCACCCCGGCCATCCGATACAGGCCATCCTGGCGTATTGCGCAGGCGTCGCCGGCCGCATAGACGCGAATCGGGACATAATCGGCGCTGGCCACCAGGTCGGTCGCAACGGATTCGACANNTCGCATCGGCCCGGCAGTCCGCGGAACGACGATCCGAAGTCAGAGGAGGCTCCCGCAGACGTACCGTCATAACCACCGGGACGGCATCGGATCCCGCAAGCAGCTCATACGTCGGGGAACGACGCTCGGCGACATGATGTGCGGCGCAGGCGCACAG
>DBKS01000028.1:0-1485 GCA_002298605.1 Bifidobacterium sp. UBA744 | reverse complement strand
GCGACAATGACGGACAACAGCATCATCGCAGCCTGTCCGAGCAGCTCGCCACGACGTCTTCCACAACCGGCGAGACAGGCCATGCAGCATATGACTCCCCCGATCAGCACGGCCGACACACCCACCGCCAGCATCAGCCATGGCAGCCTCCCCTCCCCAGCCTCACCGTCGAGTACCTCGAAGCAGACGATCATCGCCAGCCATAGGGCCGCACTCAGTGGAAGCAGCCTCCAGTCCCTGCTCCCCTGTTCTCGGTCCGCCGGCCACGGGTTCCTTGCCCGGAGACGCATCACCGCACCGCCAATTGTCCACGCATGGCGTTCAAGGTCTTCATGCCGATGCCTGGCACGTCGAGCAAGTCGTCCACGCTGGAAAAGCGACCATGCTCGTTTCGATAGTCGACAATGCGCTGGGCGATCACCGGACCGATGCCTTTCACGGCATCCAACTGTGCGACGCCGGCGGTGTTGATATCCACCAACCCGTCATCGACGGAAGGATCCGCCGGCGTCGCCGACCCCTGCACGTCATCCGACGCATCGGCAGCCACGGACTGGTCGGATGATTCCGACGGACTGGACGCCACCGGCGCCTCAACGGTCGCATTCGTCGCGTCAACCCTCATGTTGCCCGCCTGGATCAGCAACAGGGTGAGGCTCGCCGCCAGCGCCGCCACCAGCAGCAGCATGATGACGACGCCATGAACCATGTTGATGCCGATTCTCGGCCTGGTCCGCATGCGTCCGGCGTTCATATCCGCCTGCAGGCATGCCGCGGCGTCGCGGTCCCGGACACCCGACAGGCGCGGGAGCAATGCGGGGCGGCGGCCGGCCTCGGGGGGCGGCGGAGGATGCAGCAGTTCCATGCATCCACGCTGCCCGACATTCCCGCGCGTGTCCAATGCGGTCTCGGATGTGGACGAATATGCCCGCGGCCTTGGAAATGAAGCGAACCCCACCCGATAGCGATCAGGTTGGGGTTCGCTTACAGCGCAACGAGCGCCGACGTTAACGACCGGAAACCGCCCTCCGCCCGTCGCGGCGCGTCATTCCGCCGGGACGATGGAGACGATCTTCGGCGCCTTGACGATCACCTTGCGCGGCGCCTTGCCCCCCAAACGGCTTGCCACAGCGTCAAGGGCCAGCTTTTCCAGTTCAGCCGGATCGATATCCGGCGAAACCTCGAGCTTGGCACGCACCTTGCCCTTGATCTGCACAACCGCCGTCACGGTATCCTGACCCACATAGCGCTCATCGGCCACCGGCCAGGGTTCGGCGGACAGCGATTCCTTGTGGCCAAGTCGACTCCACAGCTCCTCGCAGATATGCGGCGCGATCGGGGCGAGCATCAGGATCAGCGGCTCGACCGCGGAGCGCGGCGCGACAGGCAGTGACGTCAGATGGTTGTTGAGCACAATGAGCTTGGCGATGGCGGTGTTCGGGCGCATGCCCTCCATTTCCACCGTCACGTCGGCGATCGTGTTGT
>DBKS01000045.1:95226-97301 GCA_002298605.1 Bifidobacterium sp. UBA744 | reverse complement strand
CGGCCCTCGCCGTGGGAGATGGCGATGGTGTGCACGTCTCCCACGGATGTCTTCGACAGCCAGGGGGAGAGGTCCGACGCCACACGGGTGCGCACCAGACGGGACTGGTGGCGGCCGATGGTGTTGAACGTCAATGTCGGGCATTCCGCGGTCATCGGTACGATGTCGCCATACGGCACCAGACCAAGCTTGATCAGCGCCTGGAAACCGTTGCAGATGCCGAGCATCAGACCATCACGGTTGTTCAGCAGGTCGCGCACGGCCTCGGTCACGGCAGGGGCGCGGAAGAACGCGGTGATGAACTTGGCGGAACCGTCCGGCTCGTCGCCGCCGGAGAAGCCGCCGGGGATCATGATGATCTGGCTCTTCCTGATCTCCTCGACCAAGGCGTCCGTGGATTCCGCCACGGCGGCCGGCGTGAGGTTGTTCACGATGAGCGTGCTCACATCGGCGCCCGCGCGTTCGAAGGCGGCCGCGGAATCGTATTCGCAGTTGTTGCCGGGGAACACGGGGATGACCACATGCGGCTTGGCCACGCCGGTGCCGGTGTACACGGTCTTCTTCGGAGTCTGGAAGGACACCGTCTCGACGGTCTCGCCCTTCTCGTCGCCCTTGGAGCGGTACGGGAACACGGATTCGATGCCGCTTTCCCACGCCTCCTGCAGTTCCGCAAGATCAAGCGTTTCGCCGGCGGCCACGAACGAATATTCCTCGGTGGTCTCGCCGACCTCGCTGACCTCGACCAAGTTGGATACGGCCGGAACCATGGCACCGTCGGCAAGCTCGATGATGAAGGAACCGTAGGCCGGGACGAACAGGTCGTCCACGGAAATCGCGGAGTTGAGCTTCACGCCGATCCGGTTGCCGACCGTCATCTTGAAGATCGCCTCTGCGGTGGCGCCGTAGCCCGGCGTGGACACGGCCAGCGCGTCGCCGAAATCGGTGAGCTCCTCGACCGCGGAGAAGGCCTCCAGCAGCGCGTCCTTGTCGGGCGTGAGCCCATCGGCCTGGTATCGCGGCGCGATACGGACCACGCGGTGACCGGCTCCCTTGAATTCCGGAGAGGTGGCGCGCTTCATGGCGCCCACGGCCACGGCGAAGGAGATCAGGGTCGGAGGCACGTCAAGATGCTCGAAGGTGCCGGACATGGAATCCTTGCCGCCGATCGCGCCCGCGCCGAGATCCACTTGGGCCATCAGGGCGCCCAACACCGCGGCGGTCGGCTTGCCCCAGCGTTCCGGCTCGTCGCGCAGCTTCTCGAAGTATTCCTGGAAGCTCAGGTAGGCCTTCTCATGCTCGAAACCGGCGGCCACCAGCTTGGAGAGCGACTCGACCACGGATAGGTAGGCGCCCGTGAACTGGTTCTTCTCCATGATGTACGGGTTGAAGCCCCATGCCATCGCGGAGGCGGTGGTGGTCTCGCCGAGCACCGGCAGCTTGGCCACCATGGCCATGGTCGGGGTCAGCTGCTTCCTGCCGCCGAACGGCATGAGCACCGTACCCGCGCCGATGGTGGAGTCGAAGCGCTCGGACAGTCCCTTGTTGGAGGCCACGTTCAGATCGGTGAGCATGGTGCGCATGCGTTCGGCGAGCGTGCCGGACTTCCACGGAGTGGAATAGCCCTGCTGGGCTTCGACATGCACCACCTGGTGCTTCGGGGCGCCGTTGGAGGCGAGGAATTCACGCGACAGATCCACGATCGTGTCGCCGTTCCACACCATGGTCATGCGTGGTTCCTCGGTCACGGTCGCGATGACTTCGGCCTCGAGATTCTCCTCCCTGGCATAGCCGAGGAACTCGTCCACATCCTCGGCGGCCACGTCCACGGCCATGCGCTCCTGCGATTCGGAGATCGCCAGCTCGGTGCCGTCCAGACCCTCGTACTTCTTCGACACCTTGTTGAGGTCCACGTACAGGCCGTCGGCCAGCTCGCCGACCGCCACGGATACGCCGCCCGCGCCGAAATCGTTGCAGCGCTTGATCAGGCGGCAGGCGTCGCCGCGGCGGAACAGTCGCTGCAGCTTGCGTTCCACGGGGGCGTTGCCCTTCTGCACCTCGGCGCCGTCGAGTTCCAG
>DBKS01000045.1:38800-95148 GCA_002298605.1 Bifidobacterium sp. UBA744 | reverse complement strand
CCGGGGTCTCGCGGCGCACGTGGTCGGCCGGCGTCGCGGCCACGACCGCGCCGACCTCCATGCGCTTGGCCACATAGCCGGGGTGGTAGATCTCGTCCACCTGGCCGGTGGCCAGGCCGATCTGGTTGCCGTAGGAGGAATAGCCCGCGGCCGCCGTGGTGACGAGCTTGCGCTGGGGGAGCTTGCCCTCCAGCGTTTCGGACACCGGAACGGTCGGGTCCGCCGCACCGGTCACGCGCATCGCCTGGTACACGTAGGAGCGGCCGGACAGGGGGTCGCGGATGCAGCCGCCGATGCAGGTGGCCGCGCCACCGAACGGCTCGATTTCGGTCGGATGGTTGTGCGTCTCGTTCTTGAACAGGAACAGCCAGTCCTCGTCGTGGCCGTTCACGTCCACCTTCACTTTGACGGTGCAGGCGTTGATCTCCTCGGATTCGTCGAGGTTCCTCAGAATGCCGTTCTTCTTGAGCCACTTCGCGCCGATCGTGCCCATGTCCATCAGACACACCGGCTTCTTGTCGCGGCCGAGCTCGTGGCGGATCTCAAGATACTTGTCGAACGCGGCCTTGACGGCGGCGTCGTCAATTGTCACTTCGTCGAGTTGCGTGCCGAACGTCGTGTGGCGGCAATGGTCGGACCAATAGGTGTCGATTACCTTGATCTCGGTGATCGTCGGATCGCGATGCTCCTCGGTGAAATGCTCGCGGCAGAACTGCAGGTCGGCCAGGTCCATGGCCAGGTCGCGGTCCTTGATGAACTGTTTGAGCTCGGCGTCGCTCATGGTGCGGAAACCGTCGATGACCTCGACCCTGCCGGGCGTCGGCACCTGGGTCTTCAGCGTGGTCTTCGTGTCCAGCGAAGCCTCGCGGGCCTCGACCGGGTTGATCACGTAATGCTTGATCGCCTTGACGTCGGCCGCGGAGAGATCGCCCTCCAGCGCATACACCTTGGCCGAGCGCACGGTCGGGCGTTCGCCCTGGGAGATCAGCTGGATGCATTCGCTGGCGGAATCCGCGCGCTGGTCGAACTGACCGGGCAGATATTCCACGGCGAACACGGCGGCGGAACCGAAGTCGGGCAGATCAGCGGAGACGTCGTCCACCTGCGGCTCGCTGAACACGGTCGGCGTGGCCCGCCTGAACAGCTCCTCGCTGATGCCTTCCACGTCGTAACGATTGACAATGCGGACGTTCTTCAGCGCCTTGATGCCAAGAATGGTCGTAAGTTCGTTGTCGAGCTGCTGCGCTTCGACGTCAAAACCGGGTTTCTTTTCCACGTATACGCGAAAAACCATGGTCAACTCCTTGAAAGAGGGGCTTGTTGAGGATGTATCAATGCAATCGCAGGAATTGCGGAGAAAAAGACGCAGCCCGCATCCGGAGCGGAACGTCGGATGCGGGCTGCGAAAACGTCATGCGGAAACTTCGATGCCTTCGGACTTGGCAAGGTCGGCCAGGCGGCTTTCGATCTCCTCGTAGGCCGGGATGATGCTGCCCAGATTGCGGCGGAACAGATCCTTGTCGAGATGCTCCACCTTGCCGGAGTGATCGCGCTGGTCCCATAGACGGCAGGAATCAGGCGTGATCTCGTCGGCCAGCAGCAGTTTGCCGTCGGAGGTGCGTCCCATTTCGATCTTGAAATCGACGAGCTTCACGTCGATCTTCGCGAAGATCTCGATCAGGGCTTCGTTGATCCTGCGGGCCAGAGGGGCGATCTCGGCGAGGTCCTCGCGGGTGCACACGCCCAGGGCCACCAGATCGTCGTCGTTCACGAAGGGATCGTGCAGATCGTCGTTCTTCATGAAATACTCGAGCACCGGCTCCTTGAGCGGCAGACCCTCCTCGACGCCGAGACGCGAGCAGAAGTGGCCGGCGGCGGTGTTGCGCAGCACGATCTCCAGCGGGAACATCTTGACCTTCTTCACCAGCTGGGCGGTGTCGTTGACGCGGGCGATGAGGTGGCTGTCGATGCCGCGCTTCTTCAGCAGGTCGAAGATGATCGTGGTGATGAGGTTGTTCAGACGGCCCTTGCCGGCGAAATCTTCCTTCTTCTCGCCGTCGCCCGCGGTCGCGGAATTCTTGTATTCGACCCAGAGCACCTCCGGATCGTCGGTTGCGTACAGCTGCTTGGCCTTGCCCTCGTAGAGCTTCTCCAACTTCTCCATGAATCGCCTTTCCTGCCTTCGAAGAGGACGAAATAACCGGTGAATTACGTCTATCAAGGCTACCAACCGCCTGATACAACAGGCCCGTGGTCCGACTTGCCGGAAACCACGGGCCCGCTTGATGCCGGTGCCTGACCGATTCGGCCCCCGCCTTAGGCGGAGATCATTGTTCGACGGCGATATCGAGCGTATCGGCCACACGCGCCGCCTTGGCACGCGCCTCTTTCTCGTCGTTCCCGATCGCCAGCGACACCGCCATGCGCCTGTGGCCGTGGACCTCGGGCTTGGCGAAGATGCGCAGGTCCGTGCCCGGTTCGGCCAGCGCGGCGGCGACGTTCGAGAACACCGCCTCGCCGTCGCCCGTCACCACGATGGCGTGGCTGGCCGCCGCACCGCCTGCCGGCAGCGACAGCGCGACATGTGCTTCGGTGACCGGCAATCCCAGGATCGCGCGGGCGTGCAGCGCGAATTCGCTGAGCCGTTGCGAGACCATCGTCACCATGCCGGTGTCGTGGGGGCGCGGGGACACCTCGTTGAAGAGGATCGAGCCATCCTTCAGAACGAAGAGCTCGACGCCGAACACGCCCCAGCCGGTCTCTCCGGCCGACCTGGCCTTGGCGACCAGCCCCTCGACCGCCGTGCGGGCGATGCGGCCGGCCCGGTCGAGCACGTCGGCGGACACGGCAGCAGGCTGCCAGGACTCGCGATAGTCGCCCGACTCCTGCCGCTGGCCGATCGGCGCGCAGGCAACCACGCCGGCCGACGAGCTCACCGTCAGCACGGTCAGCTCGTAATCCAGCGGCGCCAAGGCCTCCACGATCACACGGGACACATCGCCTTCATTGGCCGCGCGACGCCCCTCCTGCGCCTCCACCCATGCCGCGCCGATCGCTTCGGGCTCGCGCACCACGGACTGCCCGTGACCGGACGAGCTCATCACCGGCTTGACCACGCACGGATAGCCCACGAGCTCGGCGCCTTCTCGCAGCTCCTCCGGGGAGCCGGCAAAGCGGTACGGCGTGGTCGGCAGATGAAGATCCTCGTGCGCCAGCACGCGCAGACGTTCGCGGTCCATGCAGATGGCGGCGATCTCGGCGCTGGGCACCACCTGGATGCCGCGCGCTGCGGCGTCGGCGAGCTCCGACGTGGCGATCGCCTCCACTTCGGGCACGATGATGTCCGGCCGCACGTCGTCGAACAGGGCTCGCAGCTTATTCGCGTCGGCCATGTCGAGGACGCGATAGTCGTGCGCCACCTGCTGGGCGGGCGCTCCGGCGTAGGAATCCGCCGCGCAGACCCATGCGCCGAGGCGCATCAGCTCGATGATCACCTCTTTGCCAAGCTCGCCCGCCCCAAGAAACAGCACGCGTGTGGGATGCCCGCCCAACGGCGCGCCCAGGGCGCGGTTGGCGGGGGTCGATGTCGAATCGTATGCGGATGAGGTCACGGTCGTGTCATTCATGGGGCCAATTGTACTGTTCGCCTCATCCTCACCCGCCGGTAGCGCATCATAAGCAACCTCTATAGCCACGCCGCGTCGGAGGAAACATGACCGGCCTACAGTGGGCGTTACCGGACGGGCACAACCGGACCGGGCCAACGGTACGCGCGTACTGCCTTATTGCCAACCAATGCCGGTCGAATATGTGGGATTCGGCCGGCATTGACGTTAATCGGGGATGCCGCGGGATTGTAATTGTATGAGATGGCTGATGCCATGGGGAGGGAGAACGTATGAGTGACGTAGCCGCTTCGTCGATCGCGTCGTTGATTTCCAAGCGGGCGAACGCCCTGCCGGGCAATCCCTTTGCCGAAGCCGATGCGAGCGTCGCCGCGGCCATCGCCGCAGGTGAGGACGTGATCGACCTTTCCAAGGGCAACCCGGACGGCGAGCCTCCCGAATTCATGAAGGACGCGCTGGCCAAGGCCGCCTACGAGCAGGCTGACTACCGGTACGCGCCGTTTGACGGCAAACCCAACTTTCTCGCCGCCGCGGCGGACTGGTATCGGCGGCAGCACGGCGTGGAGCTCGACGCGTCCACCCAGCTGCTGGCCACGGCCGGTTCCTCCGTGGGCATCAGCGTGGTGATCGAGGCGCTGATCGATGAGGGCGATACGGTGCTCGCCGTCGATCCCTTCTATCCGCAGTACGAGGGATCGACCGCCGTGGCCAAGGGGCGGTTCGTCACCATTCCCACCGATGCCGCGCACGGATTCCTGCCGGATCTCAACGCCGTGGACCCGGCGCTGCTCGATCAGGCCAAGCTGCTGATCCTCAACTATCCGAACAACCCCACCGGCGCGGCGGCCACCCCCGAGCTCTACGCCGACGCGGTCCGGCTGGCCAAACGGCACCATTTCGTCGTGATGAATGACTTCGCCTACGCCGGTCTGGGATTCGACGAGCAGCCCGCCGTCAGCCTGCTGACGACGCCCGGCGCGCTTGACGTGGCGGTCGAACTGTGCTCGTTGTCGAAGATGTATATGGTGGCCGGTTGGCGGGGCGGGTTCATCGCCGGCAACGCCGAGGTACTGGCGGGATGCAAGGCCGTGCATCGCCAGACCACCGTGCTGGCCTCGTCGGTCATCCAGGACGCCGGCGCCGCGGCACTTGCCTCCGACCAATCGTCGGTGCCGTCGCTGGCCGCCCGCTATAAGAGGCGCTGCGATGTCCTGCACGAGGGGCTGGTGGCCGCCGGCTACACGGTGTTTCCCTCGCATGGCGGCCTGTTTGCATGGATGAAGGTGCCGGATGGCCACGGCAGCTCGGACGACTATGCCGATTTTCTGCTGCACACCGCCGGGGTGGCGGTTATGCCGGGATCCTGCTTCGGAGCATCCGGCGAGGGATACGTGCGGCTCAGCCTGCTCAGGCCTGAGGGGGACCTCGCCAAGGCGGTCAGGAGGCTCGCTGCGGTAGCATAAGGTTCATGCTTGAGAACGACGAGGAAGAAGTCCGACGCATCGCCCGTGACGACGGTCGACCGCTGACGATCGTACTGGTGATGGACACCATCGGAACCAAAGGCAACGGCACCTCCAACTCGGCGCTGCAGTACGCGCGTGAACTTACACGCCAGGGACACCATGTTCGCCTCGTCGGATTGGGCAGCAGGGAATATCCGGCTCGGGAGAACCACGTGCCGCTGGTCACGTGGGTGGCCAAAAAACAGCACATGCAGTTCGCGGCGCCCTCCGACACCCTCTTCCGCACCGCTTTCGCCGGCGCCGACGTGGTGCATCTCTACCTGCCCTTCGCCTTCGGCAGACGGGCGTACAAAATCGCCCGCGACATGGGTATCCCGGTGACGGCGGGATTCCATCTGCAACCCGAGAACGTTAGCTACAACGCCGGTCCGCTCCGTTGGGTCCCGGGCGTCAACGGCTTTTTGTACTGGCTGTTCAAGCACTGGCTATATCGGCATATCGACCACATTCACACACCCACCGAAATGATCGCCAGCCAGTTGCGCGCGCACGGCTACGGGGGGTGCCTCCACGTCATTTCCAACGGGTATTCGCCGCGGTTCACTCCGAAAACGCAACGCAAGCCGGGTGAGGGGGCATCGCTGCCCATCCGCGTGGTGGCCTCGGGCCGACTCGCCAGGGAGAAGGACCACATCACCCTGATCCGCGCGGTGTCCCAGTGCCGGCATGCCGAGCGCATCGAATTGCACATCGCCGGCACCGGACCGCGCCAGCGGTATCTGAGACGCCAGGCCAGGCGGCTGCTGCCTCGTCCCAGCTTCATCGGATTCCACCGCAACGCCGACATGCCCGCATTCCTGCGCTCCTGTGATCTGCTGGTGCATCCCTCGATCGTTGACATCGAGTCGCTGAGCGTCATCGAAGGCATGGCCTCCGGTCTGGTGCCGGTTATCGCGCAATCCGGACTGTCGGCGGCCAGCCAGTTCGCGCTGACCGAGGAATCCCTGTTCCCGGCCGGAGACGTGGCCGCGCTCGCCGACCGCATTGACTGGTGGCTCGACCATCCGCGGGAGCTCGCCTCATGGGGAGACCGCTACGCCGAACACACGCGAGAGCACTATTCCGTCGAATCGTGCGTCAGGGAATTCGTCGCGATGGAACGCGAGGCCATCGCCGACGCGCGGCGCCAGTCGTCTGATGAGATTCGTCCCTCTCGCGGAGGCGTCGTCTGAGAGGGGCCGTTGCGCGTGACGCGACATGCTGTGCGACACGCGAGTAGAGCTTTTTCGCCGGGTCATGTATAGTATCCATCTGTTGCTTGCAACGCAGCTATGGTGGATATAGCTCAGCAGGTAGAGCAGCTGATTGTGGTTCAGCAGGTCGCGCGTTCGAGCCGCGTTATCCACCCCATATGGGATATGTCACCCATGCGAATTCCCTCCCGGTCGTTTGGTCGGGAGGGAATTCGCGTTTACGGCCCGCAGTGTGCGATGTGCGGTGCGCGATGCTTGTGTATGGTGGATTTATGAGTGAATTCGAAGGCGTGAACGGGTCGTGCCCTCTGGTCAGCGTGATTGTGCCGGTATATGGCGTTGAGCGGTATCTTGACGCCGCCGTGGCCAGCGTCGCGGCGCAGACGTGGGGCAACCTGGAGATCATTCTGGTGGATGACGGCTCCCCGGACGGTTGCCCGGCGATATGCGACGCATGGGCGCGCAGGGATTCGCGGATTCACGTCATCCACCAGACCAACGCGGGGCTGTCCGCCGCGCGCAACGCCGGCATGGCGGCGGCGACGGGCGACTATTGGTACTTCATGGACTCCGACGATCTGATCGAACCGGATCTGGTGGCGTCATGCATGGACACGGTGTCCGAATATGGCGCGGATCTGGTGATGTTCCGTTTCGACACGATCGGGGAGCTTGGGCAGCCGTTGAAATCCCAATATCGCCAGAACGACTATGCCGACGTTCAGCAGCTGACGCCCAACGAAGCATTAAGAAAGCAGCTGCAGTTCGACATCGAGGGCTATTTCTGGGCGTTCATGGCGTCGGCGTCGATTTATCGCAATCAGGATTTTTCATTCCCCGTGGGACGCAAGATCGAGGACCTCGCCCGTATCTGCAACGTCATCGGCGAGTCCCATCAGGTGGTGCGCATTCCCAAAACCCTGTACCACTACCGGTTGCGGTCGGGGTCGATCATGCGCGGGTTCAACGCGGAGATGATGGGCGATTGGCTTGAGGCCGCGCACGACAGGGCCGAATACATCAAACGGCGTCATCCCGAGCTGCTGGGATTCATGGCGCTGCAGACATTGTCGTTTCTCGGCAATATCGAACCGGAGAACATACGGCAGAGCCTGCTGTACGGGCTCAAGCTCGATCCGGACTCGTTGCGCAGATACCGGGAGCGCGTCGACGAATTCCTGTCCGAGCTGGGCGGCAGCGACAAACTGCCCGAAGGCGTGGGCAGGACCATCGAGCTGATCCGCACCTTCCATCGCGGCTGAGCCGTCCGACTCGTCGGTCCCGGCTGAAACACTGATCCCCGGCGGATCGACGGGTCCGGGCAGCCGGATCCCTCGGCCCGCAACGCACAATCTGTGAGAGGAACGCAATGCTGTCATTTGAAAACGACTATTCCGAAGGCGCCCATCCGAAGATTCTCGAGCGTCTGATCGCCGCGAATATGGACCAATATCCAGGCTATGGTTCGGACGAAGTGTGCGAGTCCGCCAAGGCGAAGATCAGCAGGGCCTGCGATGACGAGGATGCCCGGATTTTCTTTCTGGTCGGCGGCACGCAGACCAATCAGGTGGTCATCGACGCCATGCTCGCAGAATACGAGGGCGTGGTGGCTGCCGAAACCGGTCATGTCAATGTGCATGAGGCGGGCGCCATCGAGGCGACCGGCCACAAGGTGCTGGCTCTGCCCTCGCATGACGGCAAGATCGACGCCTCTGAACTCGATGAGTACCTGGATGTCTTTCTCGCCGACGACAACCGCGACCACATGGTATGGCCCGGACTGACCTACATTTCGCAACCCACCGAATACGGCACCCTCTACACCAAGGCCGAGCTCGAGGCCGTCGCCGACGCCTGCCATCGTCACGGCATCCCGTTGTTCGTCGACGGCGCGCGCATGGGGTACGGTCTCGCCTCGAAGGCCAACGATGTGGGCTTGCCCGATATGGCGCGCATCGCGGACGCGTTCTACATCGGAGGCACCAAGGTCGGCGCGCTGATGGGCGAGGCCGTGGTGTTCACCCACCGCAACATGCCCGAGCACTTCCTCACCATCGTCAAGCGCCATGGCGCATTGCTGGCCAAAGGCTTCCTGCTTGGACTGGAATTCGACACCCTGTTCACCGACGATCTCTATACCGACATCGCCCGCAACGCCAACGAGCAGGCCGATCGCATCCGTGCGGCGCTGATCGCGAAGGGCTACGAGATGCCGCTGGTCAATGCCACCAACCAGATTTTCGTGAACCTGCCCGATGAGCGTTACGAGGAGCTGGGCAGGCGGGTGCGCCTGAGCTTCTGGGAGAAAAGCGACGCCACGCACACCGTGGTGCGCATCGCAACCAGCTGGGCCACCACGCCCGAGCATGTGGACCAGCTGATCGCATTGCTGTAGACGCCGGATTGACGGGCTTCGGCGGTGTGGCCGTCGTCGCCCATGGGCTTTTCGGATGGCGCGGGGATTGTGGCGCGGGATTGGTCGGGGTCAGTCGTCGAAATCCCCGTCATCGGTGTCATCGGCGTCGCCGGCGTCGCCGATATGGTCGTCGTACAGCGAAGCCAGCAGTCCATAGGCCGTCGGCAGCTGATCGGCGATATCCGTCGCGGTGATCGGCTTGCCAAGCACGCCCAGGGGCGTGTTCGCATGGTATCGTGCGCTGAGAGGCGTCATCAGTTCGACGAGGCGGTCGCCTTCCTCGCTATAGGGAATGATTCGCCCGAGGGCGCATTGGTCCGAGCCGGACGCGATCCGGCCGGCAAGCGCGTGGATATAGGCGCCGGCGGCCACCAGCCGGGGCATGTCCTGCGGCAGGGGCGGCTTTCCGTCTTCGTCGCCGTGCTGGGCGAGCAGAGCGCCGAGCGATCCGGCAAGTACGTCGCCGGACCCGGCCGTGGACATCCAGGCGGGGGCCCTGCCGCACACCGTCACCGTGGGCCGGTTGAATGCGCCGGTGCCCGCAACGACGGTGACCGCCCCTTTGAGCAGCACCGTGGCGCCGGTGAGTTCCCAGGCGCATAACGCCCATTCGAGCGGATCCGTCTCGATGTCCCGCGCACTCGGCGACTCGCCGCGTGAGCGCAGCAGCCGGGCAAGTTCGCCGGCATGCGGGGTGATCACCACCTGCGGCGGCACATGGGCGGGCAAAAGGTCCAGGGCCCCGGCGTCCACCACAATCGGAGGCAGCAGCTCCTGCCCATCGTCATAATGCGGTCTCATAAGGCTCAGCACCTCGTCCGGCGAGTCGGGAAGAGCCTCGGGGTCAAGCGCGGCCAGATCCTCCGGAGACGGCCATTCGGCGGGCGCAGTCACCTCGTAGGGCGCCAGGAGACGGCGAATGGCGTCGCGCTGCGCATCCTCGTCGTCGGCGTGATCGCCGTCCGGCACGCCGGATCCCACCACCCAGGCCTGGCAGCGTCCCTCGCCCAGCACCGCTTCGGGCAGCTTGTCGAGTATGAGATTCTCCGCTCTTCTCGGGCCCACATAGCGCACCATGCCGATGTTCGCGCGCGCGGCGGCCGTTGAAGACAGCAGCGCGGCGCCGGGGTAGGCGTCGGATCCGGTGACGAGACCCACCACCCCTCGGGAATATTTGGTGTCGCTGACGCGGGGCAGCCGGATGCTCCGGGCGCAGCCCGCCAGCGACGCGGCTTCGACGGCGGGGGAGACCCCGTCTGTGTCGAAGCCGAAGTCCACCGCCACGATCTGGCCGCAGGCGTAGGCGGCCGGAGGCAGGAGCGCGCAGGGCTTCAACGCGCCGAACATCGTCGTCACGTCGGCTGGAATATACGCGCCGGGCAGTGTGCCGTCATCCACGCCGGCGCCGGACGGGGTGTCGATGGCCAGCACCAGAGGGTAGTCGCCGAAGGATTCGTCAACCGGCTTGGCGATGCCGCCCGGTAATTCGGCGTCGGCCCCCACTTCCGCGGCCAGCTGGGCGGGAATGCCATGCAGAGCCCCCCGTAGTCCGATGCCGGTCATGGCGTCGATGACGAGTTCGGCGGAATCATAGAGATCGATGACGCGTTCGAAGGTCTCAGCCGCTTCGGCGCTGGAGCGGGGGGCGACGACGCCGGGTATGTCCGCACGGGGATCCAGCGCGATCACCTGGCCCCCGGCGTATTGCAATGCCCGTAGTCCCGCGGTGTGGAGGGCGGTGCCGACGGCCACGCACGTCACCTGCGCCCCGCGCCCGGCGAGCTGGGCGGCGGCGAACAGCCCGTCGCCGCCGTTGTCGCCCGATCCGGCCAGCAGCAGCACGTGGGTTTCCTCGAGGTCGGGGGCGTCCGGGCGCCTGGCAAGCATGGCAAGTGCGGTGTGCGCGGCCGCCGCGGCCGCCATGCGCATCAGCGGCACGCCGTCGTCGAGCAGCGGACGCTCCATGGCGCGAACCTGATCGGCGGAATATGCGCAGGTGACCTTTCGTTCCGATTCCATGCGCCCCTCGTCAAATAGCGTCGACATCATGGTGACTGCCCCTTCCCGGATTCGAGGTCCAAGTGGTAGGTACCGTTCGGTTCTCACTGTAGTCGGGATGCCTTATCTTCGTCTTCCCGCGGACCGCGGCATTCCGATGACGGTGGCCGGGGGCGTTCGCAGGCCGTGTGACGCTCGGGGCGACACGTTTGTCAGGGGTCGTGATATTGTAATCGTTGTGTGTGCCGCTGGCAGGCCTTATGTAACAGGCAGGTTGAGCGGGATATCCCATGATCCGTGTGAATCGCGCGCAGTAATGCGGCGGCGAGAGGGGAATGGGCCATCGGGCCGGTGGGCTGGGCTGTCTTTTCCGATTGGGGCGTGCGCAACCGCGCATGGCTTCGGTCTTCGGAGGGGCGAGGCGGCAGTGCGGCGGCCTCGCAGTTAAGAAGAATCACTGAATCGGAGAATTCAAGTTGCCTACTATTGAACAGCTCGTCCGCAAGGGACGTTCGCCGAAGCCGAAGAAGTCCAAGACTTTGGCTCTGAAGGGCAGCCCGCTGCGTCGCGGCGTGTGCACCCGTGTCTACACCACCACCCCGAAGAAGCCGAACTCGGCTCTCCGTAAGGTTGCCCGTGTGCGCCTTTCCTCCGGCATCGAAGTCACCGCCTACATTCCGGGCGAGGGCCACAACCTGCAGGAGCACTCCATCGTGCTCGTGCGCGGCGGCCGTGTGAAGGATCTGCCGGGTGTGCGTTACCACATCGTGCGTGGCGCTCTCGACACCCAGGGCGTTAAGGACCGCAAGCAGGGTCGTTCCCTGTACGGAGCAAAGAAGGCGAAGTAATAGATTATGTCTCGTAAAGGACCCTCCAAGAAGCACACCCTGCTGCCCGATCCCATCTACGGTTCCACCGTCGTCGCGCAGCTGATCAACAAGATCCTCCTCGACGGCAAGAAGTCCATCGCCGAGGACATCGTCTACTCCGCCCTCGATATGGTCAAGGAAAAGACCGATCAGGAGCCGGTGGCCGTGCTCAAGCGCGCCCTCGACAACATTCGTCCGTCCCTCGAGGTGCGTTCCCGCCGAGTCGGCGGCGCCACCTACCAGGTGCCCGTCGAGGTCAAGCCGAACCGCGCCAACACGCTGTCCCTGCGCTGGCTCACCGACTTCTCCCGCGCCCGTCGCGAGAAGACCATGGCCGAGCGTCTGGCGAACGAGATCCTCGATGCCTCCAACGGTCTGGGCGCTTCCGTGAAGCGTCGTGAGGACACCCACAAGATGGCCGAGGCCAACAAGGCGTTCGCCCACTACCGCTGGTAGTCTGGAATAGCCAGAAACAAACATACAGCTCGATAAGAGAGTTAAGGAACAATAATGGCTGAAGAGGTGCTTTCGGACCTTCATCACGTCCGCAACATCGGCATCATGGCTCACATCGATGCCGGTAAGACCACCACCACCGAGCGTATCCTGTTCTACACCGGTAAGAACTACAAGATCGGCGAGACCCACGATGGCGCCTCGACGATGGACTTCATGGCACAGGAACAGGAGCGCGGCATCACCATCCAGTCCGCCGCCACCACCTGCTTCTGGAAGCGTCAGTCTCACGACACCAAGGAACGTTTCCAGATCAACATCATCGACACCCCCGGCCACGTGGACTTCACCGCCGAGGTGGAGCGCTCCCTGCGCGTGCTCGATGGCGCCGTGGCCGTCTTCGACGGCAAGGAGGGCGTGGAGCCCCAGTCCGAGACCGTGTGGCGTCAGGCCGACAAGTACGGCGTTCCGCGTATCTGCTTCATCAACAAGATGGACAAGCTGGGCGCGAACTTCTACTACTCCGTCGACACCATCAAGGACAAGCTCGGCGCCAAGCCGCTCGTCATGCAGCTGCCGATCGGCGCTGAGAACGACTTCACCGGCGTCGTCGATCTGGTCGAGATGAAGGCCTACGTCTGGAACGGCCTCGAGGAGCTCGGTGCGAAGTACGACACCACCGACATCCCCGAGGACCTCAAGGACAAGGCGCAGCAGTACCACGAGGAGCTGGTCGAGGCCGCCGCCGAGGCGGACGATGACCTGATGAACAAGTTCTTCGAGGACGGCGACCTGTCGAAGGAAGACATTCGCGACGGCGTGCGCAAGCTCACCATCGCGAAGGAGGCCTTCCCGGTCTTCTGCGGCTCCGCCTTCAAGGACAAGGGCGTCCAGCCCATGCTTGACGGCGTGGTCGACTATCTCCCCTCCCCGGAGGATGTGCCCGCGATCAAGGGCTACGATCCGAAGGACGAGTCCATCGAGATCGACCGCAAGCCGCTGAAGTCCGATCCGTTCTCGGCTCTGGTCTTCAAGATCTCCACCCATCCCTTCTACGGCAAGCTCGTGTTCGTCCGCGTCTACTCCGGTTCGGTCAAGCCCGGCGACTCCGTGCTCGACTCCACCCGTGAGAAGAAGGAACGCATCGGCAAGATCTTCCAGATGCACGCCGACAAGGAAAACCCGATGGACGAGGCCGATGCCGGCAACATATACACCTTCGTGGGTCTGAAGAACGTCACCACCGGCGACACCCTGTGCGCCATGGACGCCCCGATCACCCTCAACTCCATGACCTTCCCGGATCCCGTGATCCAGGTGGCCGTCGAGCCGAAGACCAAGGCCGACCAGGAGAAGATGGGCATCGCCCTCGCGAAGCTGTCCGAAGAGGACCCGACCTTCCAGGTCACCACGGACGAAGAGTCCGGCCAGACCCTGATCGCCGGCATGGGCGAGCTCCAGCTCGACATCATCGTCGACCGCATGCGTCGCGAGTTCAAGGTGGAGTGCAACCAGGGCAAGCCGCAGGTCTCCTATCGCGAGACCATCCGCAAGGCCGTCATCGACCAGGGCTACACCCACAAGAAGCAGACCGGTGGTTCCGGCCAGTTCGCAAAGGTCCTCATGGACTTCGAACCGCTCGACACCAGCGATGGCAAGACCTTCGAATTCGAGAACCTCGTCACCGGCGGTCACATCTCGCAGGAGTTCATCGGACCGATCGAGGCTGGCGTCAAGGAAGCCATGGAATCCGGCATTCTCGCAGGCTTCCCGGTGGTGGGCGTCAAGGCCGTCATCAAGGACGGCCAGATGCACCCGGTCGATTCCTCCGAAATGGCCTTCAAGCTCGCAGGCTCCATGTGCTTCAAGGAGGCTGCGCCCAAGGCCAAGCCGGTGATCCTCGAACCGATCATGAAGGTCGAGGTCCGTACGCCCGAGGATTACATGGGCGACGTGATCGGCGACCTGAACCAGCGTCGTGGCAGCATCACCTCGATGAACGACGGCACCGGCGTGAAGATCATTGACGCCAAGGTGCCGCTGGCCGAAATGTTCGGCTACATCGGCGACCTTCGTTCCAAGACCCAGGGACGCGCCGTGTTCACCATGGAGATGGATTCCTATGCGGAGGTGCCGAAGAGCGTCTCCGACGAGATCATCAAGGCCCAGCGCGGCGAGTGACACGCGTTGCCGCAATGTCGCGCACTGTCCCCAGTCAGCGCTAGAATCTTGTAGCGTTGACTGGGTTCAGGGCACACTGTGGCACACAACCCAGAAACCCAGTAAATAGGTAGCGAGAACCCTCGCGCGAAGCAAGCGCGGGGAACACAACTACAAGAGTCCAGGAGGACCAACACACATGGCAAAGGAAAAGTACGAGCGTACTAAGCCGCACGTTAACATTGGTACCATTGGTCACGTTGATCACGGCAAGACCACTCTGACCGCGGCCATCTCCAAGGTGCTGCACGAGGAATACCCGGACGTGAACCCGGAGTACGACTTCAACCAGATCGATTCCGCTCCGGAAGAGGCCGCTCGTGGTATCACCATCAACATCGCCCACATCGAGTACCAGACCGAGAAGCGTCACTACGCTCACGTCGACTGCCCGGGCCACGCTGACTTCGTGAAGAACATGATCACCGGTGCCGCCCAGATGGATGGCGCCATCCTCGTGGTCGCCGCTACCGACGGCCCGATGGCTCAGACTCGCGAGCACGTGCTGCTCGCCCGTCAGGTGGGCGTCCCGAAGATCCTCGTCGCTCTGAACAAGTGCGATATGGTCGACGACGAAGAGCTCATCGAGCTCGTTGAGGAAGAGGTCCGCGACCTCCTCGACGAAAACGGCTTCGACCGCGACTGCCCGGTCATCCACGTCTCCGCTTACGGCGCTCTGCATGACGACGCTCCGGATCACGAGAAGTGGGTTGAGCAGATCAAGAAGCTCATGGACGCCGTCGACGAGTACATCCCGACCCCGGTTCACGATCTCGACAAGCCGTTCCTGATGCCGATCGAGGACGTGTTCACCATCTCCGGTCGTGGTACCGTGGTCACCGGTCGTGTCGAGCGCGGCCAGCTGCCGGTCAACACCGATGTCGAGATCGTCGGCATCCGTCCGACCCAGAAGACCACCGTCACCTCCATCGAGACCTTCCACAAGACCATGGATTCCTGCGAGGCTGGCGACAACACCGGTCTGCTGCTCCGTGGCATCAACCGTGACCAGGTTGAGCGTGGTCAGGTTCTGGCCAAGCCGGGCACCGTCACCCCGCACACCAAGTTCGAGGGCGAAGTCTACGTGCTGACCAAGGACGAGGGTGGCCGTCACTCGCCGTTCTTCTCCAACTACCGTCCGCAGTTCTACTTCCGTACCACCGACGTCACCGGCGTCATCGAGCTGCCGGAAGGCGTCGAGATGGTGCAGCCTGGCGATCACGCCACCTTCACCGTCGAGCTGATCCAGCCGATCGCCATGGAAGAGGGCCTGACCTTCGCTGTGCGTGAAGGCGGCCACACCGTCGGCTCCGGCCGTGTCACCAAGATCATCGACTGATTGCCTCGGCGATAATGTCGGTTATCTGACACACGCGCGGTTGTAGCGCATGGGAACCCCTTGGGAGATATTCCAAGGGGTTCCTTGCATATCGCCGTCTCGAACGTCAATGACCCTTGCGATATGCGGGCGAACAGGCTGAATGTTCTTGGTAGAGGGGATATGGCATAATAGCCAAGGCGATTTTTGGGTTCGCCCAAGTTAGTTTGAAAATAGGTGAATAACGTGGCACAGACTACCAACGATATTAAGAATGGCTCTGTTTTGAACCTTGACGGACAGCTCTGGACCGTCACCAAGTTCCAGCATGTCAAGCCGGGCAAGGGTCCCGCCTTCGTGCGTACCACCATCAAGAACGTGCTGTCCGGCAAGATCGTGGACAAGACTTTCAACGCGGGCATGAAGGTTGAGTTCGAGACCGTCGACAACCGCAACCTGCAGTATTCCTACGAGGATGGCGACAACTTCGTGTTCATGGACATGCAGACCTATGACCAGATCTACATCTCCAAGGATCTGGTCGGCGACGCCGCCAAGTTCATGCTCGAAGGCACGGATTGCATCGTCTCCTTCCATGACGACACTCCGCTGAGCGTTGAGCTGCCGGCTTCCGTGATTCTGGAAGTCACCCACACCGAGCCCGGCCTGCAGGGTGGCCGTTCCACCGCCGGCACCAAGCCCGCAACCGTCGAGACCGGTGCCGAGATCCAGGTGCCGCTGTTCATCAACGAAGGCGACAAGGTCAAGGTCGACACCCGCGACGGCTCCTACATCGGCCGCGAGAACTGATCTCGGGACAGCAAGGAGAATAGCTTCACATGGCACGTTCCACCGCTCGTAAGAGGGCGCTGAATACGTTGTACGAAGCGGATGAGAAGGGACAGGATTTCCTGTCCCTTCTTGCTGAACGCATCGAACAGCCTGGCGCCCAGACCCCGCTGCCTGATTACGCCATAGAAATCGTTCGAGGCGTCGCCGATCATCAGCACGAGATTGATCGCATCCTCAATGAGAAGTCGACGAGCTGGAAGCTTCGCCGCATGGCAGTCGTTGACCGTAATATTCTGCGCATTGGCGCTTGGGAAATTCTGTTCAATGATGAAGTGCCCGACAAGGTGGCCATTGACGAGGCTCTGATCCTGGCCAAGACGCTGTCCGACGCCGAGGCGCCGGGTTTCATCCACGGGCTGCTGTCCGCCGTGTGCGCGGCAAAGGATGAAGCCGCCGCAGAGAAGACCGAACCGGCGCAATCCGACGGCTCGGCCTCGGCAGCCTGAGCGTCCCAGCCGACGACTAAGGTAATTACGAATGTCCTTAAGAACTAGGGGGTTATGGTGAACCTGAGCTTTTCCCCGGAAGATGCCGTTCTCGTCCTTGAGGACGGGCAAGTCTATGTCGGAGAACCCTATGGTGCGCTCGGTAAGACGGCCGGCGAGATTGTGTTTGCAACCGGCATGACCGGTTATCAGGAAACGCTGACCGATCCGTCATATGATCGCCAGATTGTTGTGCAGACCTTCCCGCATATCGGCGACACCGGTGTGAACGACGAGGATCCGGAATCTCAGCGTATCTGGGTGGCTGGCTACGTTGTTCGCGATCCCAGCCCGGTGGTCAGCAATTGGCGCGCCAAGGGATCACTGGACGATGATCTCGCCAAGAACGACATTGTGGGGCTGTCTCATATCGACACCCGTAAGCTTGTGCGTCATCTGCGGTCCGCAGGCGTGATGCGCGCAGGCATCTTTTCCGGCGATGCGCTCGTCAATGCCGAGGGCAAGGCGAAAACCGTCGAGGAACTGCTGGAGGAGGTTCGGCAGACCCCTCAGATGGCGGGTCTGAGCCTGTATGACGAAGTTTCCACCAAGGAAGGCTACACCATCGAGCCCTGCGGCGAATTCGAGGGCAAGGACCCGCTGTTCACCGTCGCCGCCGTGGATCTGGGCATCAAGGGCATGACCCCGCATCGTATGGCCGAGCGCGGCTGCCGCGTGCACGTCGTGCCGTCCACCGTCACCTTCAGCGAGCTGGAGGCGCTCCATCCGGACGGCGTGTTCTTCTCGAACGGCCCCGGCGACCCGGGCGAGGCCGACCAGATCGTGACGCTGCTGCGCGAAGTGCTCGATGCCGGGTATCCGTTCTTCGGCATCTGCTTCGGAAACCAGATTCTTGGCCGTGCGCTTGGATTCGGCACCTACAAGCTGAAGTTCGGTCACCGCGGCGTCAACCAGCCGGTGATGGACCTCACCACCGGCAAGGTGGAGATCACCGCCCACAACCATGGATTCGCCGTTGACGCCCCCCAAGGCGATCCGGTGCCTTCTCCGTGGGGCGACGGCAAGTACGGCAGGGTGCGCGTCAGCCACATCGATCTCAATGACGACGTGGTCGAGGGACTCCAGTGCCTGGATATCCCCGCATTCTCCGTCCAGTATCATCCGGAGGCGGCTGCCGGTCCTCACGACGCAGCCTACCTGTTTGATCGTTTCGTCGACCTTATGCGCGATAATCCGCGCCACAACAAGGAAGGTGAGTGAAGTAGATGCCTAAGCGCACCGACATCAAGTCCGTGATGGTGATCGGTTCCGGCCCGATCGTCATCGGCCAGGCCGCCGAATTTGACTATTCCGGCACCCAGGCCTGCCGCGTGCTGCGCGAGGAGGGCATCCGCGTCATCCTCGTCAACTCCAACCCGGCCACCATCATGACCGATCCGGAAATGGCCGATGCGACCTACATCGAGCCGATTTCCACCCCGATCCTCGAGCAGATCATCGCCAAGGAACGCCCCGACGCATTGCTGCCCACCCTGGGCGGCCAGACCGCTTTGAACGCGGCGATGGCGCTGGGCGAGGCCGGCGTGCTCAAGAAGTACGGCGTGGAGCTCATCGGCGCCTCGCTGGACGCCATCGACCGTGGCGAGGATCGCGAACTGTTCAAGAAGGTCGTCGACGCGGCAGGCGCCGAGTCGGCCCGCTCCCGCATCGCCCACAGCCTCGAGGAATGCGACAGGATCGCCGACGAGCTGGGCTATCCGCTGGTGGTCCGTCCGTCGTTCACCATGGGAGGCCTGGGCTCCGGCATCGCGCACGACGAAGAGGAACTGCACCGCATCGCCGGCGCCGGCATCCATTATTCGCCGACGGACGAGGTGCTGATCGAAGAGGGCATCGAGGGTTGGAAGGAATTCGAGCTCGAGCTGATGCGCGATCGCAACGATAACGTTGTGGTGGTCTGCCCGATCGAAAACGTCGATCCCGTGGGCGTGCATACCGGCGATTCCATCACCGTGGCGCCGTGCTTCACCCTGACCGACCGCGAGTACCAGAAGCTGCGCGACATCGGCATCGCCATCATCCGCGGCGTGGGCGTGGACACCGGCGGCTGCAACATCCAGTTCGCCGTGAATCCGAGCAACGGTCGCATCATCGTCATCGAGATGAACCCCCGCGTGTCTCGTTCGTCCGCCCTAGCCTCCAAGGCGACCGGCTTCCCGATCGCCAAGATCGCCACCAAGCTCGCTCTGGGCTATACGCTTGATGAGATCCGCAACGACATCACCCAGTCGACGCCCGCCTCCTTCGAGCCGACCATCGACTACGTAGTTACCAAGGTGCCGCGTTTTGCGTTCGAGAAGTTCCCCGGCGCCGATCCGACGCTGACCACTTCGATGAAGTCCGTCGGCGAGGCCATGGCGTTGGGCGGAAACTTCCAGGAGTCGCTCGGCAAGGCGATGCGTTCCATCGACAAGCGCCACATGGGCTTCAACTGGGACGGCGACAAGCCCTCCGCCGATGAGGTCGCCGAACTGCTCAAGGCCATTCACACGCCGACCGAGCATCGCTATCTGCAGATCCAGCGTGCCATCTGGGGCGGCGCCACGGCGCGGCAGATCTTCGATGCCACCAAGATCGATCCCTGGTTCATCGAGCAATTCATGCGGATCAACGCCACCGCCATGGAAGTGCGCGCGTCGGAGACCCTGACCCCGAAGCTGCTGAAAAAGGCGAAGCTGGCGGGTCTGTCCGATCTGCAGATCGCGCATCTGCGTCATCTGGGCGACGAAGGCGAGAACACCGTGCGAGAGCTGCGGTGGAGCTATGGCCTGCGCCCGGTGTACAAAACCGTCGATACCTGCGCGGCCGAGTTCGATGCGGCCACCCCTTATTACTACAGCTGCTACGCCGACGAATCGGAGCTGCGTCCGCGCAAGCGCGAAGCCGTGATCATCCTCGGGTCCGGCCCGAACCGCATCGGCCAGGGCATCGAGTTCGACTACACGTGCGTGCACGCGGTGCAGGAGCTTGGCAAGGACTATGACACGATCATGGTCAACTGCAACCCGGAAACCGTGTCCACCGACTACGACATGTCCGACCGCCTGTACTTTGAGCCGCTGACCTTCGAGGACGTGCTTGAAATCTACGAGGCCGAGAAGAAGTTGGGGCCGGTTAAGGGCGTCATCGTGCAGCTTGGCGGCCAGACCCCGCTGTCGCTCGCCGCCCGGTTGAAGGCGGCCGGAGTGCCGATCCTGGGAACCACCCCCGAGTCCATCGATTTGGCGGAGAATCGCGAGCTGTTCGGCCAGGTGCTCAAGGAAGCCAAGATGAACGCGCCGCGCTATGGCACCGCGCTGAGCCTTGACGAGGCCTTGGAGGCCGCCCATCGCATCGGATACCCGGTGCTGGTGCGTCCGAGCTATGTGCTCGGCGGACGTGGCATGGAAATCGTGTACGACGACGCGCAGCTTGAGAAGTACGTGGACCGCGCCCTTGACGAGGCCCAGGCCGACACCGTGGTGTCCGGCCGTCTGCCCAGCCCTCTGCTGATCGACAAGTTCCTGCAGGATGCCATCGAAATCGACGTTGATGCGTTGTTTGACGGCAAGGAGCTGTATATCGGCGGCATCATGGAGCATGTCGAGGAGGCCGGCGTCCATTCCGGCGACGCCGCATGCACCCTGCCGCCGTCCACGCTGTCCGACGACCAGATCCGTCGCCTGCGCGAGGGCACCTACGCCATCGCCAAGGGATGCAACGTGCGCGGTCTGATCAACGTGCAGTATGCCTTCATGGCCAACACCCTGTATGTGATCGAGGCGAATCCGCGTGCCTCCCGTACCGTGCCGTTCGCGTCCAAGGCCACCGGCGTGGCGCTGGCCAAGGCCGCGGCGCGCATCATGGTGGGGGAGAGCGTCGCCGACCAGCGCGCCAATGGACTGCTGCTGCCCAAGGGCGACGGCGGCACCATTCACCGCGGCCAGCAGGTGGCGGTGAAGGAATCCGTGTTGCCGTTCAAGCGCTTCCGCACTCCTGTCGGCAAAACCGTCGATGTGCTGCTCGGGCCCGAGATGCGCTCGACCGGCGAGGTCATGGGCTTTGACCGCGACTTCCCGCACGCCTTCGCCAAGAGCCAGCTCGCCGCCTATGAAGGCGGTCTGCCGACCCATGGCAACGTGTTCGTCTCGGTGAACGACACCGACAAGCGTCAGCTGCCGATGGTCGCCGTCCGGCTGGTCGAGCTCGGCTTCACCATTTGGGCCACCGAAGGCACCGCTTCCGTCCTGCGTCGCTACGGCATCGAGTCCAAGATCGTCGACAAGATCTCGACGCGTATGGACGCCGATCCCGACTCGCCGGTCGAAGTGCGCCATGCGGAAGGCTCCACGGGCAAAAACGTGGTCGAACTCGTTGAGGAAGGCAAAATCGACATGATCCTCAACACGCCGAACTCGCGAGGCTCCCGTTCCGACGGCTATTCCATACGCGCCGCCGCCATTGCGGCCGATGTACCGCAGTTCACGACGATGACCGAGTTCTCCGCCGTACTGCTCGCCATCGAGGCCGTGAAGCACAATGATTACCAGATCATGAGCATCCAGGAGCACTCCAAGCAGCTCTTCGAGTTGGAAAGACGGGATTTCTGATGGATCTGTACGGTGAGGAACCAATGGAGACGCGACGTTCCGATTTCGGAATGCGTCTGAAACAATGCATGGACAAATATGGTCCGCTCTGCGTTGGCATTGATCCTCACCGTAAGATTCTGACCGATTGGGGATATAACGTCGACGCCGAAGGCGCCGAACTGTTCTCCATGCGCATGCTGCAGGCCGCGCACGGACGGGCCGCAGCGGTCAAATTCCAAACCCCCATGTTCGAGCGCTACGGGTCCAGAGGCTTCGCGGCGCTCGAGCGCGTGCTGTACGCAGCCCGTCAGATGGGCATCATCACCATCGTGGATTGTCTGCACGGCGGATTGTCCACCACCATTTCAGCCATCGCGGACGCGTATTTCAAGCCGGGCGCCCCTCTGCTGGCCGATGCGATCACCCTGCTGCCGTATTACGGGGCCAGGTCGCTGTCCGGCCTGATCGACGAGGCGCTGGACAATGGCCGTGGCGTGTTCATCGCATCGCTGACCTCCAACCAGGAGGGGGCGAGTCTGCAGACCGCCATCAGACAATCCGGCGAATACAAGGGCAAAACCGTGGCCTACGGCATCGCCTCCACCGCGCAGAAACACAATGCCGACATTGAGGGCATGGGTTCCGTCGGCCTGATCATCGGCGCGACCATCGGCCAGTGGATCAAGGATTCCGGGGTCGATCCGGCAAAATTCACCGGCCCGATCCTGTCTCCCGGATATGGGTGGCAGGGCGCCGAAGCCAAGGACCTCAAAACGGTGTTCCGTGGCACCTCGGGCAATGTGCTGGTGACGGTGTCCCGGTTCATCGCCGCTCACGGGCCGGATATCGCCATGCTGTCCCAGGCGACGGAGTCGATCGCTCTGGATGTGCGTCAGGCGTTGCTGGAAGCCACTGAGGAGCATCACGCCGAGGATGACGAGGAATCGTCCGCATTCGGCCGCGCAACCGAAACCAGCACGCCATTGACCTTCGTCCCCGTCGACGGGAACGGCGCTCAGCAGTCCTCCGCCGCGACGCGGCAGCCTTCCGATCCGGCGGCTGACGGCGAATAAGCCGACAAGACGTCCCGCTATCGTTATTCCCTGTTCGTAATGTCCCTACCGTAAGGAGCCGCAAATTATGACAACGTTCCATTCCTCCGGACGGCTGATGGTGCTCACCGGGCCCACCGCCGTGGGCAAGGGAACCGTTGAGTCCGCCCTGCGCGCCAAGCACCCCGAGGTATGGGTTTCCGTTTCGGCCACCACCAGGGCTCCGCGTCCGGGAGAAGTCGACGGCGTGAACTACTGGTTCATGGACGATGGGAAGTTCGCCCGCAAGGAGGCCGACGGCGAGTTCCTGGAAACGGCCGTCGTGCATGGCATGGCTCATTACGGCACGCCACTCAAACCGGTTGAGGAGCATCTCGCCAAAGGCGTCCCGACCATTCTCGAAATCGACCTGCAGGGCGCCCGCCGCGTCAAGGAACGCGCGGCCGAGCTGGGGCTCGACGTGCTCTATGTGTTTCTCGCGCCGCCGAGTTTTGACGAGCTGAAGCGACGCCTTGTCGGTCGCGGCACCGAAACGCCGGAACAACAGGCGCGTCGATTGGAAACCGCCAAGGTCGAGCTTGCCGCCGAATCCGAATTCGACGTCACCATTGTGAACACCACGGTGAACGAGGCGGCCGACGAGTTGTGGCGGCTGATCGAGCGGGAATACGATCTTCGTTAGGGCAATTCCACATTTTGGGTATTGACAAAAGCGGTATCCTCTGCAAGTGCTTGAATGGTCCGTATGGAAATGCGTTCTGAAAAAATCATGAACGGGCGCGTCTTTGCGGGCGCCCGAGCTCTGTATCGCGCCGCCGGCGTCGACGGCAAGGATTTCGGCAAGCCGATTGTCGCCATCGCGAATTCCTTCGACGAATTCGTGCCGGGCCATGTGCACCTCAACAAGGTCGGCCGCCTCGTCTCCGAAGCGGTGAAGCAGGCCGGCGGCATCCCCCGCGAGTTCAACACCATGGCCGTGGACGACGGCATCGCCATGGGGCACACCGGCATGCTGTACTCGCTGCCGAGCCGCGACATCATCGCCGATACCGTGGAATATCAGGTGAACGCCCACTGCGCCGACGCGCTGATCTGCATCTCGAACTGCGACAAGATCACCCCGGGTATGCTGATGGCCGCGCTGCGTCTGAACATCCCGACGATTTTCGTCTCCGGCGGCCCGATGGAAGCCGGCACCACGGTGCTTTCCGACGGCACCGTCAAGAAGAACACCGATCTGATCGATGTGATGTACGCCACCGCCGACGACAACGTCTCCGAGGAGGATTTGCTCGCCTACGAGAAAACCGTGTGCCCCACCTGTGGTTCCTGCGCCGGCATGTTCACCGCGAATTCGATGAACTGCCTGACGGAGGCCATTGGCCTGGCGCTGCCGGGCAACGGCACCGTGCTGGCCTCCCACGCCTTCCGCAAGCAGTTGTTCGAGCGCGCCGGCAAGATGATCGTGGAGCTCGCCAACCGCTATTACCACGAGAACGACGAGTCCGTGCTGCCCCGCTCCATCGCCACCAAGCACGCCTTTGAGAACGCCATGACCATGGACGTGGCCATGGGCGGTTCCACCAACACCGTGCTGCACATCCTGGCGATGGCCCAGTCCGCCGACGTGGACTTCACCCTTGACGACATCGAGCGCATCAGCCACACCGTGCCCTGCATCTGCAAGGCCAGTCCATCCGGCAGCTGGGAGATCTCCGACGTGCATCGCGCCGGCGGCATCACCGGCATTCTCGGCGAACTGGACCGCGCCGGCAAGTTGCATCGCGACGTGCACTCAGTCGATTACCCGAGCCTCGAGGACAAGCTCAACGCATGGGATATCATGCGCGACGGCCATCTCAAGGAAGCCGACACCTTCTTCCGCGCCGCGCCGGGGCATATCGTCTCCCCGGAGCCCTGGACGCACGAGACGCTGTTCGATTCGCTCGACAAGGATCGCGTGAACGGCGCCATCCACGACATCGATCACCCGGCGGTCACCGAAGGCGGTCTGGCCGTGCTGCGCGGCAACCTCGCCCCCGACGGCTGCGTGGTGAAAACGGCCGGCGTACCGCAGGAGATCTGGAAGTTCCGCGGCCCGGCCCTGGTCGTCGAATCGCAGGAGCAGGCCATCGAGGTCATTCTCAACGACACCTTGAAGCCGGGTATGGCTCTGGTGATCCGCTACGAGGGCCCCAAGGGCGGACCGGGCATGCAGGAGATGCTGTACCCGACCTCCTTCGTCAAGGGCAAGGGCATCGGCAGGCAGGTCGCGTTGCTCACCGACGGCCGGTACTCCGGAGGCTCCTCCGGCCTGTCCATCGGCCATATCGCCCCCGAGGCCGCGAGCAAGGGGCCGATAGCGCTGGTCCGCAACGGCGACATCATCAACATCGACATTCCGGCGCGTACCGTGAACGTCGAGTTGAGCGACGAGGAACTTGCGCAGCGCCGGGCCGAGCTCGAGGCCGGCGACGGCTATGTGGCGCATCGCGACCGCAAGGTTTCGCTGGCCCTCAAGGCGTACGCCGCCTTCGCGCGTTCGGCGGATAAGGGCGCCACGCGAGACCCCGAGCTGATCAACAAGCTGTCCGGCCTCGCGTAGCCTTCGCGGCCGTGGTGGGCAGGTCCGGGCTGACAAGTATAATCCTGAAGGTTGAAGAGGCTGTATATCAGCCGACACACATTTGAGGAGACGTAATCCATGGCTTTCGGTACCGAACCAACCCCGACCGGTCTGGCGAATCCGCCTATTGACGATCTTATGGAGCATGCCGATTCGAAGTACGCTCTTGCCATTTTCGCAGCCAAGCGCGCCCGTCAGATCAACTCCTACTTCACTCAGCTGAATGAGGGTCTGCTGCAGAACGTTGGCCCGCTGGTTGAATATCAGAATCAGGAGAAGCCGCTTTCCATCGCGTTCCGCGAGATCAACGACGGTCTGCTCGAGGAAACCCTTGGCGAGGACGACGTCAACGAAGGCAACTGATTTCGCCAATCGGCGAATCGCGTGGAATGTCAACGACACGCTTGCCGTTCGCATCGTCAGCGACTACAACTGGCAGACAGGAACGAACGGAACAAGAGGCTCGCATTTGGTCACTTGGCCTGATGCGGGCCTCTTGGCATGCTCAGGCATGCGTCTCGGTCCTGATAACAGAACAACCACGTATCATTGTGCTTCGCCGCATCCGCCCATGTGGGGCACCGGCGGGGCGATAAGTCCGGAAAGGGATGATATGACTGAAGAAAAACGGCTTATTTCGGCCGAATCCGTTACTGAAGGCCACCCCGATAAGGTGTGCGACCTTATTTCCGATTCCATTCTTGACGACTTGCTCAGCCAGGATCCGCAATCGCATGTCGCCGTCGAGACTTCGGCGGCCACCGGCGTGTTCCTGGTGTTCGGCGAGGTGACCTCGGCCGGCTATTGCGATGTGCAGGCCAAAGTGCGTGAAGTGCTTCATGAGATCGGCTACACCAGCTCCCAGGTGGGATTGGACGCCGACTCCTGTGGCGTGATGGTGGCGATTACCGGACAGAGCGCGGAAATCAATCAAGGTGTGGCCCGCCTGGATTCCAGGCAGGAGTCCGCCGCAACGCGCGAGGAACGGTATGAGGCGCAGGGCGCCGGCGACCAGGGCGTGATGTTCGGCTATGCCACGGACGAAACCGAGGCGCTGATGCCGTTGCCGATCTACCTGGCGCATAAGCTCGCCTATCGTCTGGCCCAGGTGCGCAAGGAAGGCATCGTGCCGCATCTGCGTCCGGACGGCAAAACGCAGGTCACGATCGAATACGATGAGCACGATCACCCGGTGAAGGTCGAAACCGTGCTGATCTCCACGCAGCATGATCCCGAAGCGACCCATGAGTGGCTTGAAGCGCAGTTGAAGGAGCATGTGATCGACCCCGTGCTTGATGAGGTGCTGGGCGACAGGATCGAACATCAGGGGTATCGCCAGTTGGTGAACCCGACCGGGTCGTTCGTTCTCGGCGGACCGGCGGCGGATGCCGGACTCACCGGTCGCAAGATCATCGTCGACACCTACGGCGGCGCCGCGCATCATGGCGGCGGCGCGTTCTCGGGCAAGGATCCGAGCAAGGTCGACCGTTCCGCGGCCTATGCAACCCGTTGGGTGGCCAAGAACATCGTCGCCGCCGGGCTGGCGCACAAGGTCGAGGTGCAGGTCGCGTACGCCATTGGCGTGGCGGACCCGGTGTCGGTGAACGTGGAGACCTTCGGCACGGAAGAAGGCGTGACCCGCGGCCAGATCGCCGCCGCCGTGCGCAAGGTGTTCGATCTGCGCCCGGCCGCGATCATCGACGAACTTGACCTCAAACGGCCGATCTACAAGAAGACCGCAGCCTATGGTCATTTTGGCCGCAATGATCCGGATTTCACCTGGGAGGCGACCAATAAGGTCGATGAGCTCAAGGCGGCGATCGCCGAGGGCTGATTGGCCAAGCCGGATTCTGACCGTTCGGCATCTGCCGGCATCCCGTGCGGGCGGCTGGCGGCGGCGGATGGTTCGCCGGGCGCTGTGGGGTTGTATACGCCATGGCGCCCGGTTTTGTTTTATGCTGGGGGACGATGAGTACACAGCATGCGCAGCAATTGACGCTTGACGGGTTCGCGCCTCGCAAACGCCGTCGTGCGTCTGCGCGCCGCACCGCGGCGGCGTCGAATCCGATCGCGCAGGTGGTGCTTGACGTGCAGGCGACGCATCTGGGAAGAAGCTTCGACTATCTGGTGCCGAGCGCCATGGATGGGGACGCCAGGCCCGGCGTGCAGGTGCGCGTGCGCTTCGGCGGCCAATTGCTCAATGGCGTGATTTGGTCGCGGACCGAGTCAAGTCCGACGCCCCTGTCGTCGCTGCGCTACCTGGAACGGGTATTGAGCCCGATTGTGGTGGTGGGGGAGCAGATGCGCCGGGATATCGCCTCGATAGCCGACTACTATGGCGGTACCCGCGCCAATATCCTTCGCTTCGCCATTCCCCCGCGCGTGGCGCGCGTGGAGACGGAGCAGGCTCTGGCTGCCGGCGGCGAGGGGACTGTCGGCTCCGTGGCGTCGCATGCGGGGGAACGGCTGCGGGCCTCGGCGGACGACGAATGGAAGCGCATCGTCGCATCGTATGACCAGGCCTCGGCGTGGCGGGCGTCGTTGGAGGGACACGGCTTTGCCGAAGTGGTGGTCGACAGTCTTCCCGGGACGCTGACATGGGCCCGGGATGCGGTCTGGATGATGATGGACGCCCTGCTCGTTGGAAAATCGGTGGTGATGGTGCTGCCTGATATGCGACATGTCTCCGATGTCGACGAAGTGCTGCGAACCGCCGGATTGCGGCGTTTCGCCCCCAGTGAGGCGGCACATGGAGGCTGGTCCGGCGATTATGTGGTTTTGTCCGCGGCCAGCGCGATATCGCCGGCCGAACGATATCGCGCCTATCTGGCGGTGGCCGGCGGACAGGTTCGCTGCGTCATCGGTACTCGGGCGGCCATGTATGCGCCGGTGTCGGGCAGCGCGCTGTTCGCCATCGTCGACGATGTGGCCTATCAGAACGCGGACGGGTTCATGCCGTATCCTCAGGCGCGCGGCGTGCTGCGGTTGCGGGCGAGGAACCATGGCGGCGTGTTCGTCGCCCTGGGTCATGCGCGCAGCCCCATCAGCCAGGCGTCCCGTGCGACCTTCGTGCATGCGTTGCCGACCGTGGCCAAGGAGCGCTCGCCCTGGTGCCGTTGGCTGAACCGCGAGGAACTAGTGCGTTTGGGCGATCCCACAGCGGGCGTGAGGGTGCCGCACACCGCGGTGAGGGTACTGGGCAAGGCCCTGGAATCCGGGCCGGTGCTGCTGTCCATACCGGCTGAGGGCGTAAGCGAAACACTGAGCTGCGCGAAATGTCATCGGCAGGCCCGCTGTCCGCGATGTACGGGACCTCTGGAATTGCCGAGAGGGGCGTATCGTCCCGACGGTGGGACCGGCGGACCCGGCGGGCCCGCTTCGGACGCTTCGAGCGGTCGGAGCGCGGCGCCTCGTTGCCGCTGGTGCGGGGCGGCTGCCGTCGGATGGCGTTGTCCGCACTGCCGGGGTGGTCGAATGAGCGTGGTTCACGTCGGTGCGGCAGGAACCGCGGTCGAGCTGCAGGGGCTGTTCCGCGGCGTGCCGTTTGTGGTGTCGTCGCCCCATCAGCCGAGGGGAGTCGTCGAATCGATCGCCGACCGTCCGCAGCTGGTGATCGCGACTCCGGGCTGCGAACCGCGGGTGCGCCCGACCGGGCGTTCCGAGGCGGGGAGCGATGACGCCGCGGCATTGCAGACGGGATACCAGGCCGTGGCGATCCTCGATGCGTGGACCAGCCTGTACGCGCTGGGGGTGGACGCGCGGACCGATACGCTGACGGCGTGGATGCGTGCGGTGGCGTTGTGCAAGCCCCGCACGCTTGGAGGCCAGGCCCTGCTGCTGGGCCAGACCGATCCGGTGCTCGCCCGGTCCCTCGTCGAATGGAATTCGCCGTGTTTGGCGGCTCAGGAGCTGCTTGAACGCCAACAGACCGGTTTGCCTCCGGTGGTTGCCGCGGCGTGCGTATGGGGGCGTCGCGACGCTGTGGCCTGGGCGCTGCGGCAAGTCGGCGTGCTCGACGGCGAATGGGCCGAAGTTGCGGTCCCGGATGCGAATGGCGGATCGGAGGTGCAGCCTTCGGTGCTTGGTCCGGTGCCGATCGCTCAACCGGCCACCATGAACGCGCGCGAACTTGAGGAGACCCGCGATCGGGTCAAAGCCGTGGTCCGTGTGCCGTTGCCGCGACGAGAGGAATTGGCGTCGCGTCTTCGCTCGGCTGTGGCGAAGCATGTGGCGACTCGGACTCCGGGGGAGTTGCGCTTTCAACTTGATCCCAAGGACCTGATCTGAGATGGTGCGCGGCACCGCGGAACCTGCGGTGTCACGTCGGCGGATGGCGGGACAATGCAGATGTGACCAGGTGCCGATGGCGGAAAGGAACATGACAATGGCAAAGGGATGGCCCGGAGAACCGCAAATGGAATCTGATGTGCTGGTCGCGGAGGGCAATGCCGCCGCTCATGCCGGCAAGGCGATCACCGATGTGATATTCGACTTCGGCAATGTGCTGGTGTTTTGGGATCCCGGCAACGCCATGGTGGGCCGGTATTCGCGCGACAGCATCGAATGGTTCCTCGATGACGCCAATTCCGGCCTGTATTCCGCGTCGGATCTGATGGACGGAGGAACGAGTTGCGCCGAGGCGGAGGCCTGGGTGTTGGCGAATCGAGGCGAACGCGCCGCGGAGATGATTCGCTATTATGATGCGAATTTCGTGGATTCGCTGGGCGGCGCCGTTCCCGGCGCCCGCAAGCTGATCGAAGATCTCAAGGCGGCGGGCGTCGGCGTGTGGGGACTGTCGAATTGGGCTTCGGAACTGTTTCCCATCGCCTGGTCCGGGTATCCGATCCTGCATTCGCTGGACGGCAAGGTGGTGTCCGGCCTGGTCGGGCTGCGCAAGCCACACACCGATATCTACGAGTACGCCCTGTCGAAGTTCGGCATTGCCGCGGATGGGGCGGTGTTCGTGGACGACAAGGCGATGAATATCGTGGGCGCCAATTCGGCGGGAATCCGCGGTGTGAAGTTCACCGACCCCTATAAGTTGCGTGCGCTGCTCATTGACGCGGGAGTGAACGTCCCCGCCGTGAAGTAGCCGCCGGTTCGTAGGGAATGAGGTGCCCCGGGATGCCCTATGATGGACGATATGTTGAAAGTGTTGTTCGCAGGATCCCCGGAAGTCGCAGTCCCCTCGTTGAAGCTGCTTGCGGAGGACTCCAGGCATTTCGAGGTCGTTGCCGTGCTGACCCGCCCGGACGCGCCGACCGGGCGCGGCCGCAAACTGGTGGCGAATCCCGTCAAGCAGGCCGCGCTGAAGCTCGGCATCCCCGTGCTCGAGTCGGATCCGGCCGCCCCAGGATTTCTTGAAGAATTGGCCGCCACCGGCGCCGAGGCCGCCGCCGTGGTGGCGTATGGCAAGATCCTGAAGCAGCCGGTGCTCGACGCATTGCCGCTTGGCTGGTACAACCTGCATTTTTCCCTGCTGCCGCAGTGGCGTGGCGCGGCACCCGTCCAACGGGCCATCTGGGCCGGCGACACGCTTACCGGTGCGACGGTATTCCGCATCACGCGCGATATGGACGCCGGTCCGATTCTCGCGCAATCCACCGTGGAGATCGGTGCGCACGAAACCAGCGGCGAATTGCTGGCACGGCTGGCCGAAGACGGATCGCATGTGCTGGCCGCCTCGCTGGAGGCGCTGGCGGAGGGGAGTGTCTCCCCGATCGAGCAGCAGCCCGGCGCGTTTGAAGTGGCCGCCAAGATTCGTGTGGAAGACGCCCATATCCGCTTTGACGTGCCGGTGTTCGCCGCCGACCGTCAGATCCGCGCCTGCACGCCGAATCCCGGGGCGTGGTGTCTGTTGCATAGCGAGGGTCGCGATGCCGATGGCGACTGTGGCCGGCCGACGACGCTTCACGTGCTTGAGGCGCGTCCGGCTGACGCCTCGACGCCGAACGCGCCCGACGCCGGCGAGCTGAAGCCGGGCGAATTGCGTGCAGGCAAAAAGAACGTATGGGTCGGCACGCTGTCCGACCCGCTCGAGCTGCTTCAGGTCAAGGCACAGGGCAAAAAGGCCATGCGCGCCGCGGATTGGGCCCGCGGAGCACGTCTGGCCGCCGACGCCTATGTCGATTAGACGATGAGCCCGATACGACGACGGTTTGTCCGGCGTTCCCAATGACGCCGGACAAACCGTCGCTAGGCGCGCAGCAATCGCAGCAGCAGCGACAAGTCGCGTTGGTTGATGGCATGTGGGGCCGCGGCCTGCGTGGCGGGTTTGGCGCAGAACGCGACGCCGAGACCCGCCTCCATAATCATTGGGATGTCGTTGGCTCCATCTCCCATGGCCACAGTCTGCTCATGCGGTACCCCGATGCGTTCGGCCCAATCGTGCAATGCCTGCGATTTGGTCGCCTTCGTGACGATCTCGCCATTCAGCTCGCCGGTGAGCAGGCCGTTGCCGTCGACGCCCAGGCGATTCGCCAGCGCGAAGTCGATGCCGGCGTCGGCGACCAGCTTGTCGACAATCTCGTGGAACCCGCCGGACACCACGCCGACCTTCCATCCGTGACGGTGCAGAACGCCGATGAGCTCCAATGCCCCTCGGGTGAAATGCAGGTGCTCATACACCTGGTCGAACACCGTGGAGGGCAGGCCCCTCAGCAGCCCGACCCGGGCGCTCAGAGCCTCAAGGAAATCCAGTTCGCCGTTCATCGCGCGCGTGGTGATCGCGGTGACCTGCTCCCCACGGCCCGCAATCACGCCCAATTCGTCTATAACCTCTTCGTCGATCAGCGTGGAATCGACATCCATCACCAACAGTCCGGGTCGGCTGAGCGTGGGGGCTGTTTCGTTCGTTTGGGGTTGGCACTCGTCAAAAGGCTGTGAGATTTCTGCAGACATACCCATGATTGTCGAAAAACCTTGGGACAATGGCCTAATGCATGAACTTTGCACGACTGGAACGGGACTGATCGCGGCCATCACCGATTGGCTGGTATGGCTGATGGAGCGAGTCGGCGGCTTGGGGGTGGGGGTCGCCATTGCGCTGGAATCCGTGTTTCCACCCATTCCCTCCGAAGTGATTCTGCCGTTAGCCGGTTTCACCGCGTCCCGTGGCGCATTCGGGTTGGCTTCGGCGATTGCCTGGGCGACCATCGGCTCGCTGGCCGGCGCGTGGCTGTTGTATGGCATATCGCGCTGGGTGGGATTGCGCCGCATCCGGCGGGCCGCCGACAAAATCCCCGGAGTGAGCCGTCGCGACATCGCCAGGGCGGACGCATGGTTCACCCGATACGGCACATGGTCGGTGCTCATTGGGCGCGTGATTCCCGTGGTGCGTTCGCTGATCTCCATTCCCGCGGGGTTCAACGGCATGGATTTCTGGCGGTTCACCGGATGGACGTTCCTTGGATCCGCCGTCTGGAACACCGTGCTGATTTCCGTGGGCTACGGGCTCGGTGAGCGGTGGTGCTCGATCCAGGGGGCGCTCGATGCGTTCGAGGATCTGGTAATCGCTGCCGTAATTGTGGTCATTGTGCTGTGGGTTGCGCGCAAAGTGCGTACTGTGGTGACTGCCCGCGCCGATGGGCCGAAACCCGGTGCGGGGGAGTGAGACGATCGGAACGAGCGGAAAGGACAATCGTATGGATACCAGCGCGGCGAATCCCGATGATGACGACCGGCGATCCGCATCTCGGGAGGAGTTGGCCCAACAGCTCGATCGTCTGCGCGAGAAGAACCATGCGTTGGCGAATGCGCTGACCAGGGCCAGTCAGGAGCTCGGCAAGGCGAAAACGCAGCTCGCCCAGCTTGCGCGGCCCCCGAAGACCTTTGCCATTATGGTGAAAGTCGATCAGGTGACGGTGGATGACGACGGCGTGCAGCACGCCAGCGCCGAGGTGATCAACGGGGCGCGGCATATGGTGGTGCCGATCGCCCCGAATGTCAACGCCGCGCGGTTGGCATGCGGCCAGACGGTGCTGCTGAACGAGTCGATGGTGTTGGTCGAGGCGCGGGACATGCCTTTCACCGGTCCGATTCGTCTGGTCGATCAGGTGCTGGACCCCGCCAGACTGGCCGTCCGCGATCCGTCGGGAACCATCAGTGTGGTGCGGCGGTCCTCCGCGTTGGCCACCGCTTCGGTGAAGCGCGGAGACAAGGTGGTGGTGGACCTCAATGGCATGATCGCCTTGGAGTCGCTGCCGTCCGAAGAGGACGCCGATCTGGTGCTCGAGGAGGCTCCAGACGTCACCTTTGACGACATCGGCGGGCTCGACGATCAGATCGAACGCATTCGCGACGCGGTGCAATTGCCGTTCCGTCACCGCCAATTGTTCCGCCGGTTCGATTTGCGGCCGCCCAAGGGCATACTGCTGTACGGTCCTCCCGGCAACGGCAAAACCATGATCGCCAAGGCCGTGGCCCACAGCCTGTCGGACGCCACGCCCGGAGTGGACGGCGTGTTCCTGTCGGTGAAGGGTCCGGAACTGCTCAACAAGTATGTGGGCGAGTCCGAACGACTGATCCGCATGATCTTCGATCGCGCCCGGGAACGCGCGGCGGACGGGCGGCCGGTGATCGTGTTCATCGACGAGATGGACTCGCTGCTGCGCACCCGGGGCTCGGGGGTCTCCTCGGATGTGGAAACCACCATTGTGCCGCAGTTCCTCGCCGAGCTCGATGGCGTGGAAAGCCTTGACAACGTGATGGTGATCGGCGCGTCGAATCGTGTGGACATGATCGATCCGGCGGTGCTGAGGCCGGGACGGCTGGACGTCAAGATCCGCATCGATCGGCCCGACGAGACGCAGGCCGGGTCGATTCTGCGCCATTACATCACGTCGTCGTTGCCTCTGGCGCCGTTGCTGAACGCCGGCGCATTGGTGTCGCTGATTGTGCGGGATGTCTTCGCTCGCGAGGATCGACGTCATGTCTGCGACGTGCAGAGCGAGAACGGCGACTGGTCGTCGGTGTACTTCTCCGATGTGATCTCCGGCGCGACCCTGAAGAACATCGTCGATCGGGCGAAGACGAAGGCCGTCAAGGCGTCCATCGAGTCCGGAAGCGACGTGGCGCTTGACGCGGGTCTGTTCGGCCGTGCCGTCGAGGAGGAGTTCCGCGAGACCTCCGATGCCATCTGCACCACGGATCCAGCCCAATGGTCCCGCATCACCGGGTTGGAGAACGGCCGCGTGGTGCGCATCGAACCAACGTCGAAGCCAACGTCGAAACGGTAGGCGACCCGGTTTCCGAAGACCGCGGCGACAGCCACGAACAGCAGTGAGGAAGGAACGCAATGAGCGTACGGCGTGTGATGGGCACCGAAACCGAATATGCGGTTTCGGCTGTGGGACAGGATCGATACAACCCGGTCAGACTCTCCTTCGACGTGGTTGACGGCGCCTCCGCCCCGCGCACCCGCCATATTCGATGGGACTATCGGCAGGAGGATCCGGTGAACGACATGAGGGGACATCGGCTGAACCGCGCCTCCGCGCGGCCGGACATGCTGACGGACTCCCCGCAGCTGCAGATCACGAACGTGCTTGCCTCCAACGGCGCGCGCATTTACGTGGATCACGCCCATCCGGAGTACTCCGCGCCGGAAACCCGGGACCCCTTCGATGCGGTGGCGTGGGACCATGCCGGCGACGTGATGATGCAGGCGGCCGCGCGGCGGGCGAGCGAGACGGCCGGATGCCGCATTGTGCTGCACCGCAATAACGTGGACGGCAAGGGAGCCAGCTGGGGCACGCACGAGAATTATCTGATGCGTCGCGACGTGCCGTTCGACACCGTGGCCGCCCTGATGATCCCGCATTTTGTCTCGCGCCAGATCTATGCCGGTTCCGGCCGCGTCGGATTGGGCGAACACAGCGAAGGCGACGGCTTCCAACTCAGTCAGCGCGCAGACTACATCCATGCCAAGCTCGGATTGCAAACCACCTTCGACCGTCCGATCGTCAACACGCGCGACGAGCCGCATGCCGAATCCGAATCGTGGCGGCGCCTGCATGTGATCGTCGGCGACGCCAACCGCATGGAAGTTCCCCAAGTGCTGAAGCTTGGCGTTACCAGCATGCTGCTGTGGCTGCTGGAACATGCCGACGAGGGCGGGGTCGACATGGGGGCGCTGCTGTCATCCCTTGAACTTGCCGATCCGGTGGAGGCCATGCACACGGTGTCCCATGACCTGACGCTGTCCAAGCCACTTGAACTGCAGGCTGGCGGAACCGCCACCGCGTGGATGATGCAGGTTCGTCTGCGCGCCGCCGTGTATGCGGCCGCCGCGGTGGTGTACGGCACCGACACCACCGGCGAACCGGTATGGCCCGACCGCTCGACCACATCCGTGATGGCGATGTGGGGGCAGGCGCTCGCCGACGTGGCGGCCATCCGGCATGCCGATGACACCGAGCGTATGGCGATGAGCGCCGAGGCATCCCGGGTGGAATGGCTGGCGAAGTGGCAGCTGCTGGAGCGTCTGCGGCGCAAGGCGGGCTTGGATTGGTCGAGTCCGAAGCTGAAGGCGGTGGATTTGGGATGGGCCGCGCTCGACCCCCGCACCTCCGTCTGGGCCAGGATGGAGCCACGCAGCGAGCATGTGCTCGATGCGGCGGCAGTGGACCATGCGGTCGGCGAGCCGCCCGTCGATACACGCGCCTGGTTGCGTGGACAGCTGGTGCGGCGGTTCCCGGAGGAGACGATCGCCGTTTCATGGACTCATCTGACGGTGCGGGCGGGCGGATCGGACAGCCTGAGCCTTGATATGGCCGATCCGTGCGCGTTCGGCCGGGACGCCTGCGCAGACGCCCTGTCGCGCTCGTCGTCAGCCGTGGAATTGTTGAAATCCCTGAGCTGATTACTTGGCGCGTTGCACGGAAGAAGGTACAATCTGCCGTGGGTATGACGACGGATACGATACAGGCATAAAAGAGGCCGAGGTCATCAGGGGATCTCGGCACGGATGACGCAGCATAGCTCATTATCGGCAATCAGCAAAAGGACATGGAGCAAGTATGGAATGTCGTACATTGGCGTTGAGGGCGGTGGACGCGGCCGTTGAAGCCGGCAAGCATGCCCTGCAGGAGCAGGTCAATCCCCACGATCTCAAGATGGTGTCCATCCCGCGCAGCCGCAGGCAGTTCACTTCGGATGTGGACGATCTGCTGATTCGCTTCGTCCGCAATCGCCTGGCGAATGTCGAGCCATTCGACGGATTCTGGGAGGACGAATCCGGCCATCTCAAGCCCGGTGGCCGGTATTGGTGCGTGGGGCATATCGATGGCGTGATCAACTACATGCGTAACATGTCCGAGTGGACCGTGACCATTTCGCTGTTCGAGGTGGACGAGCACGGTGAGGCCAAGCCGATCGTCGGCGTGGTGCATGCCCCCGCGCTGGGGCTGACCTATGTGGCGGCGCGCGGCAATGGCGCGATTCGCATTCGCAACACCCCGATCGGGGAGAAGCGCGAGAAGGTGGTTCCCTCCATCACCCCCACGCTGGATGACTCCGTGGTGAGCTTTGGCATGTCGTATTTTCCCAGGGAATCCGAACGCGCGCTGAAAACCGTGTCGGCGATTGCCGGCAAACCCGCCGATGTGAAGCGTGTGGGGCCCGCCTCGCTGGACCTGTGCAAGGTCGCCGACGGCACATACGATGCGTATTTCGAACCGATGCTGCATTCATGGGACATTCCCGCCGTCGCGGCCGGCGCCGTGGTCGTATGGGAGGCCCAGGGTCGCCTGAGCCAGTGGAACGGCGATGACATTCATTGGAACAAGGACAATGACGTGGTCGCCTCCAATGGTCTGATCATCGACGATTTGCAGCAATATCTCATGCCCAAGCAGTGATGTGAGTCGTGCCTGGTCGGCAGTTTGCGCAGGCCGGGGAATGGAATTGCCACCATGCGCGCAAGTATGCGCAGAAAGAGAGGGACGATATGCCACAGCAGCAGGAATCGCGGCAGCATAGCGATCGCGTCGAGGCTGAGCAGACGCGGGTCGAGCGCGTCGACAAGCAGACGGACGATCAGTTTGACGATCTCGATGCGGTGCTTGACGATATCGAATCCACGTTGGAAACCAATGCGGAGGAGTACGTGAACCGCTTTGTGCAAAAGGGCGGCGAGTGATGCCCCAGTTGCGGGTGGAGCGTGCCTCCGATTCCGTGGAAGTCGCCGGCGACAAGTCGGGCGCATCGGCCACCTCCCATGAGCATGATCATGACTATTCACGCATTTTCGGCATAGAAACCGAATATGGCGTGTCGGTGACCGGTACCGACAAGCCATGCGACGCCGGTCAGGTGGCGATGATGATGTTCCAGCCGGTCGTGTCCCAGGCCCGTTCCACCAACACGTACCTGTCCAATGGGGCGCGGCTGTACCTTGATGTGGGATCGCACCCCGAGTACGCCACGGCCGAGGCCCGCGACCCCATGACGGCATTGCTGCAGGACATGGCCGGGGAACGGGTGATGGCCAGCCTCGCCCGAGACGCCCAACAGCGGCTCAGACGGCTTTATGGCGAGCAGGCCGCCGTGCATGTGTTCAAGAACAACGTCGACTCCGAAGGCCATTCATTCGGGTGCCATGAGAACTATTTGGTCCGTCGCTCGGTGTCGTTGAAAACCATCGAGCGCGAGCTCATTCCATTTCTCGTCACCCGCCCGCTGTTCTGCGGGGCCGGCAGGATTGACGAGCAGGGCGCCTTCCAGCTCACTCAGCGGGCGGATTTTCTTGATGACGCGGTTTCCAGTGCCACCACGCGGTCGCGGCCCATGGTGAACACGCGGGACGAACCCCACGCCGACGCGGACCGATTTCGTCGTCTGCATGTGATCGTCGGAGACTCCAACCGGTCTCAGGTGGCTACATGGATGAAACTCGCCACCACGCATCTGGTGCTGTGCGTGATCGAAGAGCACCAGCGTTCGGGTGGTATGTCGCCGTTTGCGTCATGTGCGCTGGCCGATCCGGGACAGGCGATCAAAACGGTGAGTCGCGATATGACGGGAAAAGCAAAGCTCGCCCTGTCCGAAGACGTCCCGGTGCGCCGGGAATACAGCGCGCTGGATATTCAGCGCGTGTATCTCAATGCGGCGCAACGGTTCGTTGCCGGTCACGCCGATGCCATGGACGGCATTCTTCCGGATGCCGCTCAGGTGCTGGAATTGTGGAAGCAGGCGCTGGACACCGTGGAAAGCGGGCAGTGGGAACGGCTGTCGACCTGGGTGGATTGGGCCGCCAAACGGCGTTTCATCGAGGCCATGCGCCGCCGGCATCCCCAACTTGACGCCGCCCGTCTGATGCAGCTTGATCTCAACTACCACGATATCGCCAACGGAACCGTCGTCGAGTCGTTGCGACGACATGGCGCGATGCGCACTCTGCTGGGCGAGGACGCGATCGCGCAGGCGATGGCCACGCCGCCGTCCAATACGCGCGCCGCCTTGCGAGGGGCGTTCGTCGCCGCGGCGCTTGCATCGGGGGCTCAGTGGTCGTGCGATTGGACCCATGTGACGCTGGGTCATCCGGTGCGTGAGGATTGCGAGCTGCTCGACCCGTTCAACGCCCGCCCCACACCCGACTATCTTAGGGTGATGGCGGCGCTCGGCTAGGTCATGAGGGCCGCAAGGGCATAAAAAATCCGGTCTCCGGATCCGATGGGGTTCCGAAGACCGGATTTTCCGGCATTGGGGGAATTACTTCCTTGACCGTGCCGCATTGACGAAGGCAAGTGCCACTACGATGACCAGGACAACCACCAGCACGATGAATCCATTGAGGAATACCGTGGTCAGGCTATTCGCCGCATGACCCATCAACAGTGCGATCACCGTAAATGGCGCGAGGAAATTAGCCAGATTGTTCAGCACCATCATAACCTTGGTGACATTGTCGGAATTGGCCGCACTCGTTGCGTTGCTGGCCGCGCCAAAGGTCCATGGCACGAAGAATCCGAATGCGAAGCCGATAAGGACACAGCTGACCACTGCGGAAACCAGGCTCGGGCTCAGTGCCAGCAGCAGATAGGCTACCGCCATAAGCGCCGTTGCCAGCGTGATGGTGTGATAGCGCAATGCCGCAAAAACGCGACCGTATGCGATGCCCGCGATGATGACGACGAAGTTGATGGCGCCGATCAGCAGGGAGCTTACCGAGGCGTTGGCGATATCGTACACCTTAAGGTATTCGGGCAGCTTGACGACGCTGACCATGTATGAGGTCATCAGCACGAACGTCATGACGCCGCTGCCGGCCACAACCCACCAATTTGTAGTGGTGGGGGCGTTCGAATCCGCGGTTTCCGCCGTGTCGCCGGCGAGCGGGATGTCGGGCACATGAGCCTGGTAGAAAATCAGCACAAGCACGGCAACCAGATAAATCGCGAATACGGCATGCCAGTTGAGGAGCAGCAGCAGCGAGACAAGAATCGAACCGACCGTCGCGCCAATGCCCTGGAAGGCGTTTTGCCATCCGAGCAGCCTGGATTGCCGATCGCCTTGGTATGAAACGGTGATGAGGCTTACCGCCAGGGAGTTGTAGGTTCCCAAGCCGGCGCCGAGCAGTAGACGAGCGCCGAGCAGTACCCAGATGTTCCATGCGACGAGCGAGAGCACAGTGGAAATGATGACCATCCACAGGCCGATGAGCACTGTTTTCTTGGTGCCGACCTTACGTACGATCCAGCTCGACACCACAATGAACACCGCCATCGCGAACGACGGAATGGATGCGACCTGATCGGCCATGGTCTGTGAAATCTCCGGGAACGATTCACGGATCGCGTTTGCCGCGGGCGAGACGATGCCCGTGGCCATGGTCAGCAGCGACAGCATCAGGATGCCGACGGACTGCTTGGTGAATATCTTGGTATCAGTTGTCGTATCAGACATACTTCCCCTTAGACTCGATTGCTTCCGGATCAGAGAATCTGGCAGAATTCGATGGTTTCGTGGTTGGGGCCAAGCACATTGAAGTATTTGATGCCGTTGTCCCAGAACGTCGGGATGGACTGGATCGAGCCCTCGACGAGTTCAAGGCCCATCGCCTTGGCATCTTCGAAGGTTTTCTCGATGTCAGGGGTGTTGAGCGCCACGTGATTGATGGCGCCGTTCTGCATTGGCGCCGGGTCGCCGGTCCAGGTTTCGATGGTCAGATTCCCGAACCGAAGGAATGCGCACTGTTTGCGCCCCTCGTCAAAGGGGAACGGGCCGAATTGCTTGAACCCGAGCTTCTTATAGTAATCGAGCGTGACGTTGAGATCCTTGGAGGGAATGCCGACGTGCTGTACACCTGTAATATCGTCTTGAATTGCCATGTTTTCCTCCCTATGAATGTGATGTCCGGCTAAGGGACGTGTATATTCGCTCCCTAGCCGTTTCAAAAATAATCTTTTTCCATCGTGGACAGTCGTTTCTTGCCGCATGTAAGCGTCGAAAGTTGTGATGTTTGCCACAATAGGGCTCGATGGAGGCTAGCGCGGCACCGTGTGACGTCGCCAGTCACGTCCGTAAGGGGGGCACCCCCGCTCGATTATCGTCGTCTTGCCGAGTCGATCGCGTCCGGGGGAGGAAGGGGAGGGCATGCCGCAACTATGGCGAAAGGGGCCACGACGTTGTTGTCGCGACCCCTTTCGCCATACGCATAAGCGCTTACTTGACGACGGCCTTCTTGAGCAGGGAGCCGGCGGTGATGCGAACGCCGTAGGAAGCCGGGATCTTGATGGTCTCGCCGGTGCGCGGGTTGCGGCCGGTGCGGGCTGCGCGCTTGACGCGCTCCGCGGAGAACAGGCCAGTGAGCTTCAATCCTTCGCCGGACTGCAGCGCCTCGACGAAGACGTCCTGGAAGGCGTTCACGGCGGCTTCGGCCTGGGCCTTGGTCAGGTTGGACTTCTGAGCGATCTTGGAAACCAGATCAGACTTGTTGTATGCCATGGTTAAGCATTCCTTCTGTCGGGGGCTCCCTCATTAGCGTGAGAACCCATCGGTCATCATCGATGATAGCGCAAAACCTCCGATTTTGGCGCATTTTCAACGTTTTTCACGTTTTCCGCCGCGTTGTCCCCATTGGATTAAATGAGATGATGACGATCCAGCCACTTCATGGCGAGCGCTCCGAGCGGAATGCGCAGCCAGTAGGTGACGAGGCGGTAGACGAGTGTGGCGCTGAGTGCGACGGCGGACGGCACTCCCGTCGCGGAGAACGCCGCCATCAGCGCCGCCTCCACGGCGCCGAGGCCTCCGGGGGTTGGGATCGCCGAGCCGAGCGTGTTGGCAAGGAGGAACACGAAGGTGGTTTCAAACACATTGGAGCGCCACCCGAACGCCATGAGCGCCGCCCAGAACGCCAATCCGAAGGAGAACGTCTGGATGAGCGCCCCCAAAGCGCCCGCCAGCAGTTGTCGGGGGCGTGTCATCAGAGTGGCGAGCTGCCGGGCGTAGGTGACAATCACCGGAACCAGTCTGGCGCGTATCAGGCGGCGGATCGGGGGAATGGCCATCGTGACGCCTGCCGCCATGACGACGGTGGAAATAACCATAATCAGCGTATTGGTGGGAATCACGCCCGAGAAGGTGTTGCTGCCGGTGAACAGACCGATGAGGACAATCAGCAGGAATGTGGCGAGGAACTGGAGCACCAGCACCGCGCTCATGATGGCGGTGGCCATGGAATTGGTGTAGCCGCTGCGCCGCAGGAACTGGAGGTTGACGAAGGCGGGGCCCACGCCGGCCGGCATGGACACGGCCGTGAAGCTGGAAGCCGCCTGTGACATGACAAGGCCCATGTAATTGCGCTTGTTCCGGTCGATGAATGATCCAAGCGTGATGCCGGATCCCATCCAAGTCATGATTCCGAAGGCGAAGCTCAGCGCGGCCATGCGCAGATTCGCGCCCCGCACCGCCTCAATCACCTGTTCCATGTTCAGCTGTGTGACGATCACCAGCAGTGCCACCACGAGCAGGGCGATGGCGACGAATGAGCGCAGCGAAAAGCGCGTCAGCGTCACCTGTGGCATGGATGCGGTGGCTTCCTCATCCACAAGGGCGCGCAGCTCGTCGCGCAGTTCATTGAGCACGCCGTTGGTGAACAGCGGATTGGTGCGCGTGGCCGAGGGGATGGCGACCCGTTGGACAAACGGCACCAGCTTGGCGAGCTCGTCGTCGCTCCATACCGTTCGGGCGGCCGCGATGGTGCGTCGCACGTCGCTGAGGGACGCCAGCACCGTCAGCAGTTGGATGCGGTCAATGGCGATGTTCGCCTGTGAACTCGCGGCGTCGCCGGTCTGCCATCCGGCGATAACCGGCCGGCCGTCGCCGTCGAATGCCAGGGTTTTCGGCGTGATGGCATGATGCGCGAGCCCGCGACGCTGTGCTGCGTCCATGTATCTGACGTATCCGGCGAGATCGGCGTCGTCGGGCGTGGCATCGCCCAGAGGCCTCAGTGCGGTTGCCGCGTCCAATACCAGCATCGCCGACTCTCCCTGCTCGGCAACCGCGTAGGGGCGCATGGCCGGCAGGCCCGTATTGCGCAATGCGAGCAGCATGGCCTGATGATGGCGGACGGAATCGGCAACCGAGCGGTCCCGCCGCACCGAGATTCCGGAGAATTTGATCCATTGCCACAATTGCGCGAGATAACCCGAGGCATATGCCTGCGCATCCAGAACGGAGACGATGTACGTGCGCCCGTCGTGATCCTCGACGTCGTACAGGCGGGAGGCCTGCGTAAGGTCATCGGCCAGATCGGCGGCGGGCGTGTTCGGATCGTCGTCTGAGGATTCGCGGCGGGTCAGGGTGCGCACGTCGAGTCCGACGGTGGTGAGTGCGTCCACCACCGCGGAGCCCCAAGCGCCTTTGTTCTGGACGCCTATGGCGAGTTTGGCCACAAGGCCTACGATGCGCCCGGTCGCAAGCGACACCAGCACGCCGCCAAGGGAGTTCGTGGAGAAGGCCACCAATATGATGGCGACGGCGAACAGCAGGTTCCATCCCCATCGGACGGTGGAACGGAGTTTTTTCGGCCCCGCGGCGGTAAGGAACGCCGCGGCGGCCGCGTACATGTCTGGCAACAGGCCGCCGCGGCCGGCGCTGGTGACAGACCAAAGGGCCGATATGAGCGCCTGGGACCCCCATGCGCTCAGCGCCGCGGACAGTATCCATACCGCCTCGTAGCCGACGATCAGCGCCAGTAGCGAGCTGATCACCTGGAGCCATTCTCGGTTGAGGATGATTTGGATGATCACCGAGCACAGAATAACCAGCGTGGCCGTTTGCGTGATCAGCAGCGAGGGGACGTCGCCCAGCCATGCGACCAGGCTGGAAACCTGATGCACGTCGTGTTCCACGCCGCTTGACAGGCCTCTCATGTATACCGAGGCGATCAGCACTACGGCGATGAGCAGTGCGGACATCACGATCCGTATCGCGTCAAAGGAGTCTCTGACGCGTCGTGGCGGCGTGTCAGAGACCGCTGCGGGAATATCTGCCATGGGGCGTTGTGGCTGATGTCAGCGGTCGAAGTCGACGAGCTTGGAGGCCAAGCCGGTGTAGGTGGCCGGGGTGAGCGCCTTGAGCCTGGCGGCGGTTTCGTCGTCAAAGCTTTGCTGGTCGATGAATTGCTCGACGGCTTCCTTGCTGATCTCGTGACCGCGCATCAGCTCCTTGACTTTTTCATACGGCTTGTCCATGCCGGGCAGTCCCCTGAGCTCGCAGGCGCGCATGGCGGTTTGGATGGGCTCGCCGAGCACCTCCCAGTTGGTATCGAGCTCGTGGTCGATGGCCAGCTTGCTGGGATGGATGGAGTTGAGGCCGCCGGCGAGGTTGGTCAATGCGAGCAGGCTGTATCCAAGGGCGGAGCCGATGTTGCGCTGCGTGGTCGAATCGGTCAGGTCGCGTTGCCAGCGCGATTCCACCAGGGTGGCGGACAGCGTGTCGAGCAGCGAGCAGCTGAGCTCGAAGTTCGCTTCGGCGTTCTCGAACCGAATCGGATTGACCTTGTGCGGCATGGTGGACGAGCCGGTGGCACCCTTGACCGGCACCTGGGCGAATACGCCGCGTGAGATGTACATCCACACGTCCACGCACAGGTTGTGCATGATGCGGTTGGCGTGGCTGATGGTGGAGTACAGCTCGGCCTGCCAGTCGTGGCTTTCGATCTGAGTGGTCAGCGGGTTCCATGTCAGGCCCATGCGGTTGGTGACGAATTCGCGCGACACCGCGATCCAGTCGACATCGGGGCAGGCGGCCAGATGCGCGCCGAAGGTGCCGGTGGCGCCGTTGATCTTGCCAAGGTACTCCTGGTCGTTGATGTGCCTGAGCTGGCGGTTGAGGCGGTAGACGTAGACGGCGAGCTCCTTGCCGAGTGTGGTCGGCGTGGCGGGCTGGCCGTGGGTCAGCGACAGCAGCGGCATGTCCCGGTACTCGTCGGCCTTGGCCGCCAGATGGTCGACGATGCCCCTGAATGCGGGCGTCCACACCTGCTCCATCGCGTTCTTGACGCAGCGGGCAATCGAAAGGTTGTTGATGTCCTCCGAGGTGCAGGCGAAATGCACCAGGGTTTTGAGCGCGTCGTTGATGTTGGCGAGCTCCGCCGGCGCCTTGTCGATCTGATCGTCGATGTAGTATTCGACGGCCTTCACATCATGATGGGTGACGGCTTCGTGGGCGGCATGGGCGGCGATGCCCTCGGCGCCGAAATCTTCGGGGATGGCGCGCAGGAAGGCCTGCTCGGCGGGGGAGAAGGGCTTGACGCCTTCGATGATGGGCCGGTTGCCGTTGCCTTCGAATCCGTTGGCCAGCAGGATCATCCATTCGACCTCGACACGCATGCGCTCGCGGTTCAGCGCCGGCTCGCTGAGGTATTCAACGAGGGGGGCCGTTGCCTTGTGATAGCGGCCGTCAAGTGGAGTCAGAGCAATTGCGGGGGTAATATCGGTGAGCTTCATGGACTTAAGACTACTTCCTGCCGTGAACCGGCGGGTCGATTGGGGGGAGGGGTTGTCGGCGCCGTCGCGCTCAGCGGCGGGTCGAGGGGCCGGGTGAGTCGACTGACGCGGCATGCGGCTTGACTGCCGTGCCGGTGGCCTCCGGCGCGATGGTGGTTCCGCGAGCCATACGGCCGCGGTAGTAGGAGGTTTCCTTGAGTTCGCCGGCCACCAATGAGCTGAAATGCCGTTCGTGGCGTTCAAGGCTGCTTGAGCCCAGCGAGGATGCGTTGCGCCATGCGGCTGTGAGATAGTTCATGCCGTGGCTGAGCTCTTTGGCGCCATGCGCGCCGGTGACGGTGGTCGATGTGAAGGGCTTGGCCGGACTGGCCGCTCCGGCGGTCACGGTTCCCCGGACGGTGAGCCATGTGTCACGACGGGGGTTTCTCGCCCCGTCGAGATTCGAGACCAGTTCGTCCGCGTTTTCCACGCTGGTCACCCATGTGCGCTGCGGTATGGGGTGGTTGGCCACCGGCGAGCCGCATGTCACCACATGGCTGAAGTTGTAGTCGTCTTTGAGGTCGGATGCCAATGTCGCCGCCACGATGCCTCCCTGTGAATGCCCGATGAGCGCGACCGGCTCGTTGGCGCCGATCCCGGCCTGCCTCATGGCGTCGGCCACCATGCGGGCGCTGTCCGCATTCATGCGCTGGGTCGGATCGTCGCTCATAAGCTCCACGTTCTGCGGCCAGCCGAACGGGGAATCCGGTTTGCCGTCGGTGCCGGGAATCGTGACCAGCCAGCTGGTGGAGCCGTCATCGCGCTCGAAACGCTGGATGGCCACGGTCCCGTAATCGAGCCCTGTGCCGCCTTCGCCCTTGCCGAGGCGCTCCTTGCCGAGCCGTTCCAGATTGGCCATGGCCTGTTCGATGGTGCGCGGCGCGTCGAGAAAGGCGCGCCTGGGTTCAATCCGGTCGACGTCGAGCACATTGCCCTGGAATTGGTTGTAGACTTCGGCGCTGACCTTGGCCACCGTGCCGGCCCCCATGTTGAGCTCGTTCGTCGAGGCCGGGCCGAGCAGCGGAGCCGTTCTCCCCTTGCCTCCGACTATGGCGCCGAGGCCGCTCATAAGCCCCTCCTGCATCCATGCCGTGGAGGTGAGCGCATGGATCGGGTTGACCCGTCCCTCCGCAACGCTGCCCGTCACCGCGGCTCCGGCGGCGATCAGCCCGGCAATGCCGAACGTCTGCGCCGGAAACGCCGAGCAGCTCAATTGGATGAGCTCGGTGACGATGCGGCTTGCCGTCGCGTCGGCTTCGGAATACAGGGAATGCGCACGCGTCAGAAGGTCACCGGTCGTTCGGAACCGGTCGGCGAGACGCTCGAATTGCTGGGCGCGGTTGAGTGCGGCGAGCTCAAGATTCGGATATGCCACACGCTCATGCCCCGGTTCCATAACCCCTCGAGCTGAGGGGCACCAGGGCAGGCACCTCGAGTGGTGGTCGATTTCGGCGTGCCCATTGCGCCAGGCCGCGGCGGTTGACTCGAGATCCTGCGCGGCGCGCTCAAGCGTCAGCGCGAAATGCTGAAACGAATCAAGCTCCGCGGAGGACCGCGCCGGTCCGCCGTGGATCGTTGAGGAAACCTGCCATTCCATGGTTCATCTCCAAGCCAGCTGGCGCGGCGTGCCGAGGTTGTCTCGCAGCAGTCCCGCCTCGCTGAAGGCGACATCGAGCGTGGTGCGGTAGTATGCCGCGGCCGCACCGTCCCAGATCACGGTTTTGGCGTGGCTTGCCGCGGTCTGCGAATGGTCGAGCGCGTCTTCGCTGCGGCGTATCAGGCGCTCGACGAGCTCGCGCGTGGTCAACGCCATCGAATGGCAGCGGCAGTGGGAGGCGTCAAGAGTCATGTTCATGCTCCCATCGCATCATGGGCGGATGCGTGGGGCCAATCGGGGCGCGAATGTGGTCGAATGTGGATGAACGCCGGCATACCGCCGATCGTCACCAGGGTTTGACGCTGGATTGTTCGCTGGGGGCGGACGGGGTGCCGGTGCTGGAGGCGGTGGGAGAGGAGGTTGCGGCCAGGCGGCGGTTCTGCTCGATCAGGTCCTGGACTTTTTGACGCTGTTCGTCGCTGAGTTCGGGGTTTGTCTGCTGGTTCTGCTGATCCGTCTGATCGGAGGACTGGTCCTGCTGCTGTCCGCCGCCGGAGCTGCCGTCGCGCTGCTGGTTCAGGGCGGCGTCGACTATGGCGCTGAGTCGGCGAGACGCGTCCGCATTCGTCGAAATGGCCGAGGACAGCGAGGCGGGCACAAGGCGCGTCATCCGCTCGATGCCGCGAAACTGGTCGTCGACCTGCTGTTGCGAGGCTCTGAGCTGGCTCAAATCGACGTCGTCGCCGGCGGCTGTGGCGAGATTCGCGTTCAGCGCATCGGTCGCGGTGTCGTACTGCGCCGATGTGATCGCCGTCATGGCGGACCAAGCGGCCGCAAGCAGTGCGGCGGTGGCGATGGCGGCGATCGCTATGCGCGTGGCCAGCGAGGCGCGTGGAGGCCGCTTGTCGTCGCCGGAGGCCTTCACGGCGGGGTCAAGCGCGCCGACTGACGGTTCGTGCGCGGCTGAAGGGCTCATAGCAGCCTCCTTGACGTGGTGATCCAGGCGCCCGCCTCCCAGGCCAGCAAGACGGTCAACGCAATCGTGAACGGCCAGATCAGCGGGGTCACGCGGGTGCGCTCCTTGGCGGTGGTCGTCAGCCGATATGCTGTGGAGGTTTTGGAGGATGCGCCGGATTTGAGCGTATGGGAACTGTCGGCGTGCTCGTAGGTGCCCGACAGTTCATCGGCGATGGCGGTCAGGTTTCCCTCGTCCATTTTCGAAATGGCCGGTTGACCGGTGGACGGGTCGGTGACCCAATCATTGGTTGACTGCGCGCCGGCGGGGGCGTCGGAGGAGCGGGGCACCTGCCCGCCCTCGACGGATCCGACGCCGATCACGAATGCGTCGTCGAGATAGTTGCGCAACGACGAATAGGTGCGGCGCGTCTGACTGCTGGTCTGTTCGCCGTCCGTAATGAGATACAGGAGGATCGAGTCGTCCGGATGCCGCTCGCGTGCGGCCTTGAGACTGAGCAGCAGACGGTCTATCGGCGCGTCCAGATTCGATCCCGCCGACGAACCGGTCGGTTCCGTGCGCAGCGTGTCCGCCCAGTTGGACAGGGCCTGTGCGTCGGGTGTGAGCGGGACGTCAAGGTTTCCGGTGGCGCCGAAACTCACGGCGGCGAAACTCGCGTCGGGGTAGAGCGCGGTGACGTCATGCACCGCGGCGCGTGCGGCGTCCAGTCGGCTGATCTGCTGATCCGATCCATAGGTGGCGTCCTGAACGGCCATCGATCCGGTGACGTCGACGGCGACGAACACGTCGGTGGCGTTCACCGCATGGCTGGTGGTGGTGGTGGCCGTGCCCGGAGTCATCACCATGATGGCCAGCACCAGGGCTATCAGCACACGGCGCGCGCAATCGACGACCGTGGCGTCCATGGTGCGGCGATGCCTGACGAACCACACCGCATATGCCACGGCCATTGCCGTCAGCAGGAAGGCGAGGACCGGACCCGCGACCCATCCAAGAGCGGGGGAGAAGGTGAAGTCGTTCAACGCCTCAACCTCCCGGCCATGATGAGGTATCCGGCGAACGCCAGAGCCAGGATCAGCGTCGGCCACGTCGCGATGTCGACCAGGCTGGACCGCTTGCCCCGCTGGGTTTGTTCGGTGCGGCGGCTTTCGATTCGCCGAACCAGGTCGCCGACCGATTCGTGCGTGCGCTGGGCGACGAACATGCCGCCATGCGATTCGATCAGCGACTGCATTTCGGTGCTCGCCTCGTCTCCTATGCTTTGCGTGGGTCCCGCGTACAGGCCGTCGACGCTGATATTCGCGCTGCCGGCCACGTCGAGCGCCTGTTCGAGGGAATAGGTGGGCGTGCCGGACACCACGTTGTCGGTGGCCAGCACGATGGATGCGCTGCGGTTTGTGGATTGGGCCGCCGAATCGCCGTCCGCGGCCGCCAATCCGGGCAGCATCGCCGCGCAGTTGACCAGCCCGTCGCCGATCAGCGACGTGGCCTGCTTGCGGTTCTGCGTGCCGGAGAGCCAGTCGGAGACCTTCTGATAGTCGGCGTCGCTCATATTGTTGATGTCGTCCTGCGTCTGCACTCCCTTGAGCAGGTCGTTCGCCTGATTGAGCTGATCCGTGACCAGATCGTAATCGTCGGTGAGCGGGAACACCGTGCGAGACGTGGAGTTGAAAATGCTCAGCCCGATGCGTTCGCCCTGGAAATTGCGCACCAGATCAAGATATGTGGCGATCACTTCGCGGTCATACGGCAATGCGGAGCCGGATACGTCCAGACACAGCACGATGTCGCGCGTCTCGCTGTGCTCGGTCTGCGCGTCCACGGTCGACGGGCGGCCCATCAGCAGCGTGGTCAGCGCGAGCAGCGCCGCCAGCAGGATGGCGGCCAGACGCGTCAGGGTGCGCCATTGTCTCAGCAGGCGCGACGCCTCCTCGCCGGCGAAATCGTCGTCCATGCTCCACACCTCAACGCTGGTGCCGTCGTGGCCGGACCGGTCGCGACTGGCATGCCGGTCCCTCCACGCCGAGCACAGCAGCGTCAGCGCGACGATGGCCGCGATGCCCGCGACCGCCGCGGCGATCGCCCACGGCCACTGCCATTGGATCATGGTCATGGACGCCACCTTTCCACCAGATTCGACACCCATTCGGCTGCCTGCCGGACCGTGGTGTCCTTGGCCTGGCGGTTTGACGCGGTGCTGGCGAATTCCGGCGGGTACAGCGCCGCAATGGTTTGACGCAGCAGATCCACTCCCTCCCGATTGGCGGATGGGCGGGGCATGGCGTTGAAATCGGCGAGGGTGTGGGCGGCCATGTCATGCCCGGATGTGGCCGAAGCGTAGGCGCGGGCGATCTCGGCCAGCGCGTTGAACGCGTCGACCCGGCTCAGTTCCCCCGCTTCGTTGCGTCGCACCACATCCTGAATGCGCTGATGCCACCGCAGGCGTTCGTTCTGGCTGGAATGGGCGCCCGTCGTCCGCGGCTGCGCGCGCCGTGGCCTCGACAGCACCACGGCCGATGCGATCGCGACGACGGCGATTGCGGCGAAAACGGCGCACAGCGTCACGTACCGCGTGGGGAATCCGAAGGCGCCTGCGGTCCGCAGCGAGGAAACGTCAAGCGCAACGGATTGTGAGACAAGTCTCATTGGCGAATACGTCATCGGGCATCACCGACCATCGTCAGCGCGGGGGCGGCCCGAAGCCGATTGCGCGTGGAACGGGACAGCGTGGTGGATACCAGCGCGACGAAGGCGTCGAACATGCCTTCGCTGGAGTCGGAGCGGATCATCGTGGACCCGCAGTGCGCCAGTTCCCGCTGCAGTGCGGCGGCAAGGTATTCGCGATGGGTGGCGACCTCGTCGGCCGCCTTGGAACGCGCCATGAACGCCGGCACCCCGCGCCGTCCCGGCGCGTCGATGACGGATGCGCCGGTGGCTTTGAGCGCGAAGGGATTGGCCACGGACACGTCCACCACCACCAGCGGATGCATCTGCGCCAGAAGCCGGATCGCCTGTACGTGCGATTCCCGTAGCGCGGTTTCGTCCGTGGCGAGCACCAGAAGCGCGGAGCGGTCTCTGATGCGCTGCGCATAGTCCAGCAGCGCATCGATGTTGCGAGGCTGGTCCCAGCGTCGCTCCAATGCCTGGTCCAAGGTATGCTCGAATCGCGCGAACCCGCCGTTGAAGGGTATGCGGGTGATCGAGGCGGCGTCGGCCAGTATCAGGGAGATGTCGTCCGAGCGGCGAAGCGAAAGGGTCGCGAACATACGCAGCGCGTTCGCCGCCACCTGCCAAGCCCGTTCGCCGTTGGTGCAGCTCCCGGTCATTTCGCGGCCGACGTCCATCAGCATCCACACGCATGATGTGGCGGGCCGTTCCTTGTCGATCACCATCGGCCTGCCGTTTCTCGCGCTGGTGCGCCAGTCGATCAGGCGAGCCTCGTCGCCCGGCTGCCACAGACGGATGTCCATGAACTCGTCCCCTCCGCCGCGCCGACGCGAGGCGTGCTCACCTTCCAGCACGCCAAGCGCGCGCGAGACGGTCGGCAGGGAGAGCTTGTGCCCCAGCGCCTCGATCTTTCGCCGGATCGGATCGTCGGTATGAGAACTGGTGAGTGAGTTGGGAATCATGGGACGGGTACGGTTGCGACGACGTTATCGATGATCTGATCGGACGTGACGCCGTCCGCCAGCGCTTCGAAGGTGAGCAGGATGCGGTGCCTGAGCACCTCATGCACGTATTGCTTGACATCCTCGGGGATTACGTAGTCGCGTCCGGCGAGCAGCGCGTTTGCCTGACCGATGCGGACCAGGGCGATGGACGCACGCGGCGAGGCGCCCAGCCTCACCAGCGACGACAGGCCCTGCATCGGATGCGAGCCCGCGCCCCGAGTGGTGGCGACCAGATCCACCGCGTATTTCATAATCGCGTCCGATACGTGAACGCGTTTGGCGCAGGCGCGCAGAAACTCCACGTCGTGCGTGGAGATGCGTTCGGCCGTCAGCGACGCGAGATCGGGCGTGTCCGAACCGCGTTGGGTGAGCATGGCGAGCATCCGGGCCTCCTCGTCGGCCGACGGATACGTCATCACCGCCTTCATGGCGAAGCGGTCCATCTGCGCTTCCGGCAGGTTGTATGTGCCTTCCTCCTCGATGGGATTCTGCGTGGCGATCACCATAAACGGCTTCGGCAGCGCGATGCGCTCGCCCCCGATCGTCGTGGCGCCTTCGGCCATGGCCTCCAGCATCGCCGACTGGGTTTTGGCGTTCGAGCGGTTGATCTCGTCCAGCAGCACGAAGTTGGCGTGGATCGGTCCGATCTGCGTGGAGAACTTCTGCGAGGCGAAGTTGAACACCTGGGTGCCGACCAGATCGGACGGCATCAGATCCGGTGTGCACTGCACGCGTTTGAAGGTGCCGGACACCGACGTGGCCAGCGTCTGCGCGGCGGTGGTTTTCGCCAGGCCGGGGACCGATTCGATGAGGATGTGCCCTCCGGCCACCATGGTGACGATCAGGGATTCGCGAAGATTGTCCTGACCTATCAGGGTGTGGGCGAATCGCGAGCGGATCCGGTCGGCCAGTTGCCGGGCTCTCGCCACATCGTCTCCGGTGAGGCTGTCCGGCGCCGCGGAGGCCGGAGCGGAGGCCGGGGTCGGAGATGGTGCCGGTGCGCCGGGTGTCGGCGGGAGCGGCGTGAAGCGTGGTTGGTTCGTGAATAGGGCCATGCCCCCACCATACCGCAGGTTCGTGGACTCGCCTTGGATCGCGGGCGTTCGGAGCAGGTCGGGACAGGGCGGCGACCGTGGCTGGAGCGGCCTGGCGAGAGGGCTTCGCCGTCAGGGTAATTGCCAGTTCACGGGGCTGGCGCCCATGGCGGCCAGCGCCTCGTTGGCGCGTGAGAACGGGTGGGATCCGAAGAAGCCGTATCGGGCCGACAGCGGGCTGGGGTGCGGCGACTCGATGATGGCGGCATTGGTGAGCAGCGGTTTGAGGCTGCGGGCCTTCGCCCCCCACAGAATCGCCACCAGGGGCTTCGGCTGTCCGGTGGCTGGGTCGACGCGGGCGTTGAGCTGGCGAATGGCCTCCTCGGTGATGGCCTCCCACCCCTTGCCCTGATGGCTGTTGGGGTGGCCCACGCCGACGGTGAGGCACCTGTTGAGCAGCATCACGCCGCGTTCGGTCCACGGCGTCAGGTCGCCGTTGGACGGCATGGGGACGTGAAGGTCGTCGACCAGCTCGGTGTAGATGTTCACGAGGCTGCGCGGCAGGGGGCGCACGTCCGGCGCCACGCAGAAACTCAGCCCCACGGGATGGCCGGGTGTGGGATAGGGGTCCTGCCCGACGATCAGCACTTTGATGGAATCGAAGGGAATGGTGAACGCTCTCAGGATATTGTGGCTTGCCGGCAGATAGGGGCGACCCTCTTTGATTTCATTGCGCAGAAAATCGCCCATGCGGTGAATATTGGGTTCGACGTCGGCCAGTGCCGCCGCCCAGCCGGGATCGACGAGCTCGCTCAAGGGTTTGATCATGAAAACCACTGTAATTCATGAATCCATGTGGCTCCCACACGACTTCACATGCCGGAGGAGTCGGTTCGCGATGGGGACGGCTAGACTGTCATGTAGTCATATACGAGAAGGAGACTTCATGGACAGCCAGAGCTATACGCCTGATGAGTTCGACAATCCGCCAGCGGGGCCCGTGGGGGTGCACCGCGGTCCGAAGTCGTTGTGGTCGCGCATGGTGCCGTATGCGGTCGTGGTGCTGGTGGCCGCCGTGTGCGGTCTGGTGGTATGGACGCTGACCTCGGGTTTCCTGGAGGACGGCAGGATGCCCTGGCAGGCTGATTCGTCGGCTGTGGCCTCCGCCACGTCCACGTCCGCCGGATCCCCGGCCGCGGTCGCTTCGCAGTCCTCGTCGTCCACCGCATCCGCGGCGTCCTCGGGCGTCGGCGCGGGCGCGACGGCCGGTTCTGCTTCGGCGTCCCCCAGTGCCTCGGCGTCCAGTGCCTCCGCGTCGCCCAGCGCTTCGGCGTCGTCGAGCTCCGTCGTCAACAAGTCTGCGAAGATCACCGTTATCAACGGGACGTCCCAGAACGGATATGCGGCGAAGAAGGTGACGACGCTGGCCAATGCCGGCTATGCCAACGCCTCGGCGTCGAATCCGCAGAATCGCAGCACATTGCCCGACGCGTCCACCGTGTGGTATCAGAACGAGGCCGACAAGGCCACGGCCCAGGACGTGGCCAGCCGACTGGGCATCGGCAATGTGGCCCAGTCGGGCGGCATCGGCACGCCGATCGTCGTGGTGCTGATGAAGTGACGTCCGCAGGCGTAAAGCATGCGGGGAAAACGACGCCGGCGATTTATTCGTCGGCGTTTCTTTGTTGCGCTTATTTACAATAGGGGGCGCCGATGCGGAGCGGGAGGTAGTTGGAACCCGCGGTCCCGGTGAATGTCTTCATGGTTATTAGGAGTGACGTATGGCACAGGGCACTGTGAAATTTTTCAGCGCTGGCAAGGGGTATGGATTCATCAACCCGGATGATGGCGGCGATGACGTGTTTGTCCATTTTTCCGTGATTCAGGCCGAGGGATTCCGCACCCTTAACGAGGGGGACAGGGTGGAGTATGAAGCCGAGAAGACCCCGAAGGGCATGCAGGCGACAAAAGCGGTGAAAATCGGCTGAACCGCGCCGTATCCAGTCTTTTTCGACAATCGTCGCCCGGGTGGTTCCGTATGCGTGGGGTCCGATTGCGGACTCTGCCCAAAGCGCAAACGCCCGGGCGGTGTTGGCACTCGGCGCGTCGGAGTGCTAATGTCCGAGTTAGCACTCGAGAGGTGAGAGTGATAACGCCCGGCAGCTGACGGCCGTGCGGCGTCGCCTCGGCCCCACGAAGTGGAAACCTTAACTCAAGCCATGTTGGAGGAACACAAAATGGCAAAGATCATTGCGTACGACGAGGAAGCTCGTCAGGGAATGCTCGCGGGCCTCGACAAGCTCGCCAACACCGTCAAGGTCACGCTGGGTCCCAAGGGTCGCAACGTGGTGCTGGACAAGACCTATGGCGCTCCCACCATCACCAATGATGGTGTTTCCATCGCCAAGGAGATCGATCTCGAGGATCCGTACGAGCGCATCGGCGCCGAGCTGGTCAAGGAAGTCGCCAAGAAGACCGACGACGTCGCCGGCGACGGCACCACCACCGCCACCGTGCTGGCCCAGTCTCTGGTTCACGAGGGTCTGAAGAACGTGGTTGCCGGCTCCAACCCGATCGCCCTGCGCCGTGGCATTGAGAAGGCCGCCGACGCGATCGTCAAGGAGCTCGTCGCGGCCGCCAAGGACGTCGAGACCAAGGATCAGATCGCCGCGACCGCCACGATCTCCGCAGCCGATCCCGAGGTTGGCGAGAAGATCGCAGAGGCTCTGGACAAGGTCGGCCAGGACGGCGTCGTGACCGTTGAGGACAACAACCGCTTCGGCCTGGACCTCGATTTCACCGAGGGCATGCGTTTCGACAAGGGCTACATCGCCCCGTACTTCGTCACCAACGCCGACGACCAGACCGCCGTGCTCGAGGATCCTTACATCCTTCTGACCTCCGGCAAGGTTTCCAGCCAGCAGGATGTGGTGCACATCGCCGAGCTCGTCATGAAGACCGGCAAGCCGCTGCTGATCATCGCCGAGGATGTTGACGGCGAGGCCCTGCCGACCCTGATCCTCAACAACATCCGTGGCACCTTCAAGTCCTGCGCCGTCAAGGCTCCCGGCTTCGGCGACCGCCGCAAGGCCATGCTGCAGGATATGGCCATCCTCACCGGCGCCCAGGTGGTGTCCGACGAGCTGGGCCTCAAGCTCGACTCCGTCGACGTGTCCGTGCTCGGCCACGCCAAGAAGGTCATCGTCTCCAAGGACGAGACCACCATCGTGCAGGGCGCCGGCTCCAAGGAGGACATCGACGCCCGCGTGGCCCAGATCCGTTCCGAAATCGAGAACACCGATTCCGACTACGATCGTGAGAAGCTGCAGGAGCGTCTGGCCAAGCTGGCCGGTGGCGTCGCCGTCATCAAGGTTGGTGCCGCCACCGAGGTGGAGGCCAAGGAGCGCAAGCACCGCATCGAGGACGCCGTGCGCAACGCCAAGGCCGCCATTGAGGAGGGTCTGCTGCCGGGCGGTGGCGTCGCCCTCGTGCAGGCCGCCAAGAAGGCCGAGAGCGATGAGGCCGTTACCTCGCTGACCGGAGAGGAGGCCACCGGCGCCGCCATCGTGTTCCGCGCCGTCGAGGCCCCGATCAAGCAGATCGCCGAGAACTCCGGCGTGTCCGGCGATGTGGTCTTCAACAAGGTCCGCGAGCTGCCGGATGGCCAGGGCTTCAACGCCGCCACCAACGAATACGAGGATTTGCTGGCCGCCGGCGTCACCGACCCGGTGAAGGTGACTCGTTCCGCTCTGCAGAACGCCGCCTCCATCGCCGGCCTGTTCCTGACCACCGAGGCCGTGGTGGCCAACAAGCCTGAGCCCAAGCAGGCTGCTCCGGCTCAGAACGC
>DBKS01000045.1:37328-38699 GCA_002298605.1 Bifidobacterium sp. UBA744 | reverse complement strand
GGGGGTATGACCGCGTGGCGGTCATACCCCCACCATTGTGCATATTGGCGGTCGTCGGATTGCCGGATGCGCTTTAGCCGGCGGCGAACAGGCGCGCGGCTTGCATCTCGGCGTCGGAGTAAACCATCGACGCCTGTGCGAGCGCCTGCTGAATCGATTCGAGCGACTGCTCCATCTGCTGCTGCGCTGCCTGCCATTGCTGCGCGACTGAGCTGAACTGCGTTGCCGCGCCGCCCTGCCAGACTCCCTGCAGTGCGTTGAGATTGGCGTACATGCCCTGCACGGCTTGGCGGATTTGCTCAACCGATTGCTGCACGGCGGCGCTTGATGATTGGATCTGTTCGGAATCCACGGAATATTGCGGCATGATGGTTCCTTTCGTCGGTGGTGACGGGTCTGCGTCAAAGACCCGGAACTGTTGGGAGAGGCGACGGTCCGGACGGCCGCTAAGGTTGAGCATATGACAATTCGAATGAATGGGGTCGTGCGGTCGACGGATGTGGCCGAATGTGCCCGGGTAAACGTTGGTGCTGCGTGTCGGGCCTTCGGGGCTCCCGGATGCGGGCAATCCGCGGCTGATGCCGTTTTCGTCGACGGCGTCCAGCCTATGGGCGGCGTGTCGAGACCTCGGTCCCGGTGCGCGTCGGTCGCACGGATGATGCGGCGCGTCGCCGTGGCCCTGGCGGCGTTGGCGCTTGCCGTGGCGGTCGTCGGTGTAATGCCGGAGTCCGGTTCAAGGGGCGTTTCGCTCCCCATCGTTCCCACCGCCATGGCCGATGACGCGACCCCGTCGCAGGACGCCTCATCGCAGGACGATGAGACCCAGATGACCATCACCGACTCCATCACCGATACGGAGAACCTGCTGGGCGGCGATGCGGCGTCGGTCAACGATGCCATCAATAAGACCAAGGCGGAAACCGGCGTATCCGTCAGGCTGCTGTATCTGCCGAACTTCAGGCAGGGCGTCGATCCGGAGCAATGGGCTTCCCAGACCTTGGAATCCACGTCTCCGGAGCCCAATACGGTGATGCTGGCCGTCGCGACCCAAGACGGCAATCTGGTGGTTGCCGTCTCGTCGAATTCGGATGAGTGGCTGAAGAAAACCGCGACGGTGGACCAGCTGTCCGAAGCGGCCGTCGGCCCCATTCTCGCCAACCAATCCGATCCGGATTGGCCGGGTTCCGCCAAGGCGATGATGGAGGCCATCAAGAAGGCGAAGACCACCAGCACCTCATCCGCCGCCACCGCAATCGGCATATGGGTATTTGTCGCCGTGCTGGTGCTCCTTGTCATGGCGGGAGTCGTGTTCTTCATACTGCATCGTCGCCGTGGTTCGCGACACGGCAGCAAGCACGCCGGCAAGCGCGC
>DBKS01000045.1:29650-37221 GCA_002298605.1 Bifidobacterium sp. UBA744 | reverse complement strand
TGTCGGGGGAAACGGCGTCGCCGATTGGTTCCATTGAGGTTTCAGATGACATTCAGAAAACCTCCAGCAAAGGGGGCCAGTCTGGGAACCATGAGCAAGCCAATTGAAGCGAAGATCGTTGTTGTCGATGACGAGCCCTCCATCCGCGAGCTGCTCGTCGCATCCCTCCATTTCGCAGGTTTCGAAGTCGCGACCGCCGCGTCGGGTTCCGAAGCCATCGAAGTGATCGAGAAAACCCAGCCGGATCTTGTGGTTCTTGATGTGATGCTGCCCGATATCGACGGATTCACCGTTACTCGCCGCATCCGTCAGGAAGGCATCAATGCGCCCGTTCTGTTCCTCACGGCTCGAGACGACACGCAGGACAAGGTAATGGGTCTGACCGTGGGCGGGGACGATTACGTCACCAAGCCATTCAGTCTCGAAGAGGTCGTCGCCAGGATACGCGCGATTTTGCGCCGCACCCGTGAGCAGGTGGAGGACGATCCGATCATTCGCGTCGCCGATCTGGAAATCAACGAGGACTCGCATGACGTCACCCGAGCCGGACAATCCATTGATCTGAGCCCCACGGAGTACAAGTTGCTGCGCTATCTGATGGACAACGAGGGACGCGTGCTGTCCAAGGCGCAGATTCTTGATCATGTCTGGCAATATGACTGGGGCGGCGATGCGGCGATCGTCGAATCCTACATCTCGTATCTGCGGAAAAAAGTCGACGGGGTCGAAGTGACGGATGAGAACGGCGAGACGCACAAGGTCGTTCCCCTGATCCAGACCAAACGCGGCATCGGCTATATGATTCGCGAGCCAAAGGACGCGTAGCCGCGCGCGTGGTCATAGGGGGAGGAGTTCATCCGTGAAGATGCAGTGGCGAAGGATGGCCGCTCGTAGGGAACCGGCGGGCAGCGTGCGGGGCCATTTCGACAAGGTGCCGCTGAGCACCAAGCTGGTCGTCATCATCTTCGCCCTGCTGCTGGTGGGATGCGGCACCATCACCTTCGCCATTCGGCAGATGGTGTCGGGATACCTGATCGACCGGCTTGACAACCAGCTGACCTCTCAGGCCCAACTGGCGTTCTCCTCAGCCGACAAACTCGCCCAGCAGGCCCCGACGAGCTCTCTGGGCGTGTCGAATTTCTTCGTGCAGGTGCGAGATTCAAATAACGAGATCCTCACCTCGTTGTCTTCGGACGGCAAGCGGGTGCAGATGGAGGCGATTCCGCAGCTGAAATACGGCATCATCTCCACACCCATGCTGCCATCTTCGGGGTCGATGGGCAATGTGACGCTGAACACGCCGTTCAGTACCCCGGCATATGTGGAAATCCCGGACTCCCTCCGCACGTCCTCAACCGACAAACTCACCAATGAGCAGCGCGAGGTGATTGCCAGCGCCCAATCACCGTGGCGTGTGGTGGCGATTCGATGGGTGAACAGCTCCGACAACTCGTACGGCGTACTCTATATCGGCCTGTCGATGGGAGACCAGATCTCCACCGTCGAAACCATCACCGAATACTGCCTGATCATGTCCGCCGCGATTATCGTGCTCGGCGTGTCCATAGGTTCGCTGGTGGTGCAGCACACATTCAAACCACTGAAGCATATCGAGAAGACCGCGGCGAAGATCGCGGCCGGGGATTTGAGCCAGCGCGTGCCCAAATTGCCCGAGAACACCGAAGTCGGTTCGTTGTCGGCTTCGCTGAACGCCATGTTGTCGCGCATCGAGTCCAGCTTCCGCGAGCAGGAGGCGACCACGGCGAAAATGAAGCGCTTCGTCTCGGACGCCAGCCATGAGCTGCGCACCCCGCTTGCGGCCATTCACGGATATGCCGAGCTCTACAAGATGCAGCGTGAATATCCCGGTGCGCTGGAACGAGCGGACGAGGCCATCGGGCATATCGAAAAATCCTCCACCCGCATGACGGTGCTGGTCGAGGATCTGCTGTCGCTGGCTCGCCTTGACGAAGGCCGCGGCATTGATCTGACCCAGCCGGTGAACGTCACCCTGCTCATGGGAGATGCGATTGAGGATCTGCATGCGATCGATCCGCAACGGGACATTCAGGTCGGCCGGATCCAGCTGGGGGCGGACTCGACGCAAGGCCAGTTCCAATCCGGAATAAATGACGGGGGACTGACCTTCGTCAAGGCTCCGATGCCGGAGATCACGCTAACCGGCGATTCCTCGCGCATCCGTCAGGTTGTCACGAATATCGTGGGCAATGTGCACCGATACACTCCGAACGATTCCCCGGTGCAGGTGTCGCTGGGCAGGGTCACTGCGGCTATCGACCCCGATGTGCTGGGCAAGCTGCCGTCGACCGATCAGTCGCTGGATCGATTCATTGAGGCGGTACAGATTTCTCAGGGAACGAAATCCGGCACCGACTACGCGGTGATCCGAATGGCCGACCATGGTCCGGGGGTGCCGGCGGATAAGCGCTCGCAGATCTTCGAACGCTTCTATACCGCCGATCCCTCGCGGGCCAGACAAAAAGGAGGCACTGGACTCGGCCTGGCCATCGCGCAGTCAGTGGTCAAGGCGCATCGCGGCCTGATCTGCGCCAGCGAAACGCCGGGGGGCGGCCTGACGTTCACCATCATCCTGCCGACGGGGTCCGTGTCCGAAGCGCCTGTGGACCAGACGCAGCCCGTGCAGAAGAAGGGCGGCTGGTCCCGTGCCTCCAGACAGTCGGCCGTGAAAACCGGCGGCGGGCAGTCCGGGGAAGCCGGGGAAGCCGCGCGGGCGGCCAAGGCTGCGGATGCCGGCGCCTCATCGAATGCGCTCGGGGCATGAAGGTGCGACTGTCAACGGTTACGGGGTATACTGAAGCGTTGATTTGAAGGATGCAGGCGAGGCCTGCACGGGTAAGAGCGAGGTCGAAATGCCCAACGGTCGTGTTCGTTGGTTTGACGCTAATAAGGGTTACGGATTCATCACCGATGAGTCGGGGACCGATGTGTTCCTGCCGGCTCAGGCATTGCCGGCCGGAACCACTATGTTGCGCAAGGGCACCAAGGTTGAGTTTTCCGTGGTGGATGGGCGCAAGGGGCCTCAGGCCATGGGCGTGAGCGTCGTTGCCTCCGCCCCCTCGTTGGTCAAGGCCACACGTCCGAAGCCCGACGATATGGCCGCGATCTGCGAAGACCTGATCAAGCTGTTGGACAGCGCGGGCAATACGCTGCGCCGCCATCGCTACCCGTCCGCCGCCGAGTCCAGGAAACTCGCCACGGTGCTCCGGGCGGTCGCCGATAACTTTGATGTGCAGGAATAGCAACGACTTTGCCGTCATATGATTCCTGCGGATTCCGCAAACGATTGTTCCAGAAGGTGGTCTGATGCCCGATACGACGCTTGACCCGAAAGCCATTGCCCAGGCGGTGGCGTTCGAAACCGCTGAAGATGAAAGCGAAGTCGGTGATTTTGTCACCAGCGTAGAGTTGCCGGATGGGGTCACTGATTTTCGCTTTGAATCGAAAGTGCGCGGATATGAGGGCTGGCAGTGGTCGGTTACGCTGTATCATGACGAGGATGCGGGTCAGTGGACTGTGAACGAGTCCACGCTGATTCCAGCCGACGGCGCATTGCTGCCGCCGAAGTGGATTCCGTGGAAGGATCGTCTGGAGCCGACGGATTTGTCGGTAACCGATTCCATTGGCACCGATCCGGAGGATGCGCGTCTCGAATCGGGTATGAGCGACGCCGAAATGCGTGAAGTGGTGGATGCCGCCGAAGCGCAATCTTCAGATTCGCAGGTTTCGGAATCCGGGGCTTCGGAACCTGAAGATTCGGAACCTCAGGTCGCGGATTCGGATTCGGCGGATCCGGACTCTGCGGAACGATCCCCGCAGTCCGCGCCTGAGTCCGCGCCTGAAGACATCGCCGAGGCGGTGACGGGATTCGACCTGTCCCGTCGCCACGTGCTGACCCCGCTTGGTCGGGCGCAGACGGCCAAGCGATGGTATGACGGGCCCCATGGTCCCAAATCACTGTCCACTAAAACGGCTGGCGGCAATGTATGCGCCAACTGCGGGTTTTTCGTGCCGCTGAAGGGCGAACTCAATCTGATGTTTGGCGTATGCGCCAATAAATGGAGCCCCGACGACGGTCGTGTGGTGTCGCTGGATCACGGGTGCGGCGAGCATTCCGAGATAGATCCCCCCGAGCCGTCTCATCTGTGGGTGCAGTCCAAGCCCGCATTCGATGACCTGCATATCGACGTGGTGGCTCAGAAGCCGCGTGACGAGCATGGCGAAGTCGAGCTGTTGGAGCGTTTGGGCGAGGGCAGTCGCCTCGCCTCGGACGACGACGATCGGGACGAGGCCACCGAGGCCGACATCGAAGCGCAAACCGTCCCGGATGATGAGGCAGGCGACGACGATATCGTCGCGGAGACGAAGGCGGATGACAGCCCGGAGATCGAGGCAACGGTCCGGCTGACCGACGGCGGCGATGACGAACGCGATGCCCTCGCCTCGGACGACGGCGACGGCGATTCCGACGAGGCCTAGCCCTGACGGAATCGCCGGAATGGGCTATCGTGCCCTATCGCGCTTTCAGTGCACCACGGTGACCGTGCATTCGGCGAAGTTGACGATCTGTTTGGACACCGAGCCAAGGAAATGCGCGTCCAGGCCGGACAAACCCCGTGACCCGACCACCAGCCAGCTGGCATAGCGCGACGCGGCGATCAATCCCTTGGAGGCCGGAATATGGAAGGCGTGGGGCACCACGTCCAATGTGTCGGGAAGCTTCGCTTCGGCGATTTCGGCGGCCACGATCTCCTCGGCGCGTCGCTGCCCGGCCTCGATCGGCGCGACGGCGTTCTCGTAACCCGGTATGGTGCCGAGATCCTTGAGCTGCCAGCAGAACATGACATGAAGCGGCCTGTTGTGCAGCTGCGCCTCATGGGCGGCGAAGGCAAGCGCATGACGGCTGGTTTCCGAGGCGTCGACGCCCACCACCACCGGGCGGCGTTCAAGGTTGACGTACTGCTGCGGCTGCTTGAAATGCACATGCTGGTCGGTGGGGGTGAGCGCATTGGCGATGGAGTCCTGCACGGTATCGGCGTCGTCGTCCACAATGCGCACCACGGTGACCGGCGACTTCGACTCCTCCGCCAGCGATGCGGACAGTGAGCCCATGAACCAGCGCGCAACGCGTCCCAGCGAGCGCCGGCCCACAACGATCTGCTGCGCGTCCGCGCCGATCTGCAGCAGCGCCGAGGTGCCGGTGGCCTTCACCGAAGTAAGCTCCAGATTCTCCGGATCGAATTCAATGTCGTCGGTGGCCCGTTCGACCCAGTCGCGCAGAGCGCCGGAGATCTCCTGCCGCATCTTCTTCCACGCCTCGTCGTTGTCGGGCTCGGCGCCCATGTCCCATGAGTGGGTCCAACCGAATACGGCGTTCACCTTTTGCCCGGTGATCGCCGCCTCCTGCAATGCGAACTTCAGCGCGGCGAAGGATTCGTCCGATCCGTCGACGCCAACGACAATGTCATTGCCAACAGTCTGAATTTCGGACTGAGTCATCGTCTTACCTCCCTGACGGTATGGATGATCCCTACCAGCATATCGGTTCTTTCCTCGCTGTGAGCACAATCACACGGCCGGACGAAATAAACGTCACCGTTCGTCGGTAGAGTTGAAAGGAATTTCAGAGGAAGGACAAGCATGTTCGAACGGTTTACCGACCGTGCGCGGCGCGTCATCGTGCTTGCGCAAGAGGAGGCCCGGGCCCTTCAGCACAATTACATAGGCACTGAGCATCTGCTGCTCGGCCTGATCCGCGAGGGTGAGGGCGTGGCCGCCAAGGCGCTGGCATCCAAGGGAGTGGAGCTGGACGCGACGCGCAAGCAAGTCGAGGAGATGATCGGCAAGGGCAATGCCGCGCCGAACGGCCACATCCCCTTCACGCCGCACGCCAAGCAGGTGCTGGAGTTGAGCCTCAGGGAGGCGCTGCAGCTCGGCCACAGCTATATCGGCACCGAGCATATTCTGCTTGGTCTGATCCGCGAGGGCGAGGGCGTGGGCACGCAGGTGCTCATCAAGATGGGCGTGGACCTGGGAGAGCTGCGCACCGCGACGATCGACATGATCCGCGGCAACGCCGGTTCCGGTTCCGATTCCGGCAAGGGGGACCTGGCCAACGCCGGTGGCGTGCAGAACAAGGGAAACCAGACCGGTTCCGCCATTCTCGACCAGTTCGGCCGCAACCTGACGGCCGAGGCCGCCGCGGGCAAACTCGACCCGGTGATCGGACGTTCGCAGGAGATCGAACGCGTGATGGTCGTGCTGTCCCGCCGCACCAAGAACAATCCGGTGCTGATCGGCGAGCCCGGCGTGGGCAAAACCGCCGTGGTCGAGGGGTTGGCTCAGAAGATCAACGCCGGCGACGTGCCGGAGACCCTGAAGGGCAAGCAGGTCTATTCGCTTGATCTCGGATCGATGATCGCAGGCTCACGCTATCGCGGTGATTTCGAGGAGCGTCTGAAGAAGGTGCTCAAGGAGATCAAGACCCGCGGCGACATCGTGCTGTTCATCGATGAGATCCACACGATCGTCGGCGCCGGATCGGCGGACGGCGCGCTGGGCGCCTCCGACATGCTCAAGCCCATGCTGGCGCGTGGCGAGCTGCAGACCATCGGCGCCACCACCACCGACGAGTACCGCAAGTACATTGAAAAGGACGCCGCTCTGGAGCGCCGCTTCCAGCCCATTCAGGTGCACGAACCGACGATCGCCGAAACCATCGAGATCCTCAAGGGCCTGCGCGAACGGTATGAGAATCATCATCACGTGACCATCACGGATGGCGCCCTGCAGGCCGCGGCCGAGCTTTCCTCCCGGTACATCCAGGATCGCAACCTTCCCGACAAGGCCATCGATCTGATCGACGAGGCCGGCGCCCGTCTGCGCATCAAGCGTCTGACCGCGCCGCCCGAGCTCAAGGAGCTCGACGCCAAGATCGCCAAGCTCAACGAGCAGAAGGACGAGGCGATCAAGGGCCAGGACTTCGAGAAGGCCGCCGAATTGCGCGACAGCCAGGAGAAGCTGGAGGCCGAGCGCAAGGAAAAGGAATCCTCCTGGCGCGAAGGCGAGTCCGACGTCAAGATGGTGGTGGATGAGGATGTCATCGCACAGGTGATCAGCTCCACCACGGGCATTCCGGTGTTCAAGCTCACGCAGGCCGAGTCCAAGAAGCTCATGCATATGGAAGAGGCGCTGCACAAGCGCATCATCGGGCAGGACGAGGCGGTGCAGGCGCTGTCCCGCTCCATTCGCCGTGCGCGTGTGGGCCTGAAGGACCCGAAGCGCCCCACCGGCTCCTTCATCTTCGCCGGCCCCACCGGCGTGGGCAAAACCGAGCTGGCCAAGACGCTGGCAGAGTTCCTCTTCGACGATGAGGACGCGCTGATCCGAGTCGACATGTCCGAATTCTCCGAAAAGTATCAGGCGTCGCGCCTCTTCGGCGCACCTCCGGGGTATGTCGGCTACGAGGAGGGCGGCGAGCTCACCGAGAAGGTGCGTCGCAAGCCGTTCTCCGTCGTGCTGTTCGACGAGAT
>DBKS01000045.1:0-29636 GCA_002298605.1 Bifidobacterium sp. UBA744 | reverse complement strand
GAAAAGGCCCATCCGGATATCTTCAACACGCTGCTGCAGGTGCTGGACGACGGTCATCTCACCGACGGTCAGGGACGCAAGGTGGACTTCAAGAACACCATCATCATCCTGACGACGAATCTCGGCTCCAAGGACATCGCCAAGTCCGCCACCACCGGTTTCTCGCTGGGTAGCAACACCGAGTCAAGCTACCAGCGCATGAAGGACCAGGTGAGTGCGGAATTGAAGCAGCAGTTCCGTCCCGAGTTCCTCAACCGTCTGGACGACATCATCGTGTTCCGCCAGCTGACCGAGCCCCAGGTCCGCCGGATCGTGGACCTTGATGTGTCGCAGCTCAACCAGCGTCTGTTCGACCGCCACATGGCTCTCGAGCTGACGGATAGGGCCAAGGATCTGCTGGCGGAGAAGGGCTTCGATCCGCTGCTGGGCGCCCGTCCGCTGCGGCGTGTGATTCAGCGCGACGTCGAGGACGCCATCTCCGAGAAGATCCTGATGGGCGATCTGGAGGACGGCCAGAAAGTTGTGGTCGACGCCGAAGGCGAAGGTATCCTGGGCGAGTTCACGTTCAGGGGCGTGCCCTTTGACGAGGCCGAACAGGGTGATGCAAGCGGTGCCGACCCGGCTGGCCGGAACGTCGAAGTGCCCGTCGGAGCCGCTGCGCCAGCTGATTCGGAAGACGAGGAAAGCGCCGAACGTTCCGAGAGCTGAGCGCCGGCCGAACAGTAAAGGTCGGGTGTGGCCGACGTCCGTTTGACGTCCGAAACGCCCTGTGGCCCGGTTTCACGAATTTCGTTTCGCGAGACCGGGCCTCTTGCATGGGTGGCGGGTTTCCGTCGGACTCGCCGACTGAGTCCTGTGGGGCGTTGCGATCCGGGCTGTGACGCAGGTCACAGGTCCAATTGGGCGCAGCTGCCCCGGACCTGGCGGATTGCGTGTATAGTGTGGTGTGCAAGTTTCAGGGAAGGTGCAATTCCTTACTGGCGGTAACGGCAAGTCCGGCATTCATAACGGAGGCTGCCGAAGCCCGCGACCCGCAGCTGCGGTTGATCCGGTGAAAGTCCGGGGCCAACGGTTACAGTCCGGATGGAAGAAACGAGGTGCTCTGATGAGCGTGTCTTCGCATAACCCCAATGTCGCATCGGATCATTCGACGGGCGTGGCCGATTCAGGCCGATGGTCGACCAAACGCATCGCCGTGTACGCGCTGTTCGTGGCGCTTTCCATGGTGCTGAGCTTTGTGGAGGTTCCGATTTTCCCCGCGGCGCCGTTTCTGAAATATGATCCCTCAGGCATTGTGATGCTGATCGTCGGCTTTGCGTACGGGCCGGCCGCCGCGGCGATCGTCTCTGTGTTGGGATTCGTGCCGCATCTGTTCACCAATCCGTGGGGCGCTCTGATGGCCATCCTGGTCGCGCTCTCGCTGAGCGTGCCGGCGGCGTTCATCTACCGCAGGAAGCGCACGCGTGCCGGAGCCGTGATCGGCATGCTGGTCGGTGCCGCGCTCGCCGTGGTCGTCGCGATCCTCGGCAATCTTGTGATCACACCGATCTACACCGGTTGGCCGGTTTCCGAGGTCGCGGCGCTGATCGTGCCGGCTCTGCTGCCGTTCAACATCCTCAAAATGGCGATTCACGGTGTGGTGACCTTCCTGATCTACCGGCCGATCTCCAACCTGCTGGACAAAAGAATCTGACGGTGGCAACGTCACGACGGCCTCTATGCCATAGGATTCCGGATAGGACCGGATGAGCAACAACAGAAAGGTTCCAAGGTACCGGAATGACCGATTCGCCTGCCGCGGCCTGCGACGCAGTGCTCCGTGCCCATAACGTCCGCTTCTCCTATGATGGCGGGGCCACATGGGCGTTGGACGGCGTGAATATGGAAGTCGCCGCAGGCGAATACATCTGCCTGGTGGGCCGCAACGGCTCGGGCAAATCGACCCTGGCGCTGCTGCTTGCCGGCCTGGCGGCTCCGGACGGCGGCCATGTCGAATTGCTGGGGCATACCGTGTTCGACGATGGCGGTGCCCATCCGGGCGAATATCGTGCGGCCCGGCATGGCATTGGCATGGTGTTCCAGAATCCGGAGGACCAGATCGTCACGACGGTGCTGGCCGACGATGTGGCGTTTGGCCCGGAGAATCTCGGCGTGCCCCATCAGGATATTGCCGAACGAGTGTGTTCGGCGCTTGCCGCGGTGGATATGGCATCGCTTGCGGACCGCGATCCGACCCGCATGTCGGGAGGCCAACAGCAGCGTGCGGCGATTGCCGGCATGCTGGCGATGCATCCACGGCTGCTGATTCTCGACGAGCCCACGGCGATGCTTGATGCCGACGCCCGTGACGCCGTGATGCGTATCCTTGACGCCCTGCACCGCCGGGGCACCACGATCATCCATGTGACGCATCGCAACGAGGAGGCCGCGCGTGCCACGCGCCTCATCCGCATGGACCACGGGCGCATTGTGCAGGACCTCGATGCCAGCGAGCTCCGCGAAACGCTGCGGAACGATTCCGGAGTTTCCGCGGACGACGATTCGAATGTGTTCGGCACCGGTCATCCGGGCGTCGGCCGTCCGGGCGGCTGGACGCGGAACGGCGGCTTGCGAGGCGTGTCCCCTGCGCTTGAAATCGACGATGTGACCTACCGATACGGCAAGGATCAGCGGACCGTGCTGAGCCGGGTGTCGTTCGCCGTGCAAGCTGGCGAAACCGTCGCGTTGGTGGGCCGCAACGGTTCCGGCAAATCGACGTTGGCGAGACTGATATGCGCCCTTGCCAGACCGTCGCATGGCGTCATTCGCGTGTGTGGCATCGACGCCATGCATGCCGGCCGACGCGAACGACGTGCATTGCGCAGCCATGTCGGCTATGTGATGCAGCATCCGGAGCGCCAGCTGTTCGCCGATACCGTGTACAACGATGTGGCCTATGGCCCGCGCAATCAGGGACTGAAGGACGCCGATGTCGACATGCGCGTGAACAATGCCCTGGATTCGCTTGGCATCGCCCATCTGGCTGGTCGTTCGCCGTTTGAACTGTCCGGTGGTCAGCGGCGACTTGTCGCCATCGCCGGCGTAATCGCCTGCGGGCCTGATGTATTGGTGCTGGACGAGCCGACCTCCAGTTTGGACGCATATGCCACAACGCGCATCGACGAGCTGATCCGCACGCTGCATGCGCAGGGCGTGACGATTCTGCTGATCACCCACGACTCCGGTGAACTCGCATTGGCCGATCGCGTGATCGACTTGTCGGACTTCGCCGCCGATGCGCAGGCGGTCGACGCTCATGCCGGGCGGCCGGTCCCCGAGGCCGGGAAGCGTCCGGCCCGCTCCTCGATGATCCACCGTCTTGATCCGCGCGTCAAAATGGTGCTGACGCTCGTGCTGATGTTTTCGGCCTTCATGATCGCAAACGGATGGCAGCTGCTGGCGGCGATGATCCTGACCGTGACCGTGGTCTTGGCCTCACGGGTGTCCTGGTCGAAACTGCTGGCTTCCACCCATATGTTCATCGCGCTTATTGTGGTCATGGGCGCATTGAATGTGTTCTTTGTGCGCACCGGAACGCCGTTGGCGCATATCGGGCCGATACCCATCACCGATGGCGGTCTGAGGTTCGCTGCGATCTACTCGCTGCGATTCACCCTGGTGATTGTGCTTGGCGCGGTGTTTCTCGAAACCACCACGCCGACCGGCATAACCGACAGCTTCGCGTCGTTGTTGTCACCATTGGGCGCGTGTGGCGTCCATACGGGCGAACTGTCGTTGGTCATGTCGCTGGCCTTGCGGTTCATTCCCACGCTGACGGGGGAGACGGCATCGGTTGTCGACGCGCAGTCCGCCCGGGGCGGATCCATCGAAACGGGACGTCTATCGCAACGCGTCAGGGCGCTTGGCGCGGTAATCGTCCCCGTATTCGCCGGCACGCTGCGCCATGCCGACAACCTGTCCCGTGCGCTGGACGCCCGCAGCTACGAAGGCGGTGCCGACCGCACCCATTACCGGGTCATGCACGTCGGTCCGCGCGATGCCGTCGCCGTCGCCGTGGGCGTGATATACCTAGCGGCGCTGGTGTGGCTCGCCCGTGTCTGACGAAGGCGGATGCTACCGCCGTCTGCCGCGCAGTTTCGTGACGAGCCGGTATCCGAAGCGACGGATGCCAGTGGGCAGCAGGCGATACGCCGAGCGGATCGCGACATTGCGCAGGAACTGCTCGGTGGTGGTGAACCCGTCGCGGTGGAATCGCCGCTGAAGGCGGATCTCCTCGCGCCACATGTCGAATCCGCCGCGTCGCTGATAGGCGCCGGCGTCGACGCGGTACAGCACCAGAGGATCGTCGAGATTGCGCAATCGCGCCCCATGCAGGATCAAACGCTCCCAAAGAAGATAGTCTTCGAAACGGCCGATGCCCTCGGGGTATCCGCCGACCTCCAGAACGGCTGATTTCCGAAACGCCACGCTCGGATGGTTCAAAGGCGACTGGGAGCGGGCGTAACGCATCAGGGCGCCGCCCCCCGTCGGCAGCGTGCGAATCTGGCCGAGCAGCTCGTCCCCCCGTTCGTTCTGCGTAAATTCCCGAATCGCGCTGCCGACAATGTCATATGGTTTCCCGGTCGCGTTGGCGGGGCCGGAGTCCGCGCCGTCCTCGTCTGCGACGGCCCGATGACTTTCCAGCAGCGGAATCTCCCGCGCGAACCTGTCGGGCAGCGAGATGTCATCGCTGTCGGCGCGCGCTACGATGTCATACCGACAGCGAGTCAGCCCGACATTCAGGGCATGCGCCAGCCCCGCATTGGTCCCGAGGGGAAGCAGCGTCATATCGGGCGTCTCGTCGACTCGTCCCGCCCGGTCGAATGCGTCGGCGACCATCGCCGGCAGCGAATCAAGGCATGCCTGGAGTGGCGCTGGAACCGGCCCGTCGCGCACAATGACCATCTGGGAGGGGACCCGCGTCTGCTCCACGCAGTTCGACAGGATCGCGCGGCGAAAATGCTCCACGTCGTCATTCGCGTATACGGACATCAAAACAGAAAACCGGTCGGTCATATCAGCATGATACGTCCCGACCGGATACGTCGCGGCCAGCGGCATGCGCCGAGGCTTCATGCCGAGCTTGGGCGCGGGCGTCAGCGCTTGATGAACATGGCGCCATCACCCCAGCCCCAGTCGCCGGTGCCGGCGCCGAGCTGGAAGTGCAGTTTGGCGATGCCGAGATCGTTGAGGGCGTACGTGCCGTCAAGCTCCGGGTCAATGGAGGCGATGGCGGTGCCGGTATCGGGATCCCACGAGAACAGAATCGGCTGGCGGTTCATGGCGCTCGGCGCCTTGGCCGCCGCGGCCACGCCGTCCCTGAACCACTGCGGCGCCGCGCCGCGATCCGCGTCGGACATGGTGCGGGTAAGCTCCTCATAAGTCTTGGAGGGGCGGTGGGTGCGCTGGATCTCGGTCAGCTCCTCGAACTTCTTGGCGGTATATGCCAGATGGTTCTGCGGGTGGCCGATCACCACGCCGAGATACAGGTCCTGGCTGTTGGTGACGCGGCAGTGCTTTGCAGCCTCGTCCCTGTCCCAGCTGCCGGCCACCCAGCAGGTGCCCAGGCCGTACAGGGTGGCGGCGAGCACCACGCGTTCGGTATAGAAACCGCCCTTTTCCCTGGCTTCGTCGTCGTTCTTCGGGCCGACGACGGCGAGATAGTTGGCGGCGTTGGTGAGATGCCCGGAGGAGTTGGCCTCGGCGAACACCTTGGGCTGGTCGCGCACCAGCTGGATGTTGAGACCGGCCAGCATGTTCACGGCGTCGAGCGTCATGGACAGCTGACGTGCCTGATCGTCTTCGATCTTGTCCGGATCATAGGCTCGGATGGCCGTGCGAATGTCGATTGCGTCAATGAGCTGCGTATGTTCTGCCATAGTTCCCATTATCTTACGGATCGGCGTTCTCCGCGTCGGGTTACGCGTCCAGTGTGACGAAGGTCTCAGAATGGCCGCCGACCCGGATCCGGGGAGGGGATTGTTCTTCGGCCGGCGTTACAATCTGTCGTGCCAGTCCGGTATTCATCGTCTATCGCAAAGGAGAGATGCAATGATTGATACAGCGCAGGCGTTTGGCGTCGACATCGGCGGATCCGGCATCAAGGGCGCGCCGGTTGACCTCGGGAAGGGCGATTTTGCGCAGCCTCGTCTCAAAATCCTCACCCCGGAACTCTCCACGCCGGAAGCGGTGGGCGGGATCGTCCGCCAGCTGCTCGAGCACTTCGAGGTACCGGACAATATGCCCGTGGGCGTGGCGTTTCCCGCTCCGGTGAAGCCCGGCAAACCGCTTGATTTCATGGCGAATCTTGACCAGTCGTGGATAGGCGTGGATCTGGAGGCGTGTTTCGCCGAGGCGTGCGGCCGGCCGGTCACCGTGGTCAATGATGCCGACGCGGCCGGTCTCGCCGAGGTGCGGTACGGCGCCGCCCGGGGGCAGAAGGGTTTGGTCGTCGCCACCACGTTGGGAACCGGCATCGGCACCGCACTGATCTACAACGGCGTGCTGATACCCAACTCCGAACTGGGACATATCGAATTGCCGAAGGGCAAGGGCGACGCCGAGAAGTACGCCGCTTCGTCGGTGAAGGACGCCGAGGATCTGGGCTACAAGAAGTGGGCCAAGCGCCTGACCAAGTATTACGCCCTGCTCGAGCACTATCTCAATCCCGACCTGTTCGTGGTGGGCGGCGGCGTGAGCAGGGACAGTCAGAAGTTCCTGCCCTATGTCGACGTCAAAACGCCGATCGTGCCGGCCAAGCTGCGCAATTCCGCGGGCATTGTGGGCGCCGCCTACTATGCGGACGTCAAGCGCTGGCAGGGGGCGGATCAGTCCTGACGCGGGTATCCGGCTACAATGGCGGGCATGACTGTGCATTTTTCGTCCCGCGTGGGTTCCCGTACGCTCAATCCGATCGCCGTCGCCGAACTCGAAGCCGCATCAGCCGGTCGGGCGCTTGGAAAGCTCAATGATTCCAATCCCACCAGGCATGGGCTCAGCAGCGAAGTGGTGCCGTGGGAATACTCCGCGGAGCCCAGGGGACCGCGCAAGGCCCGGGAGCAATTGGCCGACTACCTCGCGGGGCGCCGATCACTGGGGGCGATGGCGGCCGGCGCGGCGCCTGCCAGCCGCGGCGTCGACCCGGACGACCTGTATCTGCTGAGCTCCACCTCCGAAGCGTATTCGTGGCTGGTGAAACTGCTCTGCGACGCCGGCGACGCGGTGCTGGCCCCCAAACCTGGGTATCCGCTCATCGAATCGATCTGCGGGTTGGAGTGCGTGGACGCACTGCCATACCAGCTGCTGTTCGACGGATCGTGGATGATCGACGTGGCTGGTATCGAGGGGCTGCTGAATGGGCCGGACGGCGCCCGCATCCGCGCATTGGTGCTGATCAATCCGAACAACCCGTCCGGGTCATACGTTAAGCCCCCGGAACGGGAGCGAATCGTCGAGCTGTGCCGCGACTACGGCATCGCGCTGATCGCCGACGAGGTGTTCTACGATTACACGCTCGAACCGTTCGACGGCAATGCGCGTCTGGCGGGGGAGTGCGGGGTGCTCACATTTGCCCTCGATGGCTTTTCGAAGATGCTGGCGGCCCCCAATGCCAAAGTCGGCTGGATCGAGGTGTCCGGCCCTGCGCAGGACGTCGAGGAGGCCAAACGCCGTCTGGATGTGATCGCCGACGACTATCTGCCGATGAGCGACATCATCGCCAGCCGCATGGGTGATTTGCTGGCTGTGGCCGGTGCGCAGACCTCATTGGTGCTCGATCGGGTGCGGGGCAATTTGCGCCGCCTGCACGAATTGCTGGACGAGGATCCGAATGGCGTGGTGTCCGTGCTGCGCGCCGAAGGCGGATGGAATGTGCTGCTGCGTTTCCCCGGAGTGATCGACGAAAACGAGCTGGTGCTGCGCCTGATCCGCGATCATGGCCTGAGCGGCCAGCCCGGATATTTCTTCGACATGGCTTCAAACGGCTATCTGGCCGTCTCGCTATTGCCCGAGCCCGACGTCTTCGAGGGCAATATCCGTGCCGTTCTCGGCACTGTGGCGGCTCTACTGGCCTAGCCGTCTGCGAATCAGGTCCCGGTAGAACGCCACCGCTTCGCCGGGTTTCCCGTCGAACGCGATGCGGTGCCCGTCCAGCACCAGCGTCCTGTCGATCGCATAGTCGGGGCGTGTGATCAGATCGGTGTCGTGGGTGGCGAAAATGACCTGCTTGTCGTAGCTGAACAGCGCGGCGGCCACGTGTGCCGAGCCGGCTTCGTCAAGTCCCTTGGTGGGTTCGTCCGCGACGATCGCCGCGGGGTTGAACGTGAGCGCCGCGGCGATCGCCAGAAAATGACGCTTCTCCGAATCCAGTTCGGATGCGGCGCGTCGGGCGCAGTCGGAGAGTTGGAAGTGCGCGAGCAGATTGCCGACGATCGCGTTTCGTTCCCCCTCGGCGACCTTGCGTTTCCTCAACGGTGCGGTCAACGCCTCGGTGATGGTTTCGGCCTGGTAGAAGGCGTTGGGGATCTCCTCGCGACGCACGCGACCCACCAGCCGCTCGATGCGTTTGAGGTCTTTTCTCGACGCGGTGTTCAGGGTTTCGCCGTCGATGGTGACGTCAACGCCTTCGGAGGGGACCAGCGCGCCGTCAAGCATCTTGAGCAGCGTGGTCTTCCCCGACCCGTTGAGGCCGATAATCGCCACGCGCCTATCCGCCTCGCTGATCGTCAGGGTGGAACGCAGCAATCCCACCCCGCCGTCCTCATAGGTGTAGCCAGTGTTCGCCAGCGTGAACGTCGCCGCGTCGGGATGCGACTGGAAGTCGTCGGAGGCCTTGCCGAAACCGAAGATCATATCAGTGCCTTTCCTCAACGGATATGTTGGACTACAGCAGTTTGAACCATGAGCCGAAGGACGACCACAGATCCGGTACGAGCCGGTACATGGAATCCTGGCGTCCGACGGCGAAATACGACAGGAAGGTCACCATCGCGGTGAGCACGGTGAGCGCGATCACCAGCCGGGCGACGCGGCGCTGCGCTGTCGGCATCGCGCGTTCCACCCGGCCCCTCGCCTGCTCGCACGCCTCGGCCGACGGCGTGGTGTCCATCAGGCTCATGACGGCCAGCAGCATGGCGATGGTGAGCAGCCAGCTGAAGTCGGTCATGTAGCGCCAGCCGAAACCGGCCTTATACGCGTCGAACGCCATGACCGCGCCGGCCAGCGCCATGCAGGTCCAGGCCAGTCCCCAGGTGCGCCGCCGATGCATGCGCCGACGCATGAAGGGAAGGGCGATCAGCAGCAGCAATATCGGGAACGCGACGAACAGGCCACCGATGGACGGTTCCATATAGGCCCAGTTGACGAACGGCGACGGATTGATGGACAGGAACGGGAAGACGTCGATGAATCGCGGGGGCAGCAGCAGATAGTACAGCAGCGTGAGCGGCAGATCGCTGATCGGCGACTTGTAGTCGACCAGGTCGATAACCGTCATCTGATAGTCGTTGCCGAAATCGAGCGGCGAGCCGAATCGCCAGTAGTTGTACCACAGCAGCGGCAGCACCACCGCCAGTGCGGGCAGCACCATCGCCAGCACCGGTTTGACGATCGCCATAAGCCCCATGGCCCGCTTGCGGATTCCGGTGAGGATGCGTGTGATGTCCTGCCAGAAGATGGGGAAGGCGAGCAGCGCCGCCGCCACGTACATGGTCCGGCATCCCAGATTCGCGGCGATGCAGAGCGCGCCGAAGCCGATGCGCGCCATCGACAGTTCGCCGTCGGGCCGCTTCGCCCCGAGCCACAGCCACAGGCCCAGTGTGGTTGCCAGCAGGGATGAGGTCATGGGAACCGCGTAGAAGTTGCTGCGGTAGCACAGGTAGGGGACGTTCGCGCCAAACATGAACAGGATGATCGCCAACCCGGTGGCCGCGAGGGAGGGGTTGCGCATATAGCGGCGCATGATGCGTACGATCAGCAGGGAACCGAAGACCAGCACCCCGAACATCATCCATGCCAGTGCGGTGGCGGTGGGCAGCATGCCGCCGGTGATGAGCTGATACGGCAGGTAGAGCAGCAGGGCGGGAATCGGGCCGAAGTAGGAATACCAGTGACCGTTGTGGAACACGTAATCCCAGTAGATCGGGTGAACGCCATCGGCTGCGAGCCGGTTGCGCGTGGCGATGTCGAGCGGATTGCCGGCGGCGGCAAGCTCGTCTGGCACCGGCAGATCAAGCCAGGGGGTTCCTTTGATGAAGGAGTCGGCCAGATGCGCATATTGGTCGAAATCATAGGTGAACTGGCCCGGATGGTGATAGACGTTCGGCGAATAGAACCAGACATTGCCCACGGTGACCGAGACCACCGCCAGAAGCGCGGGGACCAGCAGTCCGACCAACGCCCAGCGCTGGCCGCGCCTGTGCGTGTCGAGAGGGATGGACCAAAGCCTCGAGGACGGACGGAAGGCGAGAATGACGGCCGCCACCAGCGCCATGACGGCGACGCGGAGCCAGTTGACGGAGATCGGCACCACGCTGTTCACCGTCATCGTGGTGAACCGGATCTTCGAGCCTGCCGCTTCCTGGAACCACAGGCGCACGGCCGTCACCTTGCCGCCGACACGGTTTTTCAGATAGTTCGACTCCTCGATGTTCGCGTTGTAGTAATCGGCCTGGTTGGCCTGCCAGACGCCATCCACCATCACGTCGAGACGCACGTTTGTCATCGACAGCGTCTCATTGGCGTCGTCATAGGTGTTGTCCAGCAGCGCCAGCCCCCATGAATCCTTGGGGCGGTTCGAGGAATTGAGCTCGCGGGCGTCCTGCAGCATCTCGTCCCAGGAGCCCTCGGCGTCCACGTGCACGAAGCCGACGGGGGAATCCAGCTGGCTGATCTCCACATACGCCTCGGTCGGGTCGACGATCTCGTAGGCGCCCTGGCCTCGGACGGCCAGTCCGGAACCCATCGTGGAATGATCGGCCGCTCCCACCTCCGCGGCCTGCCCCAGCGACTGCCAGTGCGGCAGATTGAAGCCGAACAGCTCCACCAGTGCGATGAGCAACGCCGCCAGCCAGATCATGCCAGTCCGTCGGTTGAACACTCGCGCCATGGGCCACATCCTCATTTTCCGTCGTCGTTCGTTCCCCTCCCGTTGGTGTGCGCCAATCAAACCATCCGCGTTATTCTCTCGGCGTCATGTCTGGCTGGGTTGGGACAATCGGGAACATGTTCCAAAAGCCTAAGTATAAGAACCACGCCGGATTGCGGCGAATCGTGGATTCCTTGCAAGGGCTTGCCGCGCGGCGGGGCGATCCGAACGCCTTCGCCGAGGCCCTCTCCTCCGTCGAGGCGCGGCGGCGCGGCGGCGAAACCCCCGACATGGTGGCCGAGCTGGCCAAACGTTCCCGGACCCTGAACCCGTTGATCAAGCGCCGCATATTCGAGGAGGGCATCGAGGGCGTGCCGAAGGGGCTGAAACTCGGCTGGGCGCAGTTGCCCGAAAGCCGTGGAAGCGCCTTCTCGCTGGGCGTGTTCGTCGATCGCAGCCATTTCGCGCAGGTGGCGCTCGCCGACGATCGTGGTCGGGTGTTCGTCGTCACCGATCCCAAGACGGATCTGCATGGTCTGGAACCCAGATTCGTCTTCGGCAAGGAGGGGACCGTTTCGCTGCCCTATGGCAGCCGTTTCGGTGCGCGGAAGGCGGACGGCAGGTCGCCGAAAATCGTGAAGGCCGTGTACGGCGCCGTCGCCGGCAAGGACGACGCCGGCCGTATGAATTGGCTGGCCTCCTGGCTGAAGACCAACAACCGCTATACGCTTGAGCAGCTGAGGCCGCGGCTGCCGGAAACGCTGCGATACGGCCTTGAGTTTCGCGATGCGATCGCCATCGCGTTTTTCAGCGCGTATATGCTGCCGCAGATTCACGGCATGCTGATCGGATTCGGATCCGGCAACATCTTCCGACGGCTGAATCGCGAGGCGCCGATGGGCGCGATCCGTCGTTGCGTCCGAGACAGTCTCGAGGCGCGTGCCAAGGGCATGCGCGTTTCGGGACTCGAGGACCATTTCGCCGACCTGATGCGTGAGGCGGGCGCGTTGGGCGACGTTCAGGAACTTGAGCCGGTGCACGGCGCCGAGCCGCTGCATCTGTACACGTCGAGCTATTCGGGCAGCTACCTGTTCGGGTGGGACTCCTCGCTGGCGTTCCCGGCCGCCCTGCGCGCCCTGAGCATCGAAGGCAATCTCAATCGTTTCGCCGCCGTGAGCGCCTGGCTGGAGCGCAACGCCTCGGTGGGGGCGCTGCCCACGGAAGACACGGTGACGCGTGAGCAGGCCGCGCAGATCGATCAGGCGATGCTTGCCAACCCCGCCCTGATCGCATTGGGTGCCGAAGGCTATGAGCGCGATTTTGATCCGGTGCACGATGACGGCACGAAGGCCGCATGGCATATGGTCGAGGCGGCGCGTGAGACCGCCCGGAAAATCGCCTCCGGGAATGTCGGGAATGCCAGTGACGACGGGAACGACGGGCATGCGAATCCGCGGGCCGTCGCCGGCGCCTCCACGCCCGCCTCAGAATGGGTGTACCGCCAGACCCTGTCGACGTTGGTGCGCAGACTTCGGCTGCCATATCGCTTCGACGTCGATTTCCGCTCGAATCTTGAAACGGGTGAGGTGGCGCTCGGCTTTACCAGTGCGGGCAGCTCGATGATGCCGGTGAGCCGCTACGACGAGATGAGCGGGCAGTGGGCGAAGCTGTCCGATGTGGCGCGCGCTCAGTTCGGCACGGCCTACAATCTGCGCATCGGCCTGATGATGGCCGCCCTGGCGTTTGGAGCGGGGGACCAAGTGCAACGAGTGTCGCTGCATATCGATTCCATCGGTCTGGAGGAGGCGGTCGCCGAGCAGAATTCGGCGATCAGCGAGCTGATGAGCCAAACGCTGAAGGCCTTTGAACGCATGCGCGCCGGGTCCGGGGTGTCCAGTGCCAAGGCCGCGCCGAAAGACGGCGACATCCATGGCGATCCAGCCCACCCCACCTCCGGCGGCGATTTGGGCGACGAACAGGTGAATGACGAGTTCCGCAACCTGATGCAGGGGATCGACCTTGACGAGACGGTGTTTGGCGATGCCGCGCCGTCCGGCCCGGTGGCCTCCTCATCCGGTTCCGACTCCCCGGACGCAGCATCCTCCGGCGTTGCGTTGCCGGACGCGCCGATGCTGGGGGAATCCGACGCCGATGATGCCGGCAACGACGACGTCCTTGACGAGTCCGACCCGATGGCGGTGCTGCGGCGCAGCCCCTCGGTGCGGAATCTGGTGTCGGTGACCTTTACCCGCGAACGGTTCCTGGATCAGCTTCGCCTCGAAGGCCTTGCCCATCCGTTGGATTTCTACCGCCTGTTCGAGGCCACGATGGAGGTCGACGCCCGTGGCGGCCTGCAGCCGGTGGACGCCGGATTCGATTTGAGCGACAGCCGCTTCGCCCCACACGGGTCCCAGGAGGAGCCGGAGCTCGCCGACGTGGCGTTCTCCCGTGAAACCGACGAGGTTCTTGGATGCTCGGATTCCACCGGTCTCGCCATTCAGCGGGAGGATCTGCTGCAGCGTGCCGTGGCGGAGTTCCATCACATTGCGGCCGACGACTCCATGGCTTCGGTCGCCAAGGCGCATGCCGCGATGTCGCTGGTCAACAGACTGTCCGATCCGGAGCTCACCGAACTGGCCCCCCAGGTCACCAGCGCTCTGATCGACGGTCTGGACACTCCCGAACTGGCCTTCTCCATGGCGCACACCCTGGATGCCGAACGGCTCAAGGCCCGTGACCTGCTGTTCTCCGGACAGGTGGAGCGGGCGATCGCCCTGTGCCAGAACGCCGTCGCCTCGATGGACGAGGCGTTTGCCCGCCATGGGGTGCCGCGCTATTTCAACTCGTACGCGGAACGCGTGGCCTATAACCGTCTGTTCGCCACTCCGGACGAAACCACCGTGCTGATTCCCGACAATCTGTTCTATGCGCATATGGAATTGGCCGACTTGCTGTCCCAGATCAAAGGCCCGAAGGAGGCGCTCGGCCATCTGAACCGCATGGTGGCGTATGCGCCGGCCTATCCGCTGAGCCATATGAAGCTCGCCGTGCAGCTTGCTCGCCTGGAGGATTGGGATTCCGCGCGCGCCGCCTGCCTCAACGCGCTGCGGGTGTCGCTGGATCGCGATGATGCCGCCTTCGCATACTACCGTCTGGCATACGCATGCTGGATGCGTGATGAGTTCGATGTGGCCGCCGCCGCCTATATCATGGCCGATCATATTGCGCCCGGGCAGATCGAGGCGTTGGGCGGCGAATTGCACGAGCTGCTGGCGCGCGCCGATTCGCAGTGCATCGACGTGCCCCGTGGCGTCGAGCAGGCGCAGCTGGTGCTGCGGCGCCACGAGCTGCCGGTCTGGCCGCATATCGAAGTGGCGTCGATCGTCAGACAGGCCGCCCGCATCACGGTCGACCAGGGTATGTTCGTGCCTGCGAGAACCCTGTCGGTGGCCGCCGCCCGTATGAATGACGGCGAGGATCGGGGCATTGACGTCATTCAGGCCCAGTTCATCCGCTCGCTGAGCGCCTGAGCTCCTGCCGGATCGCTACGATGGTCAGCATGACGAAGGATGAATCAGCGCGTCGCGCGCCGGCGCAGTTGGCATGGGATTTTGACGGACAGGCCGCTTCCCCCTCCGGAGACGCCGCTGACCGACGGGGTGCCGAGACGCCTGTGGAGAACACCGGCTCGGTTGCCTGGGCGCCGGGCTCCCCGCAGTGGATTGCCGCATTGCAGCCCACCGACGCCGACGCGACGCGACTTGACCATCTTGATGTAAGTCGGCTTGACTCGGACCGCGCGCAGCGGCTGTGGGCCAAGGTCGCGGCATGGGTGGAATCGGATCAGATCGCCTACTATATTGACGACTCACCGGTGAGCTCCGATGCGGCCTACGATGCCAGAATGCGCGTACTGCAGCGTTTGGAGGCCGATTTTCCCGCGCTCAATACGCCCACGTCCCCCACGCAGCGGGTTGGCGGCACCTTCTCCAACGATTTCGCCTCGGTTCGCCATCCCAGCCGCATGCTGAGCCTTGATGACGTGTTTTCGATCGAGGAACTGCGTGACTGGTACGATTCCGTGCTCCGCGACCTGGATTGGCCGGCGGACAAGCCGCTGCCGATGAGTTGCGAGGTGAAGATCGACGGTCTGGCCCTGAACCTCATCTATCGCAATGGCGTGCTTGAACGCGGCCTGACGCGCGGCGACGGCGTCACGGGCGAGGACATCACGATGAATGTGCGCACCATCGGCACCATTCCCGCGAATCTCGGCGGAGATCGATCGGACGTCCCCGATTTTGTGGAGATCCGCGGCGAGGTGTTCATGCGCTGGGACGACTTCCGCGCGTTGAACAACGAGCAGGAGGATGCCGGACGGACGCCGTTCGCCAATCCCCGCAATGCCGCGGCTGGGTCGCTGCGCCAAAAGGATCCGCGGATCACCGCCACGCGTCGTCTGAGTTTCTACGCGCATGGCATCGGACGCCTGGATTGGGGCGCCGATCACCCGCGCGGTACGCATGACGTGATTCGCGAGCAGTCGGAGGCCTATGACTTGTATGCCAAATGGGGCATTCCGGTTTCTCCTCACAATCGTTCCGTACGGTCCTTCGGCGAAATCCTCGACATGATCGATCACTACGGCGAGCATCGCGGCGACATCGAGCATGCGCTGGACGGCATTGTGGTCAAAGTCGACGATCTGGGATTGCAACGCTCCCTTGGCGCCACATCGCGTGCGCCGCGCTGGGCCATCGCCTACAAGTACCCGCCCGAGGAGGTCAATACCGAGCTGCTGGACATCACCGTGCAGGTGGGGCGCACCGGCCGCGTCACCCCGGTCGCAGTGCTCAGGCCCGTGTATGTGGCTGGCTCCACGGTGGCCCGCACCACATTGCATAATCCGTTCGAGGTGGCGCGCAAGGGCGTGAAGATCGGCGATACCGTGGTGGTGCGCAAGGCCGGCGACGTGATCCCCGAGCTTGTCGGGCCGGTGCTTGAGCGTCGATGTGGCCGCGAAGGCGAGCTGCGCGACTTCGTCATGCCTACGCATTGCCCAAGCTGCGGGGCCGAGTTGGCGCCGGCCAAGGAGGGCGACAAGGACATCCGCTGCCCGAATGTCGAATCCTGTCCGGCGCAGCTGACCGAGCGCATCATCAACCTGTCTTCGCGCAAAGCCTTCGACATTGAGCATCTGGGTGATCAAAGCGCCATCGCGCTGACCAATCCGGAGTTGGACCGTCCCCACTCGGTCGACACCTATGCGCCCAATATCGATGAGCTGCTGGTGGGACCGGGCGAGGAGCCCGATCCCTACACGCCCGTCGAGGGGCTGGCACTGCCGCCCATACAGACGCCGGTGCTCGACAGCGAGGCCGGGTTGTTCTCGCTGGATGTGAGGCGGCTGAAGGATGTGCGTGTCTGGCGGGAAATCCCCATCGTCGAAGTGCGTGAAAGCGTGGACGATGCGGGGCGCAGACGCAAAACGCGCAAGCGGCTGGGCGGATCCGGCCTATGGCGGCAGGTTCCGGCGTTCTGGACGGCCCCGGCGCCGGCCAGACGGTCCAAGAAGGTCGTTGACGGCGAGTTTCCGGGTTATGAGGTGCCTGCGGACGCCGACGTGGTGCGCGTCGATGAGAAGACGTCGCGCACCGGTGAGGTGACTCGGGTGCCGGTGATCGTCCGGCCTGGGGAGAACACCCGGGCCATGCTCGAGGAGATCGACAAGGCCAGGAACGTCGATCTGTGGCGTGTGCTGGTCGCGCTGTCCATTCGCCGGCTGGGACCTCCCACGGCCAGGCTGATCGCCTCGTCGCTGGGTTCCCTTGATGCGATCGAGCATGCGGACGTGGAGCGGCTCACCGCCATCGACGGCGTCGGGCCGGAAATCGCCGAATCAGTGGTGCGCTGGTTCGCGGCGGCGGCGGATCCGGACGATTGGCGCGGGCGGATTCTGTCCGCGTGGAAGGCTGCGGGCGTGGGCGTCGGCCAGGCGCAGGCCAGCACATTGGCTCAGACGCTTGCGGGCCGGACGGTGGTGGTCACCGGATCACTGGAGGGATTCTCCCGTGATTCCGCCAAAGAGGCCATTGTCGAGCGCGGCGGCAAGGCCGCGGGATCGGTGAGCAGGAAAACGGATTACGTGGTCGTCGGGGAGAACGCCGGTTCCAAGGCCGCCAAAGCCGAGGAGCTGGGCATTCCCATGCTGGATGAGGCCCATTTCAGGCATTTGCTGGAAACCGGCGAGACCGAGTAGCGTCGGCGTTCGCTGCTGGCGGCATATCGCTCTGGCATTCCGCGGGCGCAGCCGCTAGGGTAGAGCACCAGTTGCACTGTCGATCACGGCGGACGCACCGTCGTCGGGGAGGATACGGAATGGCGCAAACAATCGCGGGCTCAAACGGGACGCAGGATGTGGAGGCGAGGATCTTCGAACGCCTCAGTCGTGTGATCGACCCGGAGCTTGGCAGGTCGGTCACTGACTTGGGAATGATCAGCGCGATTGACGTATCTCCCGCCGATGCGTCGGATGATGCGTCGGACGGGACATCCGACGGCGTCTTCGACGTAACGGTTCATGTGGAGCTGACCGTGCCCGGCTGCCCGCTGTCGGAGACGATCACCAACCAGATCAACGGCGCCGTGAGTTCGTATCCGGATGCTCGGCTGATTCCGCACATCGAGGTCGGGTCGATGAGCCGGGACAAACTCAGCAACCTGGTCAGTGAGCTGAAGGCCGAACGGCGTCAGAACCCGTTCAGCAAACCCGGTGTGAAAACCAGGATCTTCGCCATCGCCTCAGGCAAGGGCGGCGTGGGCAAATCCTCGGTGACCGCGAATCTGGCCGCCACGTTCGCGGCTCTTGGATACGACACCGCGGCCATTGACGCCGACATCTACGGTTTTTCGCTACCCAGGCTGTTCGGCGTGCATTCCCAGCCCACCAATCTCAACGGCATGCTGATGCCGGTGACCGCGTGGGGCGTCAAGCTCATCTCCATCGGGATGTTCGCCGGCGCCGATCGGGCGATTCTATGGCGTGGGCCGAGGCTCCAGCGCTCTCTTGAGCAATTCCTTTCCGATGTGTGGTGGGGCGAGCCGGATGTGCTGCTGCTGGATCTGGCGCCCGGCACCGGTGACATGGCGATTTCGGTGGCCCAGGCGTTGCCGAATGCCGAACTGGTGGTGGTGACCACCCCGCAGCCCAGTGCGTCCGATATCGCCGTGAGGTCCGGGCTGGTGGCGTTACAGGTACCGATGCGTGTGCGCGGCGTGGTGGAGAATATGAGCTACTACGAGCATCGGGGCGAACGGCTTGAGATCTTCGGATCCGGCGGCGGACGGAGGGTTTCCGAACAGCTCACCCATGCACTGGGATACGACGTGCCGCTGATGGCCCAATTGCCGCTGATTCCCGAGGTGCGCGAAGTGGGGGAGGCCGGGCGCCCGGCCGTGCTCAACGAGCAGGGTGCGTTGGACTCCAGTCCCATCGCCAACGAATTCAAGACGTTGGCGACCCGGTTGATGAGTCATGTCGGATAGGGGGGGCGGCCGCCTGTTGCAAAATCGGATAGTCATTCGGCAATAACTGACTGACGCCGTTCATGGTGGCGCTTTCTCTCCGTGCCTAAGATGTCCATAAACGACACAACGGCATCGAGACCGCTAAGGCGCGGGCGGTGCCGATCAATGGCGAAAGGACGACTCATGATCAATTTCGGCGCACGGGGCCATGACGTTACCTGGGCGGACACCCCTGAGCTGCTTGCACAGGGCTTGGCGGGATACGGCGTGCACAATGTGCAGCTCGCCCTGCCCAAGTCCTTCCCGAATCTGGCATCCGGCACGCGTGAGATCAACCCGGGCATGGGGTCGTATATTCGTCGGGTGTTGGCCTCCCGCGGCGTTGATATTGCGGTGATGGGATGCTATATGAACATCGTGCACCCCGATCCGACCGAGCGCGAACGCCTGCTGCGGCGCTTCGAGGCGTATCTGGCCAACGCCCGGTTCTTTGGCGCTCCGGTGGTCGCGACGGAAACCGGTTCCGTTGATGCGGGGCCCGGGCGCTACACCGAGGACAACTTCACCGAGGACATGTATCAGCAGGCATTGGCTTCGATCAAACGTCTGGTGGCATTCGGCGAGCGGGTCGGCACCATGGTGGGCGTCGAGCCCGGCGCGAACCATCCGATCTACGATCTCGAGACCACCAAGCGCCTGATTGACGATGTCGATTCGCCGTATCTGGGCATTGTCTTCGACCCGACCGCCTGCACCACGCCCAATGGTCGCACGGTTGACGGATCGGGCCAGGTCGCCATCACCCGGCGGGCCTTCGACCTGTTCGGCGAGAGGATCGTGGCGGTGCATATCGACGACTTCACTGTTGACGAGACCAATATCCACCGCTGCAATGTCGACGAAGGCGTGATGGACGTTCGCTCCGTTCTCGAGATCGTCGCGGCCAAGCGTCCGTTGGTGCCGGTGATTCTCGAACATACCACCGACGAGGCCATCGCCCGCACGGTCAGACGATACGGGGACATTGAGTGATGGGCTAGGATGGGCACCATGAAAATCGTGCTGATGATATTGGCGGTTGCCGCCGTGGTCGCGTTGCTGTTCCTGTTGTTCCGCAAAGGGCTGCGGTTCAGGCCGTCGATGTCCGCGGCGCTGTCTTCGACGCCGGTGCTGCCCTTCCTCGCCTACGGCGCCGCCCTGATGGCCGACCACACCCCAGGTGCGGACGGCCAGCCCAGTTCGCTGTACCAGATGCTGTCGGTGGGGCTGATGACCCTGAGTCTGATGATGTTCGTGATCGACGTCATCGCGCTGCTGGCCGGTCTGTACGAGCTGGTGGTCAACCGGCATAAGCGCAGATAGAGCCGAACTGTTCCCATTGTCAGGTGCGCTATCCACAATGACGGTGTGAAGCGTGTGTGTCGCCACGCGAAGAGGGAGGAGCGATCGCCATGTCCGAAATGGAATCTAAGAGGGAACGGTCCGGCAGCAAGACCGGGGACGGGAAGACCGGCGCCGCGGTGAAAGCCGCGCTCCTTGCCAATGTCGGTGTGGCATGCGCCAAGTTCGCGGCGGCCGCATTCACCGGATCATCGTCCATGTTTTCGGAAAGCGTGCACTCGGTGGCGGATTGCGCCAATGAACTGGTGCTGATGACCGGCGACAAGGTTTCCTCTCATCGTTCCGCCGACAGCCATCCGTTCGGTTTGCATCGCATCAAATACGTCGCATCGTTCATCGTGGCCACGCTGCTGTTCTTCGTGGGTGGCATGTTCGCCGTGTCCCAGGCCGCCGGCAAACTCATCGGCCTGTTGGATGGATCCCTGAACCGCAATGCCGAGTCCCTGGAATTGCTGGCCGCCCTGGTCGTCGTGGTCATTTCGGCTTGTTTGGAAGGGTACGGCCTGCATACTTCCGTCGGTGAGGCCCGTGAACGCATGGCCCGCGTCAAGGTCGAAGAGGGGTCGCTGTTTGGCTTCTGGCGCCGCACCAAGTCCGCGGAGCTCGCCGCCGTGATGATGGAGGACACCCTCGCGCTGATCGGTCTGACGTTCGCAGGCCTCGGCGTGGGACTTTCCATGGCGACCGGCGACGAACTCTATGACGCCATCGGCGGTTTGATGGTCGGCCTGGTGCTGGTTGTCGGCTCCGCGGCCCTGGCGTTCAAATCGGGTTCGCTGCTCGTTGGCGAGGGGCTGGATCCCAGCACCCGCAAGCTCGTGGTAGCGGCTGTGGAGAACACCGATGGCGTCGACCGGCTGATCAATATGCAGGCCATCCACATGGATGAGGATGCGGTGCTATTGTGCCTCAAAGTGGAAACGTCGAAGCTTGACCGCGACTATGACGTTCAGACCATCGACAAGATCGAGATCAACGTTCGCTCCGCGTTGCCGTGGTATGAGTGGGAGATCTACGTGGAGCCCGATATCTGGCGCTCCGCCAAATCGAAGCGCCAGTCCTGATTCGTAAAAGGCTGCCGGGGGGGGGCGATGTCGTTCCCCCCGGCGCAGCTTTTGCCGTGCCTTCGGACAGTGGCGCAGATGCCGCTTGGCAATTAGCGGCAATTGTCCGGCGGGAACGAGTCGTCAATGGTTGAATGAGCTTGTCACAGTATGGCAGCAAGGCGTGGGATTCCTGAGCGATGGGCGCGGTGAGGCGGCTCATCTGAGGGAATGCCGCGAAAGGAGACGGATGGGCGATCGGCATGTCGTTATGCTTGTCGCCTACCTGTTGTGAATGCGCGCTTTGGTGCTTGCGGTGATTGCGGCCTCTCTACGGTGAGCGGTCGAAGCATAAGGAGAAGAACAATGAAGTCAATGAGCAAGCGCATGATCGCCGCCATGGCGATGGTTTCCGCCGGTGCCATGGCCCTGGCGGGTTGCGGTGGCGGAACCGCGGCTGGTGACAAGCCGACGCTGTCGAGCGACCCGGTGACGATTTCGATCTACTGGTGGGGTGGCGACGCCCGTGTGCGTGCCACGGAGGAAGCCGTCCAGAAGTTCGAGGAGGCCAATCCGAACATCAAGGTCGACACCCGGTATGCCGACTGGTCGGGCTATTGGGACAAGCTCAACACGGAATCCGCCGGCGGCAACGCGGCCGACGTGATCCAGATGGGCGACATGTATCTCGCCTCCTACGCTTCGCAGGGCTCTCTGTATGATCTGAGCAAGGTCTCCGACTACTTGAATCTTGACACGATGGACGCTGCGCTGAAGGATACCGGCACATACGACGGAACGCAGTACGCGGCACCCATCGCATCCACTCCCTTCGGTGTTCTCGTGAACATGGATCTGCTCGACCAGCTTGGTCTGGAACTACCTGACACCTCGAGTTGGACGTGGGACGACTTCGAGGCCTTCGCCAAGCAGATCCGCGAGAAGTCCAATGGCGAGTTGGTCGCCAACGGGCTGATGAACAACGCCTTCTCGCTGCAGCTGTGGGCCGCTCAGCATAACGCGCAGCTCTTCGATGGCAACAAGATCGTCATACCGGAGGATGTGCTCACCTCCTATATGGCGATGGCCAAGGATTGGACCACCGGCGACCAGATCGCCGGCACCGCGGACTTCATCTCCGAAGCCGGCACCGCCACCACCGATCAGAGTCCGTTTGCCAAGAAGCAGCAGGTTATGCAGTTCTCGCAGCTGACCCAGGCCACCGTGTACGCGAAAGCCGCCGGCACTGAGAACGTGAAGCTTGTGCCGCTGCCGAACGACGGACAGAATCCGAAGTACGCCTTCGTGAAGCCCAGCATGTACTGGACGATCTCCTCGAAGAGCGAGCATCCGGCCGAGGCCGCCAAGCTCATCGACTTCCTGATCAACGATCAGAGCGCCGGCAAGATCCTCGGCACCGAACGCGGCATTCCGGCCAACAACGATATCCGCAAGTCCCTGGCGGATTCCGCTACCGGTTTGGACAAGGCCGTCCTCGAATTCCAGGATGAGCACGCCGATCAGATGGGCGAGGCTCCCGCCCTGATCCCGAACGGCGCTTCCAGCATCGATCAGGTGATCCAGCGTCACCAGCAGAATGTGCTGTTTGGTTCTGAGACGCCGCAGGAGGCAGCCAAGGGCTTCGTCTCCGATCTGCAGAACGAGATCAATACCGCCGGCTGACCCCATTCAGGCGCTTGCGTTAGGTCGATTGTTCGTCTGTGACGCGCTGCCGAACGCATGGATAAGGCCCGAGCGACGATGGGAAACCCCAATCCCACGCCGCTCGGGCCTTATTTGTTGTTTCAGTCCTTGGGCAGCAGCGCCTTGAACTGGGGGGCCAGTGTCGCCGCGATGGCATCCACGCCGGCCTGATTGGGATGAATGGAATCGCCGTGCAGTTCGCGGTGCCCGTTGAAAACCGTCGTGTAGTCCACCAGATGCCAGCCGAGGGTCGAAGCCTTGGACCGGTAGAGTACATTGAGCTGTTCGATCAGGGGATTGAATCGTTTGAGACCTTCGTATCCGAAACGGCTCATGATCGGCTCGTCGAGACAGGTCAGCGGAACTTTGAGCAATGCGACGGGAATGTCGCGTCCCGACGGGCGAACCGCATCGAGCAGCGAGGAGGCGATGGCCTGAAGCCGATTGAACACGTCGGGCAGTTCCTCGGAGTTGGTGGCCTGATCATGGATCACATCATTGATGCCCAGTCCCAGTACCAGCAGGTCGGCCTCCGGCATGGCGGCGAGGGCGCGTTGATAGGCGGGGGCATCGGGATATTCGATCGTGCCGGCTGCATTGCGCCCGCAATTGACGGCTTCAACGCCCAATATGACGCCAATTTGCTCGGGCCATGGACGCTCATTGCGATGGCCGAGTCCTGAGTCGCCGAACGTCAGGCTGTCTCCGACGCAGACGATTCGATGAAGATGTTTGGTTGGCGTAGTCATATTGCTCCTCCTGTTGATGACCTTCGCGGCGTTGACTGGGGCCATCGGTTCGCGACGATGGGATTCCTGAATGGGAGCGCTTCGCTGATCGAACTACGCTCCGCCCAGCCCCAGCATACGCGCGAATGTCGTGTCGCCACGCCTGAGAGCCAGGCAATGGACCGGTGACGGCGCACGGGTGACTGCAAGACGCAATAGAAACGCCCCCAAGCAACCTGAAAAGGTCGCGTGGGGGCGTGTGCTAGAAGCTTCGAAGACTACCGTCAGATGTGGTAGTACAGCTCGTACTCAAGCGGGGTCGGCTGCAGGCGAGCCTGATCCACTTCGCCGCGCTTGAGGTCCAGCCAGGTCTCGATGAGATCATCGGTGAACACGTCGCCGGCGGTGAGGAAGTCGTGATCCTCCTCGAGGGCGTCCAAAGCTTCGGACAGGGAGCCCGGCACCTGCTTAATGCCGGCGTGCTCCTCGGGCGGAAGCTCGTAGAGGTCCTTGTCGACCGGCTCCGGAGGCTCGATGTGGTTGAGGATGCCGTCGAGACCAGCCATGAGCTGGGCGGAGAAGGCCAGGAACGGGTTGCAGGACGGATCCGGGGCGCGGAACTCGATGCGCTTGGCGGCCGGGGCGGAACCAGCCAGCGGAATACGGATGGCTGCCGAACGGTTGCGGGCGGAGTACACCAGGTTGACCGGGGCCTCGAAGCCGGGGACCAGACGGTGGTAGGAGTTCAGGGACGGGTTGGTGAAAGCGAGCACGGAGCTGGAGTGCTTGATCAGGCCGCCGATGTACCAACGAGCCAGGTCGGACAGTCCGGCGTAGCCCTTCTCGTCGTAGAACAGCGGCTTGCCGTCCTTCCACAGGGACTGGTGGCAGTGCATGCCGGTGCCGTTGTCGCCTGCGATCGGCTTCGGCATGAAGGTGACGGACTTGCCGGCCAGAGCGGCAACCTCGTGCACCACGTACTTGTACTTCATCAGGTCGTCACCGGCGTGCTGCAGGGTGTTGTAGCGGTAGTTGATCTCCTGCTGGCCGGCGCCCGCCACCTCGTGGTGGGAACGCTCGAGGACCAAGCCGACCTGTTGCAGGGCGGCGACCATGTCGTCGCGCAGGTCCTGGTTGTGGTCGATCGGCGGAACCGGGAAGTAGCCGCGCTTGACGCGGTTCTTGAAACCGATGTTCGGGGTGCCGTCGTCTTCGGTGTCGATGCCGGAGTTCCACGGAGCCTCAATGGAGTCGACCTCGTAGAAGGAACGCTGCATGGAGTTCTCGAAACGCACCTTGTCGAAAATGAAGAACTCGGCCTCGGGGGCGAAGGAAGCGGTGTCGGCGATGCCGGTGGACTTCAGGTAGGCCTCGGCCTTGCCGGCAACCTGACGCGGGTCGCGGGAGTAAGGCTCGTCGGTCAGCGGGTCCACGATGGAGAAGGCGACATCAAGGGTCTTGTGCTTGCGGAACGGGTCGATGAAGGCGGTGGTGATATCCGGCACCAGCTTCATGTCGGACTCGTTGATCGCCTGGAAGCCCTGAACGGAGGAGCCATCGAACGGCATGCCCTCGTCGAAAGCATCCTTGAGGAATTCGCTGGCAGGCACAGTGAAGTGCTGCTGGACGCCGATCAGATCAGTAAAGCGGATGGAGACGTACTCCACACCTTCCTGATTGATGAGAGCCTCGGCGTCGGCCTTGGTTTTGAGTTCGGTCACGGGACCGCTCCTTTCATGAGAACTTACGAGGCACCAGTGTAGGTTTTGTGATTTCGCGAAGTCACTGATTGGGTTACGAATGTGTTACCAGATGGTGGCCGGATAACGAAAAACCCCGGAATCTCAAGGATTTCCGGGGTTACGTACTTTTGCGCAATATGCGTGTTTTGTTTCAGCTGATGAGCGGGCGCGTGGTTCGGGCCATCAGCGGCCGCGCATGGCGCGGCGTGAAATATGCTGCTGGCGGGTGGGGTCCATGCCCTTGGGAATGCCATAGCTGGAACGCTGCTGCAGCGTGCGGATGCGGTTGTTGAGCTCTTCGAGCTCGGCCTTGGTGAGCTTGACCTTCTGCCGCATGACCTTCTTCTGCAGGTCGCGCAACGGAATCTGCTTGGGGCCGTCGCCAACCGAGAACTTGTAGATCGGGATGGCGGAACCGCGGGTGATGTGCTTGATTTTCTCCTCCTCGCGATCCATCGCGCGGGTCACGCGGCCATAGTCCCCTTCGCCCACCAGATAGACGCCGGTGCGGCCGGATCCGCGCCACACCGCGTCCTTGGTCTTCAGATCGATCCACACGGGTTCCTGCGGGAAATAGAAGCCGGCCTTTTTGATGGAGCTGAGAATCGCTCCCGTGGCGCCCGGACGGCCTTCCATACGGCGATAGCCGACCTTGTCGGCCCTTCTGGTGAGCATCCACGTGGTTGCGAGCAGGCCGGCCAGGACGCCGGTGATCATCCACATGATCCATCCGACGACGCCCACCCTGGCGATCAGGCAGATGACGACGAACACCGCAACGGGCGCCAGGAACGATCCCAGGAGGATCCAGGGAAGATTCTTGTCGTCGGTGGCGGTGAATGCGTAGATCTGTTTGATCTGCGAGATGGTGCCTTGCTTCTTTGGCTTCTTGTCGGTTTTCTTCTCGTTCTTGTCGGCCATGCCAGTCCCTTTGTCCTCTGTAATAGGCGGTTCAATGCACTAGGTGCTCAGTCTAGCGGTATTGCCAGACGCCTCGGCGTTTGCCGGGGACGCGCGCTGTACGGGTTGGCGGTGTCGCCCGCCCCGCGGTCATCTGGTGTGCAGCGGGCGGTGGTCGGCTTTGAGCAGGGCCTCGCCGAGCGCTTCGGATACCGTGGGATGCGGATGGATCAGACGCGCGGCCTGATGCACAGGTACCCGGTTGCCCACCAGCTGCTCGGCCTCGGCGATGATCTCCGAGACGTTGGGGCCGACCATATGCACGCCGAGCACGATGGGGGTGTCCGGATCCCGGACGCTGCATCCGGTCACCAGGGTCAGCGCGCCGTTGCCGCCGGACATGAGGATACGCGAGTTGGCGAGCATCGGATACTGCGTCTCCTCAACGGATACATAAGCGTCGTCGGCATTCGCCGCGTCGGCGGTCATGCCCACGCTGGCCGCCTCGGGCTGGCTGAATACCACCTGGGGAATGGTGGCGTCGTCCACCGGGGTGGGGGAGCGGCCCGCAATGGACTCGGCGACGACGATGCCCTGTTCGAAGGCGCGATGCGCCAGCGCGGGGCCTTCGGTGATGTCTCCGACCGCCCAGACGCCCGGTTGCGAGGTTCGGCCATATGGATCGGTGAGGACGAAACCGTGGTTGTCGAGTGTGACGCCGGCGTCGCGGATCCACGGGGCGTCGGTGTTCGGGTCGCGGCCAATGGCCACCAGCACCCGTTCCGCCTCGAGGGTCCGCTCGTCGGCGCCGCCGTTGGCGGTGTAGTGCACACGCGCTCCCAGATTCGCCCCGGTGTCGATGCCGGTGACGGCGGTGTTGGCGAGCACGGTGATGCCCCGTCGCTTCAGTTCGCGGGTCAATGCGGCGCCCGTGCGCCTGTTCCATCCGGACAGCACGCGGTTCTTGCGGATCATCAGCGTCACATTGCAGCCCGTTGCATGCCAGATGCTCGCGAATTCCAACGCCACGGCGCCGGATCCGATCACAATCGCCGACGAAGGGAATTCGTCGAGTTCCAGGGCGGTGTCGGAATTCATCACCGCCTGGTTGAAGGGGATGCCGTTGAGCTCGCGGGAATGGGCGCCGGTGGCCAGCACCACATGCGCGGCGGCGAGCGTTTGCGTTCCTCCGTCGGGGGTCTCGACGGTCACGGCGCGCTCGTCGCGGTCATTGCGCGTAGCCGCAAGGCCGGCGACTCCTCTGATGATGGTGACGCCGCGATGCGCGAGCAATCCGGACAGCCCCTTCACCATCGTCTCGACGATGCGTCGCTTGTATCCGATCAGTTTGCCGTAGTCAATGCATGTCATGGTCAGCTCGATGCCCAGGTCGTTGGCGCGGCGAGCCACATCGAGCGTGTGGGTGGCGGTGACCAGGGCCTTGGTGGGGATGCATCCGCGATTGAGACAGGTGCCGCCTACGGTCGCGTCGCGTTCGACGATGGCGACGTCCAAGCCGAGTTGGGCGGCGCGCAGCGCGGCGGAATATCCTCCGGGTCCGGCTCCGATGACGATGACGTCAAAATGACGGGTGGTTATGTCGCTCATATGGTGGGGTCCTTCGTACTTGGTCCCCCGCGTTCCCGGCCTTCCGATCATTCGTCGATCGGAAGGCGAAGCGTGAATCGTTCCGGAACGCAGGGGCATGCAGGTTATGGGAGCGATATCAGAAAACCGTCAACGCTGGCGGTTTTCCGGATGAGAATGCCGTGATTGGAGGGGTGCTCACTTGGGCCATTCGCCGCGCTTGGGCGTACGCGGCTTGGGCATGCGCCAACGACGCATCTGCATGGCGCGGCTGCACGCATATGAGCACGACCGCATGCCCTTGGCCACGGCGCGCTCGCCGTACTTGTCGATGAGCTTTTGCTTGAGCTTGCGCCACATGAGCCACAGGTCGAAGCAGGCCACGAAGATGTATCCGTACATCAAAACGAACAGGATCATGGAAATGGTCGTGGCGTTCGAGCTGTTCTGGAACACCGAGGTGATGATCAGGGAGAAGATCATCAGCACGATTGCGGCGGGGACGAACCATTCGGCAATGTTGAACCGCGCGTCCACGTAGTCGCGGATGTAGATGCGCCACGGCAGCTGCTCGGCCTTGGGCATGTTCTTGAGGTCGCCCTTCTGCATCGCCTCGTATTCGGCGTCCTGCTTGGCGCGCAGCTTGGCCTTGGCGGCCTTGTTGGCGGCTTTGCGGTCGGCGGGGACGATCGGCCGGAGGTTCTCCGCCTCGGCCTGCCGACGCTTGGGGGTGGGGTGCCCCTTGCCGTTGCCGGACTGCTTGGCCACGGGCTGCGCCGGGGTTTCCTTTTCGGTATTGCGCTTGAACGGGTTCCATGTCATACGAGCAGGTTACGGTGACGCCTAGACGCGTCGGCCCTTGCGGATCGGCGTGATATAAGCGATTACGAAGCATGTGCCGGCCCTCGGGCCGTTGGATTGTAAGGAGTGACATGTCCGGTATCGATGCGGCGACCATCCGTGAGCGCGTAGATGGCGACTGGGATCGCATTATGGCGATGCTGGGGGAGAAGATCGCCTTGCGCTCCGTTTCGGCTGACGGCATAACAGGTGGCCATATGAGGCGTTCGGCCGAGTTCGTGGCCGGGGAACTCGCCAAGGTGGGCGTCGACGCCAAGGTGGTGCAGGCCCGCAATGGCGACGGCACGCCGGGCGCCTGGGAGGTTGTCGGTTCCAGGATCGTGGATTCCGCGGCCCCCACGGTGCTGCTGTACGCCCATCATGATGTGCAGCCCGTGCCGGATACGTCCGTGTGGGACACGGATCCCTGGAGGGCCGTGGAACGCGACGGTCGCCTGTATGGCCGCGGCAGCGCGGACGATGGCGGCGGTCTGGCCATGCACTCCGGTGCCCTCAGGGCCCTGGGCGATGATCTGAAGGTCAACGTCAAGGTGTTCATCGAAGGTGAGGAGGAGATGGGGTCGCCCAGCTTCATTCCCTTCATCGAGGCCCATCGCGACGAATTCGATTCCGATGTGATCGTGGTGGCCGACTCCGGCAACTGGGCGCCGTTGATTCCGTCGCTGACCACGTCGCTCAGGGGCAACACCACGCTTGACGTGAAGGTCACCGTGCTGGGGCATCCGGTGCATTCCGGGCAGTACGGCGGCCCGATTCTCGACGCCAACACGCTTGCGGCCATGCTGATCGCCTCCATGTATGACGAGCGGGGCGACCTGGCCGTTCCGGGCGTCGCGTCGCAGGAGCCGGTGGGCGGTCTGACGCAGGATCTCGATGAGGCGCAGATGCGCGCCGATGCGTCGATCGTCGACGGATATCGTTTGGCGGGTACCGGCTCCATCGCCTCCCGTATGTGGACCAAGCCTTCGGCGACGGTGATTGGCTTTGACGCGCAGCCCGTCGACGGATCGTTCAATGTGAT
>DBKS01000042.1:13546-15636 GCA_002298605.1 Bifidobacterium sp. UBA744 | reverse complement strand
CCAACAGTCTTCCACCCAGTGAGGGGATCTGCTGGCTCAGAAGAGCCATTCGGTTTACTCCCGGTTTTTGCATCGGTCTTTTTCTCAGCGGTATCCGCAGATGTTGCACCACTACTCGTAATTGGCGTATTCGCGGCTTTGGGTTCCGTCTCCCCGGCACGTTTATCACTGGGAGACTCTTCCTCTGAAGCCTGTTCCGCCGGCGACGCCGTTGCAGAAGAAGCGCTATCTGATGGCTTAACGCTATCGATGCCGGCGATATCAGCGGCATAAGCCGACGACGTGACGCCAAAGATCATCGACAAACAGCATATGTCCACTATCAAATGCTTCATTACGGCTGGATGCTTCATAATCCCCTTTCTGCAGCAAACTCCCACGTATTGAAAATCTTGTTTGCATACACGGCAAAACCGCAACTAACGTTGCGGCTCCACATAGAGATCAAGCCCGCTGTTGGGGCTCACAGACCACGTGGCATACAAACCATTCCAGCGCGCTTCGGACGATCCCGCGCTATCGGCATCATTATCTATCTGGGTACGTACGTCATCAGGCATCTCAATAGCATCAGCCACACACCTATACAAGGATTTATCCGAATTCTTGCCGGAAATCAGGGAAAGAGACTGGCCGTCGGACTCCAACACCAGCATTTCACCATCCGCGCTGGCAAACGCGGTGTTTCCCGCACCGCAGGTTTCGTATACATGATGTAAATCATCAATCGCCTGAGCGTCAGAACGGCTGGGCGAGGCCGATGGTTGCACGGGGGTGATGCTCTGGCTCGCGTCATTGGTGGCACTTGAAGATTGCGGTACGGCAGCCCCGTCATGCCGGTCGGCACTCCACCAGACAACCAGCCCAATAACGGCAACGATAATCGCTATACTCGCCGCACATACGATCACAACGATTTTTTTCCGTCCCAGCCGCATACCAACACTTCCCGCAGTGCCTTTTCGATCTATAGGCGAAACCGGATCACACGCAGTTATCAGCAGTGTAGCCCGGCATTACCAGGTTTTACTGTAGCATAAGTAAGCGTGCCATGACTGGAGGAGGCTGGCAGTCACAGCACCCCCCCACATTGCAAGCCCGCGCATTCATCGCCATAGCCACGCAGCGCTTGCGCAAAACCCGAATCGCGCCCATCACAAGGGCCATATGCGTTCCGTAGGGTCATTTTCCGATCATTCTGAGGTCTACTTCTATTCCGTAGGGCTCCCCAGCAGGTACAAACGCCTGCAAAACGGCGGAATCGTCACGTGGTTAGGCCACTCAGGTGCCGTATATATTCGGGGAGCAGCCCCACGGAATAGAAGTAGACCTTTCGGATTTCCGAAATCAGCCCTAGGGAACGCATATAGCTCTCAGACTCCGGCGTGTTCCATTGCGGTGCGGCCATATCTCAGCCCCGCCGGCATTAATACCCGCCGGCAGCTAAGCTTCAGGGAGAACAAATACGCCCAAACCCGCACTGCCAGACTTGAGGAGCACCATGAACGCCGAGATCACGCGGAACCGCCACCTATCCGAAGCGTGGCAACCGCGTAATCACCGGCTCGCGTTGGGGCTGGCGCTTACGCTCGCCCTTCCCACTTGTTTCGCGCTCACCGCGTCGTACACTGACGAAACCGCGTTCATCGACTGGGAGCATGTGCTGAGCGGGATTCTTCCGTATATAGGAGTGAACGGGCCATTCACCGGTTTCCTGATATTCACAGTCGCCGTTGTACTGGAATATTGCGGATTCACGCTACTTGGGCGGCTGCGGCGAACGGGAACGCGGCAACGGACGCAGCGCGAATTCATCTGGTCGCTGGCACTCGGGTTGATGCTCGCCGTGACGCTCACCATTCCGGCGCATAACACTTCGCATCTCGCCGGACAACTCGACGCAGCCTATGCGCCGCCGTCAGTCGCCTCAATGTATTGGACGAAATGGTACTGGACGTACTATGCGCTGCGGTACGTGGGGTTCGCGGCGCTGATGACCGCGGTCAGCACCCTGCTGCTGCATGCCACGCTGCAGGCGATCCGCCGATCGGAACAGTCGCGGGACAATCCCGAATGCAATGGCATGGCCA
>DBKS01000042.1:0-13524 GCA_002298605.1 Bifidobacterium sp. UBA744 | reverse complement strand
CACCAACGGCACAAATCGCAACCGTCTCTCCGCGTGCCTCGCCACATCGCTGTCCGGCCTTCTCTCATGGCTGTTCGAACGATGCTCCCCCGCACGCGCCCTCGCCACGGGCGGCCTCATCCTGCTGACGTGGACGCCGTGGATGGCGATGCTGTGGCCTGCCAACATCGCCGCCGACACTGTGGCGCAGCTCGTCTGGATGCGCACCGGCCAGGCATGGGATCCGTCCACGCATCAGGAATTACCGGGATATGTGCTGTCCGACCAGCATCCGTGGCTGGACTCGCTGATCTATGGAGCCTTCGACCGGCTCGGCCTGTGGATGGGATCTGAGGCGTGGGGTCTGTGGATGCTGGCTGCACTGCAGACCATTCTGTGCGCATTGGCTCTCGGCCTTGTGATCACCTATCTGGCCGGTGTGCTGAGGCTGCCGCGCGGCTTCTGCGCCGTTGCGCTGGCGTTCATGGCCTTCGTGCCAATGTATGGACGGCTCATGATGTCGGTGGTGAAGGATTCCACCGTGATGCCGGCGTTCCTAGTGCTGATGGTGCTGGTCGTCGAATACGTACGCCGCGTGCGAGGCGGACTCAAACTCGGCCCGTGGCTCGTCATCGGGATTGTGGCGTTTGCGGTGCTGTGCGGCCAGATGCGCAAGATCTCGGTGGAGATCATAGCCGGCACGTTCGTGGTGCTGGCCGTGATGCTGGCGAAACGTCGGATCACATCGTTGGCGGTGGCGGTCACTCCGCTGGTTCTCGGTATGGTCGTCTCCTCAGTCGCCATGCCAGTCCTGCACGTGGCCCCCGGAGGCAAGCAGGAGATGATCGCCATCCCATTGCAGCAAACCTCCGCGATCATGCTCGACCACGGATCGTCGATCAGCGCAAGCGACCAAGCCATCATCGACCGGGTCATCACCTGCTCGACCGACGAGCTGAGCTCGTATCTCACCTGGCCGGTGGAGGACCATACGGAGATCGGCAGCGCGGACGCCGTCAAGGACCGCTGTTTCAACCGCGAGGCGACCAGCGGCGACGTGCTGGCGTTTGTGGGCGTGTGGACGAAGCTCGCCCTGCAGCATCCCGACACCGCGCTCGCCGCAGTCCCCTGGCTGCGCGACCCGTTCGTAATGGGACCGGTGTACGACGAAGGCTGGTACGTGCGCTGGGGCTGGGAGGAAAAGGGCAGCAATATGATCATGCCCGAATACGCCAGCACCTGGACGTCCGCCGAAGTGTCCACGCCGCAGAAAGTTGGACAGTTCATATACGAACTGTGGAAGAACATCCCGGGGGTGTCGCTGATGCTGAAGGAGAACCTGTACACGGTGTGGGTGCCGCTGTTTGTGATCGCCCTGTGCTGTTGCCTTAGGCGGGGGCGCAATGTGGCATACGCCGTGCCATGGCTGCTGACGATCTGCTCGCTGATGCTGCTGCCCGGTCATCAGACGCGTTATACGTGGACGCTGGCGTTTGGCGTGGCGCTGATCGCCGCGATCCCGCTGATACGGGATGGTGCCGTACGCCGGGATGTGGAACCACACACCAATCGGGATTCCGGAGACGGCAGTCATCCTCGGTCATAAGACACGAATAAGACACGCGGGTTTTGGCGAAATCGAACGCCTGTGTTATTCTAAAGCGGTTGCCTGAGTTGAGGTGGTCCTTGGCTCGCAAGCAATGGAGGATTCGCCTAGTGGTCTATGGCGCACGCTTGGAAAGCGTGTTGGTGTAACAGCCTCACGAGTTCGAATCTCGTATCCTCCGCCGGTAGCCCTGTTTTGTTGACAAGTCAACGGAACAGGGCTTTTTTGACCGAAAACCAGCGACCTCGAACGGGTCCCTCACGCCAAGGCGTCTTTGATGGCGGCCACGAAATAGTCGAGGTCATCGGGCTTGCGGGAGGTAATCAGGCGCCAGCCGCGCTCATCGTCCACATGCAGCCGCTCGTCGACGTACTGGCCGCCCGCGTTCTCGATGTCGGCGCGAATATAGCGGCAGGGCGCGGCGGTTTTGCCGGCGATCAGACCGGCGTTCACCAGCAGCCACGCACCGTGGCAGATCGCGGCAATCGGCTTGCCGGCACGCGCGAACGCCTGGGCCAGCGCAATGGCGTCGGGATTCACACGGACCCGATCCACGTTGCAGGTGCCGCCGGGCACCACCAGCAGATCGTAATCGTCAGCCCGCACGTCACCCATCAGCGCATCCGGAGTCAGCGTCTCGCCCTCATAGCGGTCATGCCTCACGGTTTCGCACGGATCCAGCGTGGTGGCCGCCAACGTGACGCGCACGCCCGCAGCCTTAAGATCACGCAGCGGACGCGTCAGCTCCGTCTCTTCAATGCCCCAGTTGTTGACGATGATCAGGACGCTCTTATCCGTCAATGCCATCCGACACTCCTTGTATTGTTCGATATCCGTTCTTCGCGCCATCAGCGCTATCCGGTTCCCAACCTACACCGAGCCGTGCGAATTGCGGACGATCCGCCGACGGCCCAATCAATGCGCCGATTTCCGACACCGCCAGCAATATCCACCGCGGAACGTAGAGTAGTTGAGTTTCTTTTGATGATGACGGAACTGCGCCGCGACGGAACGCGGCCACGGCCGCAGGCATGCACGGCAGACACGTATATCGAGAATTATCAGGAATCGAGACGACAGCCATATGACGGACAAGGCAACGGATCCAACCACACAGAGGCAACCGGGATCGGGCCGCGCAACCGGCGCACCGCGCTCCAGCCACGCACCGCTCACCCAAGCGGAATCCTATGTCGACGGCCATCTGACCCGACCGGCGTTCGTCTCGATCGCGATCCTCACCTTCATCACCTTCGTCGGCAATTTCACGCAACTGCAGCTCACCAGCGCCCTGCCCACCATCGTCGCCGAATTCCACATCACCGTCACCACAGGCCAGTGGCTCACATCGAGCTTCCAGCTCGTGATGGGCGTGATGGTGCCGTTGACCGCCTTCCTGACCCGACGCTTCTCCACCCGGCAGATCGTGATCACATCCATGGTGGTGTTCACCATCGGTTCGGCGATGTCATGGCTGGGACCAAGCTTCATTCTGGTGCTGATCGGCCGCATCCTGCAGGCGGCCGGCACGGGCGTGATGTGGCCGGTGCTGCAGATCACCGTATTCACCATCTACCCACTGTCGCGCCGCGGCATGGCGATGGGTATGGTCGGTCTGGCGATGTCCGTCGCCCCGGCGATCGGGCCGACGCTGGGTGGCTGGCAAACCGACGCGAACGGATGGCGTTCGATTTTCATTCCCCTGACCGTCATCGGCGTGCTGTGCGCGGCCGCCTCGATCCTGTGGTTGCGCGACTTCGGCGAATCCGACCCCACCGCGCGCGCCGACTTCTTCTCGGTGGCGCTGTCGGTTTTCGGTTTCGGCGGACTGATGTTCGGCTTCACCAACATCGAGGCCTTCCCATTCACGCATCCGATGGTATGGTTGCCCATGACGGTCGGACTGGCGGGCGTCGCCTGGTTCGTACTGCGCCAGATTCAGCGCGACCAGCAGTATCGTGCGGCCTCATCCGCGGAACCGCCGCTGCTCGATCTTGGCGTTTTGAAAAACAAATCCTTCACCATCGGCACGATCATCGCAATGCTGACATTCTTCGCATTCAGCTCGATTATGGTGATCGTCCCGCTCTACATTCAAAACGATCGCGGCTACTCCGCTACAATGTCCGGACTGATTTTCCTGCCGGGCGCCATAGGGCAGGCCATTTCGCAGTTCTTCGGCGGCAAGGCGCTTGACCGCTTCGGAGCAAGGCCGGTCGCCCTGTTCGGATCCATCGTGCTGACCATCGGCACCGCCATGATGAGTCTGATCGGCCCGAACACGTGGATCTACTACATCTCGATCTGCCAGTTCATCCGGCAGATTGGCATGGGATTTGTGCTCATGCCGATCACCACCTGGTCGCTGAACTGTCTCGCCGGCACGGAGGTGTCGGCCGGCTCGGCGGTGACCAACACCTGCCGTCAGATCGCCGGCGCGGTGGGATCCCCGGTACTGGTCATACTGATGGAAACCTGCGCGGCCAACCGGGCTGCAAGCGGATTCGACGCCGTTTCTTCCAGTATTTTCGGCGTGCAGTGGGCATTGCGCGCCTCCACCCTCTGCTGCCTGATCATGGTGATACTGGTGGTGTTTGGCGTGAAGGGGGAGGGCGCGGGACACACGCGCGACATCATCTCGCTGCACGCATTGCGTGAGCGCAGGTCACGCCTGACCGGTCAGCGTTAGATAGATCAGCAGCACATTCAGCGCGATGATCAGCGCCGCCACGGCGATGAAGATCACGTGCTTCACCATGCCGTCGGCATATTCGCCCATCAGCGTGCGGTCATGCGTATAGCGCATCAGCGGAATGATGGCGAAGGGGATGCCGATCGACAGAATCACCTGGCCGATCACCAGAGCCATCGTCGGGTTCGACGCGAAATACAGCACAATCAGCGCCGGCACCAAGGTCACGATGCGGCAGGCCCACATCGGCGCCTTGATATGCAGCAGCCCGCGCATAATCTCCGAGCCGGCATACGTACCCACTGAAGTGGAGCTCAACGACGAAGCCAGCAATCCGATCGAGAAAATCGTGCCGATCGTGGGGCCGAGCACCGTGACAATGGCATGCTGGGCACCCTCGATGGAATCCGTTCCCTGCATGCCGTACAAGCTGTTCGCGGCCAGCAGCAGCAACGACAGATTCACCGTGCCGGCCAGCAGCAGCGCCCACACCACGTCGATTTTCGAACCGCGCAGCAGCTGGCGTATGGACGGACGCTGCTCGCCGCCAGCGTAATGATCATTCACCAGCGTGGAATGTAGATAAATCGCATGCGGCATCACCGTCGCGCCCAGCATCGACGAAGCCATCAGCACCGAATCGGTGCCGCTGAAATGCGGGATCAGCCCGCCCAGCACCTCGCCGGGATTAGGCGGCGCGATCACCAATCCGGCGATGAAGCCGAAGGTGATCACCAGCAGCAGCGCGATCACGATCTTTTCGAAGGTGCGCTGGGTTTTGCCGCCCTCGAACATGAGCAGCACCGTCGACACCGCGCCGATGATCAGACCGCCGACGAACAGCGGCAGGCCGAACAGCAGGTTGAGCGCGATCGCGCCGCCGATCACCTCGGCGAGATCCGTGGCGATGGCGATCACCTCCGCCTGCATGAAGAACATGAAGCGTCCGGCGTCCCCCATGCGTTCACCGAGCAGCTGCGGCAGGGATTTGCCGGTGACGATGCCAAGTTTGGCGGATTGATATTGAATCAGCACGCTCATCGCATTGGCGAGCACCAGCACCCACACCAGCAGGAATCCGTAACGGGCGCCGGATGTGATATTCGCCGCCACGTTACCCGGATCCACATATGCCACGGCAGCCACGAACGCCGGGCCCAGAATACTGGCGAGCGCATGGTTCCTGCCCTTGCGTCCAGCCGCACGCGGATGGGCGTCTCGCGGGTGGACGACCGCCATCTCCATCGTCGTCGCCTGCGCGTGGCTCGGGTCGATCCCCTGCGCGGCATGAGCCGTCTGCCCGTTTTCCGCGCCTGCTGGAGATTCGTCGGGATTCTCATTGTGTTCGCTGATCTCGCGATTTGCCATATGCGTTAACCTTCTACCTTTGTTCCGCCCAACGTTATAGCGCAATCACGTTTCAATGTCACCCGGCGTCATCCATACGCCGCGTCTACCGCTCCGGCACGCCCTGCCCCGGACACGTATGCAGCACGCCCAGCATCGCCTGTTTTTCCTTGGACGTCACGCTGAGTTGGTATTTCGCCTTGACGCCGATCTGCCTGGCCACATACGGGCACTGGTAGGTGGTGTTCTCAGGCAGCCAGCTCGCCGCCGACGCACTGCCCTTGGCTTCGTTCGCACCGCCGTCCACCGCCAGCAGGTTGTACGTGTCGTTGGCGAAACGGTAGCGCTCCGCGGTGGTCCATTCGCTTGCGCCGGATTTCCAGGCGTTTTCCAACGCCACCACATGATCGATCTGCACACGTGCGCTGGTTGAAGGTCCTCGCACAAAATCAATGCCGGCGCCGGTGTAGGGATCGTTCAGGTGGCCGGTTTTCACTTTGCAGCCGCCGCTTTTGGTGTAAGTCACGTCGGTGAGGTCGCGGGCGAGCACCGCCTCGCGCACGTCGCAGCCGTCGCCGTCATCGTCGGTTTTGCGAAAACCGAAGTCGTCGCGCTTATAGGAGCTCGAAGGCGATGGATGATCGTCGACGGTCAGCGTGTTCAGCGTGGTTGCCGCGTCTCCTGTGGCTACATACCCGCCGGTGATGTCGTTCACCGCGGGGCTGATTTTGGGCAGCAGCAGTCCGGCGCTGACGCCGACGATGATGGCTATCACCGTCAGAATCGCGAGCCGCTCCAACGCGGAGGAGCCGAAGCGCGCGCGACGATAGGTGTAGCCGCGCGAAGCGCCGCGCCGTCCTCGCCGGCCACGCCGATTATGCGGGCATGGTCCAAACCCGCATCCACCGCCACGTCTCGCCATGAGGCAGGCCCCGAATCAGGCGTAGGTGAAGGTCATGGGATCGTGGCCGGCGCGAGCCGGACCGTCCAACGCATCGACGGCCGCATGTTCCTCGGCGGTCAGCGCGAAGCCGAACAGGTCGATATTGCTGCGCTGACGGTCGGCATGCACCGACTTGGGAATGATGATGGTTCCATTTTCGATATGCCAGCGCAGAATCACCTGGGCCGGGCTCACGCCGTGAGCCTGCGCGATCCGTTCGATCGTACCGTCGCCGGCGTTGAGATCGGCGCCTCGAGCCATCGGCGAATACGCCTCCACCGCAATGCCGTGCGCCTTGCAGAACGCCACCACCTCGCGCTGCTGCCAGGTGGGATGCAGCTCGATCTGGTCGACGGCCGGCCATTCGCCCGTTTCCTCGTGCAGACGCTCCAGATGCTCCGGCAGGAAGTTGCACACGCCCAGGGTTCTCACCCGGCCCTCGTCACGCAGACGCCGCAGCGCCTTCCACGATTCGCCCGACCGCCAATTGAACGGGGTGGGCCAATGCAGCATGTACATGTCCACATAGTCAAGCCGCAGCAGCTTCAGCGATTCGTCAAACGCGGCGAGCGCGGAATCGTACCCCTGCTCGGAATCGCGCAGCTTGGTGGTGACCCACAGGTTGCGCCGCAGCTCCCCGCGATTCCAGCCGGTCTCCTCCAGCGCGCGCCCGACGCCGGCCTCGTTGTTGTATCCGGCAGCGCCGTCAATATGGCGGTATCCGTTCTCCAACGCCGACTCGACCACCGGTCGCACACCGTCGTCGTCGATGCGCAGCACGCCAAGGCCGATCTGCGGGATCTCGTTGCCGTCGCCCAGGGCGACCATCGGCACCTTCGCCGCCACGTCATTCGTCATGTCAACTTCGCTCATTGCCATGTGTTCCTTTCCATACGCCGTTATGCCGATTCGCCTGCTGATCGCGTCAGCGGTAATCAACATCCCAGGTGACCGACCGATTGTGCTTCATGAAATGCCAAGCGGACACGCGGTCGGCGTCGGTGTCGCCCATCAGCGTGCGCACGGCGACGGCCGTTTGCGCGCCATATGGCAGCGCAGCGAAGTGGGAGTAGGCGTTCCAGCCGTCCACGGCCACCGTATTGGTGTCATGGTCGTCGGTGTAACCATAGCCGGCGGCATTGGACCAGCCGAAAAAGCACAGGCCCCACGCCTTGTGCCGGTCGAGCTCGTGTTCGAACGCATCGGCGGCGGCCAGATCCGCATCGCTCACCCCGAATTCGGATTTGGAGCGCGCATCGGCCCGTTCGCGCCAATCCTCCGGCACGTCAACCGGGCGCGACACGGTATGAGGCAGCACGTCCTCCTCAACCAGGCGCTTCGGCAGGCCGTCCGTCACGCCGGCGAGCAGCAGGCCCAGCATGCGGGCGGGCGCATTCGGCGGAATATGCGCAAGCGCCGCTGACAGATGGCTTTCCGAATCAGCTGATGACGTCCGCTTGGGTTGTGCGACCATATGCGCTCCTTTTGTATATGCCTCCGGGCCTGTTCTGCACGCGATTATAGCCGACGCGGACATGCCAATACCATGTTCCGCGGGAAAAAACAAGTCTTGACTTCGAAGCGTATTCCTTTAATCTGCGAAGTTGACAAAGCCGCAGGCATCAGGGATCCCGGGCAAGCACCGGCAGGGCCGGCGGCCCGGCAAACCGCGCAACCCACGCAACCCGGCAACCCGCCAAAACCATGACAAGGACACATATGACCACCGACAACCCCGCCACCGTCCAGGACGCCCCCGTCGCCGCCTGTTCCGCCACCACCATGGCGGACGGCAAACTCACCACCCGAGACTTCATCACCATCGGCGTATACACCGTGTTGTATTTCGTGCTCATCTGCGCCGCCGCGATGCTCACCAACTTTATTCCCGGCGGCATGGCGGTGATGGGCGTGGCCTGCGGCATTCTCGGCGGCGTGCCGTACATGCTGGTGCTTATGAAGTCGCGGCGCTTCGGTGCGGCAACCATTGTTGGCGTGCTGTTGGCGCTGGTGATGGGCGTGATTCACGGCAACTGGTACACCATCGTCACCGCCGTGGCGGCCGGCGTGGCGGCGGATCTGATCGCCCGTGCAGGCGGATACCGCAAACTGAGCCTCAACATGCTCTCGGCGGGCGTGTTCAACCTGTGGAATCTTGGTCTGTTCCTGCCGTTCTACATCGGACGCAACGACTATCTGGCCGCGCAGGCAGCGAAGAACGGTGCCGAATGGGCGGAGCAGATGGCCAACCTGTTCCCCACCTGGATGCTGCCGGTGATCATCGTCGCGAATGTGCTCGGCGGGCTGCTGGGCGCGTGGATCGCGAAGCTGCTCATGAGGAAGCACTTCCAGCGTGCCGGCTTGGTCTGATCCGCCCCGAAAGGATTCGATTGCATGGGCCATCTGACTCGTGATGAACGATTCTGCCCCATCGGCTCGGTCTGCCACGACTCACTAAGGCCACAATCAATCGCAATCAACACAACCGTTCTCATTCTCCACTATGAACTTCGCCACCACTAGCTACCGCGGCATTCTTCGACTGGATCCGCGCACCAAAATCCTGTTCACCCTGACCGTGGGCGCGTTCTGCCTGACCTTGCTCGGCGGCAGCCTGCCGATCGCCAATACGATCCGGTGGACACTCACCGCCATGTCGTTCATCCTGCTCGCCGTCTGCGGACGACCCAAGGCAGCCGGGGCGTTCCTGGCATGGCTGGCCCTGTCATACGCGGCGGCCGAATGGCTGCTGCCACATATGGGTGGATTCTCCGGCTGGTTCATCTATTCGCTCATCGGCATGACCACGCAGACGCTGCCAAGCGCCGTGGCGGCGTACTGGATGCTGTTCACCACCACGGCGAGCGAATTGATCGAGGCGCTGCAGCGGGCGCACATACCGCAGGCGGTGACGATCCCCCTGGCCGTGATGTTCCGGTTCTTCCCCACCGTCACTGAGGAGACGCGGCGGATCAACGACGCGATGCGCATGCGCGGCGTGCGGCTGGGCGGCGGTAAGGCGGCGAACATGTTCGAATACCGTGTGGTGCCTATGGTGACGAACACGGTGAAACTCGCGGATGAGCTCAGCCAGGCCGCATTGACCCGCGGGCTGGGCGCGTCAAAACGACGCACCAGCATCGCCCGGGTGGGATTCGGCCCGGCGGATTGGCTGGTGATCGCCGGCTGCGCAGCCTGTTATGCGATGCTGGCCGTATCGATGCGCGGGGTGGCGGCATGATTCGGTTCGATCATGTGTGGTTTTCCTACGCGACCGGCGAGACGCAGCAGGAGACGCGGTCCGGCGCACAGCCTGATGCGCAATCCGGCATGCAGCACGCCGCAGCCGGCGTCACCGATCTGAATTTTGAGATCGAGGATGGGCAAACCGTGCTGTTATGCGGCGACTCCGGATGCGGCAAAACCACGGTTACCCGGCTGATCAACGGCCTAGCGCCCTATTATTTCGACGGTTCGCTCAGCGGACGGGTCACGGTGGCCGGCTTGGACACAGCCACCGTCCCAGGCGGCATCGCTGCCATCGCCCGTCACGTTGGTTCGGTGTTCCAGAACCCGAACAGCCAGTTCTTCACGCTCAATGTGACCGACGAACTCGCCTTCGCCTGCGAAAACTTCCGAATCCCGCCCGACGAGATTCGCGAACGCATCGCCGGAGTGGCGACCGGCTTTCATATGGAACATTTGCTCGGCCGCGCCATCGGCGCACTCTCCGGCGGCCAACAGCAGAAAGTCGCCTGTGCGTCGGTGTCGACGGCCGGGCCGGAGGTGTTGGTGCTTGACGAGCCCAGCAGCAACCTCGACGCGCGGGCCATCGCCGATCTGCGCGCAGCCATCGAACTGTGGCGATCCCAGGGCAAAACCGTGGTGATCGCGGAGCATCGCCTCTATTGGCTCGACGGGCTGATCGACCGCGCGCTGTATCTGCGCGACGGCCGCATCACACGTGACATGACCTGCGACGAGCTGCGCGAACTCGGCGATGCCGACCGCGAGGAGCTTGGCCTGCGCCCGACGCGAGCCGACCAAATCACGCGGATGGCCGATACGAGGGGATGGGTGGGCGAGACGGCCACAGCCACCACGCCCAATGCCGACGCAGTCGTCTCCTGGCACGTCGACGATTGTCGCTACACCTACCGTCGCGCCAAACAGCCTGCGTTGGACGTGACGGACCTGGATCTGCGCGCAGGCGCGGTGACCGCGGTAATCGGTTTCAATGGCGCGGGAAAATCAACTTTCGTACGGTGTTTGCAAGGACTGGACCGCCGCTGCCATGGCACGCTGACGCCGGTATGCCTCGGCGAACCGTCCGCGCCGTGCAAGCCGCTTGATTGCGTCGCACGCCTCAGCGCCTGCTATACCGTGCTGCAGGACGTCAATTGCGAGCTGTTCACCGAATCCGTGCTCGACGAGGTGTTGCTCGCCATGCCCGGCAGCGCCTCCCACCCCGCCGAGGCCGATGCCGAAGCCACCGACTCACCGGAATCCGCCGCGCATCATATCCTGCGACGTCTTGATCTCGATCAATTCGCCAACCGGCATCCACTGTCCCTATCCGGCGGCCAGAAACAGCGTGTGGCCATTGCCACGGCATTGGCCTCGCAACGCCGGATCATCATCTTCGACGAGCCAACCAGCGGCCTCGATATGCGGCATATGCGCGAGGTCGCCCGGCTGATCCGCGAGATCGCCGCCATGCGGCGCACGGTTATCGTGGTCACGCACGACCCTGAATTCGCGCTGGCCGCCGCCGACGACGTGGTCACCATCGACAACGGCCGTGCCGTCGACGCCTATCCGCTACGGCGTACGTCGGGAACCCCCGGCGCGGCAGGCCCCGTCGACCCGAAGGCCGCCCGTCGACTGATCGATACGCTGACAGCTAAAACCGTTCCGTCAAATTTGTAGGTTCTCACAACGCCGCCTCGGTCAACGACCTCCTATCGTTGGTGGATACTGGACGTATTGGACCTTACAGGTAAGGAACGGGCATGCTGCAGGAATACACCACCCCCGGCGACGCGGCCGCCGTGCGCGATGACGAAACGATTTTTTCGCTGCTGACGGAACGCCTCGAACGCACCGGCGACGAGACGGTTATCGCCAGCCGCAAAACAGGCCCGGGCAGCTGGGCGAACATCACCACCGGGGAGTTTCACCATCTGGTGCGCGAAGCCGCCAAAGGATTCATGGCATTCGGCATCGAGCGCGGCGACGCGGTGACGATCTTCTCCCCCACCCGCTGGGAATGGGGGGTGATCGACTTCGCGCTGGCGGCGATCGGCGCGGTCAGCGTACCGATCTACGACACGGATTCCGCCGCGCAGGCCAAGCGCATTCTCATCGACTCCGACGTGAAGCTCGCGATCGCCGACGACGAGGAGCGCTTCCACCGCCTCTACACGGTGATGAACGACTGCCCGTCATTGCGTCGCATTCTGATGCTCGACAACAATGCGCTCGGCGCGCTGCAGGGCCTGGGCGCCTCCGTTACCGACATCGAACTCAACCGGCGCATCGCCGAAGGACGGGCCGACGACCTGGCGACCATCGTGTACACCTCGGGCTCCACGGGCGCGCCGAAGGGCGCCGAACTGACACACCGCAATTTCGTGTCCGTTGTGCGCGCCGCCAGCACCGCCCTGCATGAGATGATTCTCGACAATCATCCGCGACTGCTGCTGTTCCTGCCGCTGGCGCACTGCTTCGCGCGCTTCATCCAGTATGCGTCGATCGCCTCGGACGACGGTGTGGTGGGATATCTGCCCGACACCAGGTCGCTGCTGCCCGATCTGCGGTCCTTCCAACCGACCTATCTGCTGGGCGTGCCGCGCGTGTTCGAAAAGGTGTACAACGCCGCCTCCCGCAAGGCCGGCACCGGGTTGAAGGGGCGCCTGTTCGCGCAGGCCGCCGAAGCCGCGCGCGACTGGTCCCGCACCGAGCAGGCCGGCGGCAAGCCCACCGCCAGGCAGATCACGCAGCGTGCACTGTTCGAAACCGCCGTCTACCGCACGGTTCGCGGCGCGCTCGGCCCGAAGATCCGCTACGTCGCCTGCGGCGGGGCGCCCCTGTCACTGGATTTGGCGCATTTCTTCAACGGTATCGGGCTGCCGATGATCCAGGGCTACGGCATGACGGAAACGGCCGCCCCCTTCGCCGCCACCCGCGTCGACGACAATGTGATCGGCACCGTCGGCCAGCCCGCTCCGGGTTCGTCGGTTCGCATTTCCGAGGACGGCGAGCTGCAGGTCAAAGGGCCGAACGTGTTCCGCGGATACCACAATCTGCCCGACAAGACCCGCGAGGTCTTTACCGAGGACGGCTGGCTGCGCACCGGCGATCTCGCCGGGATCGACGACGCGGGACGCATCACCATCACCGGCCGCATCAAGGACATCATCATCACTGCAGGCGGAAAGAACGTCTCGCCGATCCCCATGGAAGAGGAAATCGCGAAGTGTCCGATTGTGGAGCATGCCGTGGTGGTGGGCGACCAGCGTCCCTTCATCGGCGCCGTTATCACGCTGGATCCTGATGGGCTCGCCGCATGGGCGCCCACGCGCCGGCTGCCCGCGGACCTGTCGTTGGAGGAGGCCGCCGACAACGACGAGGTGCGTGCGGAGATCCAGACCTATGTGGATCGGGCCAATTCGCAGGTGAGCCGCGCCGAATCCGTGCGCAAATTCGTGGTATTGCCCAGCCAATTCACACAGGACAACCACTGCCTGACCCCGAGTCTGAAAGTGGTGCGCCCGGCCGTCAACCGCGTCTTCGCCGACGTGATCGCCACCCAAATCTACGGCGACAAGCGCTGACCAGCGCGACGACAGCATTCGGGCGGGCTCACCGCACCGCATTCGCCCATAGAACCTGCCGTCTATAACACTTTGGCCCATAGATCCTGTCGCAAAAGTGACAGAAGCTATGGGCCAAAGC
>DBKS01000019.1:492-13381 GCA_002298605.1 Bifidobacterium sp. UBA744 | reverse complement strand
GGCGATGAGATCGAGGAAAGTGTCCGCCCCCTCGGTGGCGCCGAAGGTGACGGTGGTGGTCGACCCGAAGGTTTTGGCGCCGGTCGTCAGGTCCAGCGCAACGGCATAGTGGATCGGCCCGGAGACGACGCTGTTGCGCTCCTCGGCTTCCAGCCTGGTCAGGTTTGATCCCGGCATTTCGTATGACTCCTTGCGATTCGAATGATTCAGCGATCTTCGTCCACATCGGCGATATCGGCCACCACCGGCACGATCATCGGCTTGCGACGAAGCTTGCGGGAGATCCAGCTGCCCAGCGAGCGGCGCATGATCTGCTGCAGCTTATGCGTGTCCTTGGTGCCGTGGATCATCGCGTCCTCCAAGGCGGAGACGATCTGCGTGCGCACCTGGTCGAATTCGCTCTCGTCCTCGGCCACGGCGTTCAGGAAGATCTTCGGGCCGTTCACCACCTCGCTGGCTTCGGTGTCGACGACCACGAAGCTGGAGACGAATCCTTCGGAGCCGAGGATGCGACGCTTCTCCAGCTCCTCGTCGGTGAGCTCCCCCACCGAATCACCGTCGACATACACGTAGCCGCACGGCACGGAGCCGACAACCGCGGCGCGGCCGTGGTACAGATCCACCACGTCGCCGTCCTGGGCGAGCACCACATTCTGCGGGTCCACGCCGGTTTTCACGGCGATCAGGCCATTGGCCACCAGATGGCGGTTCTCGCCGTGGATGGGCATCGCGCACTTGGGCTTGACGATGTTGTACATGTACAGCAGCTCGCCCTCGTTGCAATGGCCGGAGACATGCACGGCGGCATTATCGCGGTTCACCACGCGGGCACCCAGCTGCACAAGCTTGTTGATGACCTTGTACACCTCGTGCTCGTTGCCCGGAATCAGCGAGCTGGCCAAGATCACGGTATCGAATTCGTTGATCTGGATGTCGGGGTGGTTGCCGTCCGCGATGCGGCCAAGCGCCGCCATGGGTTCGCCCTGCGAGCCGGTGCACATGTACACCAGTTTGTCGTCCTGGATGTCGCGGGCCTGCTTCAGGTCCACAACCGTGTCCTCGGGGATGTGGAGATAGCCCAGATCGGCGGCGATGCCCATATTGCGGACCATGGACCGGCCGACGAACACCACTTTGCGGCCATACTTGTGGGCCGTGTCGACCACCTGCTGCACACGGTGCACATGGGAGGAGAAACTCGCCACGATGATCTTGCGCGTGGCCTCGGCGAAGGCATGGTCAAGGGCCGGTCCAATCGAGGTCTCGGGCTTGACGAATCCAGGAATCTCGGCATTGGTGGAATCCATCATGAGCAGGTCGATGCCCTGCTCGCCCAGCTTGCCGAACTCCACCAGATCGGTGATCTTATGGTCCAACGGCAGCTGATCGAGCTTGATGTCGCCGGTGTCGATCAGGGATCCCGCCGGAGTCTTGACGCGAACGGCCAGGGCGTCCGGAATGGAATGGGTCACGGTGACGAACTCGAGGTCGAAGGGACCGACCTTCATCTTGTCGCGGCCGGAGACCTCATGCTCCACGGGATTGATGCGATGCTCCTTGCACTTCGCGTCCACAAAAGCCAGCGTGAGCTTGGAACCGATGAGCGGAATATCGGGACGGAGCTTCAGCAGGTACGGCACGCCGCCGATGTGATCCTCATGACCGTGCGTGAGCACCAGCGCTTCGACCTTGTCGAGACGATGCTCGATATAGCTGAAATCGGGCAGAATGAGATCGACGCCCGGCTGCTCCTCCTCGGGGAAAAGCACGCCGCAGTCGATGAGCAGCAGGTGACCGTTGTACTCGATCACATTCATATTGCGCCCGATCTCGCCCAGACCGCCAAGCGGGACGATGCGCATGGATCCCTTGCGGTACTTGGGGGGCGCCACAAGCTGCACGCCCTGCTGCGAGCCGGTGGCAGCGGGAGCCTTGCCCGCCCTGGATGTTTTTTGATTGCGTTGTCTGTTGGTGTTGTTTCTTCTTGCCATTCTTGTATTCGGTATTTCCTATTTCTTTGCCCCCGCATTAGGCAGGGGGCGACGTGTCAGAGTAGACCGGCGGCGCGCATGCCTTCCTCGGCCTTATCCAGCTGCTTGGCGTTGGCGCCGATATTCGGCAGACGCATCGCGGTGGAGGGAATCTTGCCAGCGATCCGGCATGCGGCCTTCGCCATCACGGCCTGATAGCCGTCTCCGTTCAGGGCGTGCACCAGCGGGGCCAATTGGTTGGCGAGTTTGCGGGCGGTGGCGATGTCGCCGCGGTCAAAGGCCTCGACCAGCCTGCGCATCGGGTTGGAGGCCACATGAGCGATCACGGAGATGATGCCGACCGCGCCGATGGACAGGAACGGCAGGAACAAACCGTCGTCCCCGGAGTACCAGGCCAGCCCGGTGCGCTGCTGTTTCTCCACCGCCGCCGCAAGATCGCCGGTGGCGTCCTTCACGGCCTTCACGTGGTCCAGCTCGGCAAGGCGATCATACGTTTCGATGGTGACCTTCAGACCGGTGCGGCCGGGCACGTCGTATACGATGATCGGCTTCTCAGCCACCGCGTCCACGGCCCGGTAGTGCCCCACAATGCCATCCTGGCTGGGACGGGAATAATACGGCATGACGACCAGCACCGCGTCAGCACCGGCCTCCTGGGTCTGCTCGACCATCCGCACGGTATGGGCCGTGTCGTTGGATCCGGCACCGGAGATCACCGGCACATCCACGACCTCCTTGACGGCACGGACCAGATCGACCTTCTCGTCCATATGCGTGGTCGGGGATTCGCCAGTGGTGCCGTTGACCACCAGACCATCCGCACCGTCCGCGACCAAGGACTGCGCAAGATGCTGTGCCGCCTCGAAGTCAACCGAACCATCGGCTTTCATCGGGGTCACCATAGCGGGAAGGATGCGGCCAAAGGGGGCCGGCTCTAGCAGATGCATGTCACCGTCACTCATAGGATTTACCGTACTTCGCGGGTGGGACGCTTCGCCGGGTCATTCGTCGCCGTCACCCATGCCACCGTCGCTTGCGCGACTCACCGCCAGGATCGGCCCGGCCTCCTGCTGGGCCAGCACCGTCAACGCCTCATCCGGATCAAGCGCGACCGTAACCTGCAACTCCGCGCGCTGTTCGGAGGACTGCCCCGTCACGCCGATGGCATTCGAAGAACCGTTATCCGAATCGGCGTCGAGCCGTGCCGAGGGGGCGACAAGCGTCAACGCGTCGCGGGCCAGCACGCATACCGCCGCCCGTTCCGTCCCATCGGATACCTGCGGCAACGGCCCCGATGCAACCGGCGACGACGTCTGCGCACATCCCACCGACGACACGAGATCCACATGATCACCCGCGATCAAATGTTCCGGAACGCTGGCGAGGCGCACCTCGATGATGGTGCTGCCATCGGGAGGGATCGGGGCGACGGCAAGCGAAGCCTCATACACCGGCTGTCCGCGGCTCATCGGGGCCAGCGCAATGCGCCCGCGAAGCCGGTCGACGGATCGCGTGGCCAACTCGCCCATCGATGAAACGGGCGCCTCAACCACCGTCAGGTTCTCGTCCGAAAGCCGCTCGCCCCGCGCGATGTCCATCGAGGCGACCACCACGGGCTCCCTGCCGACAAGCGCGGCGGCGAACTGCAGGGCCAGCCAAACCGCCACACCTGCGCACCATGCGGACAACAACCGCCTTCCCATGACGATTAGACGCCGTCGTTGCAATGTGTTCCCAGTCATATCCGCATCATGCGGGACGCGGATGCATGGGGCAACTATCCGGCTGACTGTGGTCGAATGTGCCCAATCCCGGCGGCGCCGCCGAAAAGGCGACGCGAATCCCGGCGGAAATTCGCTATGGGCGTATTACAGGTCCGTGAAGCGCCTCATGATCCGCTCGAGTCACCGGGACACGCGCTATTTGGACGAGGAATGCGAGGCGCCGTCAGTGCGATAGAAGCCATGCCCCTTGAACTCGATCGGCACGGCGGCATACACCTTGCGCACCTGCTCCTGTCCACACTTCGGGCATACGGTAATCGGATCGTCGCTAAAGGACTGAACCTGGGTGAAATCGTACTGACAGCTCTTGCAGCGGTAATGATACGTAGGCATGTGACTATCCCCTCATTTCCATGGATATGGTTCTTGCACAGATTTCAACCGTTCATATCCTAGTCGTTCGCAGGACAGTGCATACGACCCGTCCAAGTCAGCCCCTCGCCGGTCAGCACGGCGTCAACCGGCACATCGTGGCCCAATGCGGGCAGCAATCCCCGCTCGCCGTCGGCAACACGGTTCTCCCAGGGCCAGCACACGGCGACAACCGGCGTCCCCGGCCGACGAACGGCCAGCGCCCTGTCGTACCACCCGCCACCGCGCCCCAGGCGAGTGCCGCGCGCGTCCACAGCCAGGGCAGGCACCAGGATCAGCGACGCCCTTCCCAGAGTCCCGGGCGGCAGCACTGCCCCATCCGACGGCTCCCACGGCCGGCCGGCACCCACGTTTGACAACGATTTCAAGGATTCGAGCTCGCTCCACCCTATGTCAAGGCCGCCGCCCAGCCGCGGAACCAACACCGTGCACCCGGTGGCGAGCAGCCGCGACAGCAGCGGACGCGTGTCCACCTCGGATCCCATCGACACATATGCCGCCACGACATCCCCGGTCCGCACGGCAACCCCCGATGCGGCAAACGCCCGGACGACGGCCTGCCCCTGCCGGAGACGGTCATCCCGCGTGGTTCGCAGGCGCATTGCGATGGCCCGCCGCCGAAGTTCCGCCTTGCCCTGACAACCTTCACCGTCCACGGATTCACCGTCCCCCATGCATAATGCCGCCGCAACACGAATATCCGCCAGCCAATATATCCAGCGGACAGGTCCGACGCGCCACGGAGACGGACGATATGATGGTGAGCGCACAGCATGCCTTTCCCAGGCATGAACCAGCATTGCAAGGAGCAGCTATGATCAAGGTTTCGGTGGTGGGCGCGAAGGGGCGCATGGGATCGCATGTGGTGGATGCGGTTCGCGGCGCGGAGGACACCGAGCTGGCGCTGGCACTGGATGCCGGCGACGATCTGACTGCGATTGCGCCGTCCAACACCGACGTGGCCGTGGAATTCACCGTGCCCGCCGTCTCACTTGACAATGTGCTCACGCTTATCGGCCGGGGCGTCGATGTGGTGGTCGGCACCACCGGCTGGACCGACGACAAGCTTGCGCGGGTGCGCGAAGCCCTCAAGCATGCGCCGAAGCCGGACCAGGCCGTGTTCATCGCCCCGAATTTCGCGATTTCCGCCGTGCTGGCCGACCACTTCGCCACGATCGCCGCCCGGTACTTCGAATCCGCGGAAGTCATCGAGCTGCACCATCCCACCAAGGTGGATGCGCCGTCCGGCACCGCGCTCCACACCGCGCGCGGCATCGCCGCCGCCCGACGGGCCGCCGGACTTGGCCCGGTGCCGGACGCCACGCAGACCGACGGCGGATCACGCGGCCAAACGATTGACGGCATTCACGTGCATGCGGTGCGCCTGCGCGGGCTGAACGCCCATCAGGAAGTCCTGTTCGGCAATGCGGGCGAGCAACTGACCATTCGCGCCGACAGCTTTGACCGCACAAGTTTCATGCCCGGCGTGCTGCTGGCCGTGCGCAAGCTGGCCGATGGCGGCCATGCGGGACTGACCATCGGCCTTGACCAGTTCCTGGACCTCTGAGAGGGCTTCCGAGAGGGACGTTATCCACGCATATCCGTCAATGAGATCCGTCAACGGACCGGTCCGCGACCAAACCCCGAGCTAACCGCGCTCATTGAACACCGCCCAATGCGGCGGCAGCTCCGAAAGAATACGCCGATCGTCGTCCGCGGCGCGCTGGGCCGCCGTCTGTTCGTCGGAGGGTTCCGACGCCACGCCGTCCGCATCGAACCATTCGGTGCCCTTGCGGACCACACGCTTATGGGGCCTGCGACCGCGTGGCTGCAACGCCGACTTCTGCTGTCCGCTCATCGAACCGCATCCCCATACAGATCAGCCAGATGCGCGATGATTCTGTCAACCTCCTTATCGGGATTGACAAACGCGGACACCGACCACACCGTCATCACGGACCAGCCCTGCAACTGCAGATTCTCCTGCATTATGCGGTGCCGCTCACGCGTGGACTGCACCGACATGAAGGCGGCGTCATCGGTAAGCACCGCCAAGGCGAACGGCCTGCCCGTCACGCCCACCACCAATGGAATGCGCATGCCGGTGTCGAACCCGTAATCCACACCCACTTCAATGCCCCGGGCGCGAATGCGGTCAGCCAGATCGGCAAGCAGAACATTGCGCTTCTGCAACTCATGCGTCTCAGGGCGCATCGGCTCATCACCGAGCTGCTCTGCCCATATCAGCAGCTCCCGCAGCAGCTTCGGACCGGACTGGTGAAGGCGCTCCTCCTCCATATCCGACGATCTGAACGCGCTGACAATATCAAGATTACGATTAGCCAATGCAATGGCGTCCAGCAGCATGCCGCTGCGGGCCTCGCCCTCCAGGTCGCCGAACTGCTGCAGCAGACGACCATGCGAAGTCTTGGCGAACCCCAGCGAGAGAATGACGTCCGTGGATTGCGCACCGGCCACTTCGTCAAGACTGATGATGCGCACATGCCTCAGGAATTTACCAAACTCGGCGTCCTTGGCCGCACAAGCCTTCAATTCAGCGCCCAGACGCATGCGATGCGTGGTCGACAGCGTCACGATGGTCAGCAGATACGAGGCGGGCACGATGGTGAACGCGGCGGCGCGACGATGCAGAATGGCAATCACCGCATCGATCTCCTGCTGGCTGGATTCCACCAAGCCGGAGGAAAACACCGGAACGCCCGTGCCATTGACCGCGGTATAGGACACATTGCCCCGGGCGGCTTCAGTGGCGATGTCAAACGGCACCTCACCGTAGCCATGCGCTTTGAGGAATGCGGCCACGCGGGGAGCGCGACGACCGGGACGGGCTTTCACCTTCACGGTGGGCAGCATCGAAGTCAGCAATTTCACCGAATCGCTGGTGATGGTCTCGCCATGCGCCAGCACCACCACCTGCCTGACGCGCCTGAGCACCGACAGCAACTCGATCGGCTCGATGTGCGCCGAAGCGTCCAGCACCGCCACGTCAGCCAGCTGATCGGCATCGGTCAGCGCCGCCAGCGTGGCCGGAGTCGCCACCATCACAGGCTTGGCCAGACGCATCATCGACGGATAGCCGTGCACCAAACGGCTCAATCCGATGCGCGGCTCGGAGGCGAGCAGCGTATGCAGCTGGTTGGCCTCCTGCGTCCGGGAGAATAGCAGTTCGGAAAGCTTCCGCATGGACTCCTGGGCCACCATGGCGCCAATGGAACGCACATGCTCGGTATCAACCTGATTGAAACGGTCAGCCGCGTTCGACAGCGCAGACCCGTCGGTATTCGAGATAATCGCCGATGAATGGACGATATCGTCGAACACCGTGGTCCACCACGACAGGCGCAGTTCGTTGCCGACACCGTCCTCGTCAACCTGGCGGTTCCTCAGATCGGCGATGAGATCGCCAAGTCCGACGGATGCGAACTCACGTTCCAGCCCGGCTCGCTCGGGCAGCGTATCCAAGGCGGCGTGATCGTTGAACAGCGCCTTCAGCCGATTCTCCACCTCATTCAACGCAGTGGTCTCCAGATTGCCTCCGGCGGGCGTGGTGGATAGCACGACGTCCAGCGCGGTCAGATCCTGATCCAGCATGTCCTGCACATCGATGATCCGATCCAGCTTCGCAGGCAGGACCGGCCAGCCTCCAGCGGGCACGAACATGCGCCACTGCTCCGCCTGCTTGGCCACCACCAGCAACGCCTCATGCAGATTCTCGACCTGGGCACCCACGCGCAGCAGGCTCCTGGCCTCCTTGATATGACGGCGACGCTCCCAGAATCCCATCGACGAAGCGGAGGCGCGGCGCTCCTCCTTGGACTTGGTCGCCTCGATCATCGCCGGAATGTCACGCTCGAAAATGGCGGGCTGGAACACATCCAGCACGCGGCGCAGATTCTTGAGCACCATCACCTGACGGCCCCATTCGCGCGCGGTGGAGGGCACCGGGAAGCCGCATGTGCGCACGGTGGAGGCGACATGCTCTCGCGTGGCGGGAAGGGTTTTCTCCAGCAGCCGCACAATGCGCTGGTATGCATCCACGGCCTCGTCCTCGTTGTACAACGCGGCGCCGAACCACGGGGTGTCCGCCGGCTGGATGGTGAATTCGCCCAATTGGGCCGCGCGCCTGAGCTTGTCGCACCATTCGTCAAGCCGACCCTTGATGGCGTGCGCGGCGGTGATGCTCAGACGCACGTGCGTCGCCGGATGCGTGGACAGCGTGGAGATGGAGGCGAGATTCTGGATCGTCTCATAGGCGGAGAACTCCCAGCGTTCGTTATCGCCGTGCAAATCACCCAGATAACGGGTCAGGCGGGACCGTACGCCCACCAACTCGTCAGCCAGCTGATCGAAATGCCCGCTCGCGGTTCCCGGCTGGTATCCCACGGCGCCAATCAGCTGGCGGTCGATGGACCCATTGAGATCGGAATCGGTGATGTCAAGAACCAGAGGCGCCATCTCGCTCGATCGGGCCTCCTGCATGAAACGTCGTTTGGATTCCATCACGCACGGCACATACAGCACGGATTTGCCTTCCATCACGCAGCGGGAGGCGATCGCCGCGCTCTGCACCGCCGTGTCGCGGTTCGCGGGCTCATCAAGGAATACGGAATGGCCGGAGGCGGCCAAACCGGCCGCATATCGCACCGTGTTGTCCACATCGCCGATTTCATATTCATTATGCGGATCGACGTCAAACGGGCTGTATTCGGGAAGATGCGGCCCCTTCAGCGAGGCGATGGCATCGGCATTGCCGGCGAGCGCGTCGATGAGGACATTGCCTGTCGGCCCGTCCTCCATCTGATCGATGATGTTCAGGCTTTCCCCCAGCAGCAATGCCGACGGTTCCACAAAGCATCCGAGCACAATGGTGCGCTCAATCGAAAAATCCTCTATCGAACCGAAGGTTTTCGCAGTGATGGCGTTGAACAGCGCCGATGTCTCCGGGGTACCGCCCTCATAATGCGACATGTCGAACAACTCCGACGCGTTCAACGTCACGCCTTTGGCGCGCATAGCCGAAACGAACACCGAGTTCAGCTCCACCTTGCCGGTAAAGCGAATCAGGGTTTTGGACGGCGACGCGGTGGGCCGGCTCACCTGCACCGGATACAGCAGCACCGGCATGGCGGAATCGCCCCATGTGGCCATGCCCACCACCAGCGACAACTCCGCGCATCCGGAGACGCGTTCCTTCACCGCCTGGTCGTCCAGCACGCGTTCAAGACGGCGTCCCGCCGCGCGAAGCATGCCGTTGTCTCGAAACAGGGAGTCCAGATGCACCTGTCCGGACGCAAACAGCTGGGCGATGCCCGAAGGATGCGCATGCGTCAGATCCAGCTGCGCGGCCAATTGCGAAATATCCTCCAAAGGCGTCGGGCCGCACGAAGCCTGATAGGACTGCCGCCAGGCGCGAATGCGGTCGAGCGGCGCAATCCGCCGACCTTCGGGGTGTTCGGTCTCGCCGCCCCGGCCCGGCGCAGCGGTGGTTTCGATAGTGGGATCGGTCATAACGGTCACTTCCCTGTCGCCGCAAGATAATCGCGGTAACCTTCGTTGTTCTTCAGCGCGGCGTCGATATCCGCATTGCCCTGAGCCTCCAGCCACGCGTAGAGATCGTCGTACAACGCCGGGTTCATGGCAAGGAACGGCAACAGCTGCGGATAGCGGGCCATGTCGAATTGCAAGGCGAAGTCGCGCGTGTTTTTCGCCTGGTCCGACGTATGGCCGCCTGCTTCGACCACCGGACGCGCCGACGCGAACTCACCACGGGAAACCCTTTCGAACACGGATCCCGGTTCGAATCGGGCCGCCACCGGCGTCTGCGTCTGCATTGGCGCCGCAGGCTGGGCCATCGGCCGAAACGCGGTCGGTTGATTCACGGGCGGCTGCGTCCCGACCGATGGTGCGGTGTTGGCATCGCCGGAAGCCTCGTCCGTCTCGTCCCGCGCCGCCTGTTCGGCACTGCCAAGTTGCTCGCCCTGTACGCCCTGCACGGACTGCTCGCCCTGTACGGGCTGCTCCTGGGCGATTTCGTCTATCGCATCGGCAAAAAGATCGCGCTCCGGGTCATGCGCGTCCGCGTCATCCGACGCTTTGTCATCGGTATTCCCCGCATCGGCAAGCACCTGAGCGTGCAGCGCCCCGACACGGCTGCGCACACTGCTGGCGTTGAAGACGCTGGTGGGCTCACCGGCACGCAAATCCAGGATGTCGTCCACGGACATATCCGCGGCGTCCGGCTCCTGCTGCACGCCGCGACGAGCCGCATACGAGAACAGATCGGCCACCGGCTGCGCCGCATCGTCCGCAGCGACGCTCAGCTCCACACGCACGAAATCCACCGGCACGTCACCGAACTGGAATCTCATGGTGGTGTGAGGCAACAGAAAATCCGATTCCGGGGACACCCGCATCAATTCTCCGTCGTCGCGCACCACATAGGTGCCATTCGTGCTGTTCAGATCACGCAACGTACCGGCGCCTGCATCGGACACCGAAAACAGCGCATGCCGCTTCGACATCGATTTCGTCTGATCCGGCACATCCAAACGGCGACGACCGTTGTCGATAAGCGGCCGAAGCGGCTTGCGCCCAATCTCAAGACTCTCCCCCGGGTCAAGACGCACCTCTTCAACGCCGTTCACCTTCACGATCCACTGCTGGTTCGGTCGCTGTTCGTTCACTTCCGCCGACCTCCTTGGAATGAAGCCATATTCAGACATGCCTATGTGCCATTGTGTCATGACCACACGGTTTTTCCGGCATTACACAGAATAATCCTTTGAATCGTCAACTCTTCAGCGATTTGAGCACCGTGGCCTGGAACGGAATGGTCACCACCAACGACAGCACATCGCACACCGACTGCGCCACCTGCACGCCGACCAGACCGATGAACTGCGGCAGTACCAGCACAATCGGCGCCAGGAACAGCCCCTGACGGCACAGGGCCAGGAATGAGGCCACCACCGTCTTGCCCATCGTCTGCTGCATCATATTCGACATCATGTTGTAACCGTTCAAGGCCACCGTGCAGCATTGCAGACGAAGCGCCACCACGCCGACCGCCACCACCTGCGGATCGGAGCGGAACACCTCGACCAGCTCGGGCGCCAGGCAGAACATGGCAGCCGCCAGCACCAGCAGCACGGCGATGGAAAGACGCACGCAGAACCAGTAGCTTCCCTTGACCCGCCCATATTTCCCGGCACCGAAATTATAGCCGCACACCGGCTGGAACCCCTGCCCCAGACCGATGATCACCGAATTGGCGAACATGGTGATGCGCATCACGATGGCCATGGCCGCAATCGCAGCGTCACCGAAGGGGTTGGCCGCCAAGTTCACGCACGCCACGGAGACCGAGCCGGCGCCCTGACGAATCAGCGACGGCAAGCCGCCGCCAGCCACTTCGCGCAGCAGCAGCGCATCAGGTCTGGCGTTGCGAATCGACAACCGAATGACGCCAAAACGAGCCGCCATGATGGTCAATATGACGAAACTCACGCTCTGGCAGATCGCCGTGGCCAATCCCGCGCCGAAAATACCCATGCCGCACACGAAAATGAACAGGGGCGCCAACGTAAAATTCAGCAGGGCGCCCGACACCAGGCCGATCATGCCGAAGGTGGACTGGCCCATGTAGCGCAGCAGGCCGTTCAGGGCGAACGATCCGCACACGCACGGCGCCGCCACCAGCAGCGGTGTCAAATACGAGACGGCAAACGGCGCAATGGTGTCGGTGGAGCCAAGCGCATACACCAGAGATCCCAGACTCACCAACCCGAAAACGGCGAGGATCGCGCCGCAGCAGAACGCGCCGCAGAACCCTATGGCCAGCAGCCTCGACGCACGCTCGTTGCGCTGCTTGCCCAATTCACGGCTCATCGAATTCCCGGCGCCCTGGCCGAAGAAAAACCCGATGGCCTGCATAATCGTCATCACGGAAAAGGCGATGCCGATCGCCCCCGACTGCGACGTCCCCAACCGCCCGATGAAATAGGTGTCGGTGAGGTTGTACGCCATCGTCACCAGATTCGAAACAACCGCCGGCAGACACAGCCTCAGAATCAAGGGGCGCACGGGACGAGTGGTCATTTGACGGTATTTCTCGTCGGCACCGACACGCTTCAGTTCCATGATCGATCGTTTCACGACAAGCATCTTACACACGCGCCCAGCCGCCGGATTCTTATTGAACACCTCTTGGACACATGCGACAGGAATAAGCGACGCCCCATAACGCGGAAAATCCCGCGGCCGAACAATTTCGACCACGGGATTCCCCAATGCTTGTATGCAAGCCGATAATGCGCGGGATTCCCTCCCGCATGCATTACTTGAGCTCGACGGAAGCGCCAGCCTCTTCCAGAGCGGCCTTGGCCTTCTCGGCGTCTTCCTTCTTGGCCTTCTCGAGAACGGCCTTCGGAGCGGCGTCCACAAGGGCCTTGGCGTCGGCCAGACCGAGGGAGGTCAGGGCACGCACGGCCTTGATGACCTGGATCTTCTTGTCGCCAACGGCGGAGAGGATGACGTCGAACTCGTCCTTCTCCTCCTCGGCCGGAGCGGCGGCGCCCGGAGCGGCGGCGGCAACGGCGGCGACCGGGGCGGCAGCCTCGACGTCGAACTTGTCTTCGAAGGCCTTGACGAACTCGGAGAGCTCGACGAGGGTCATCTCACCAAAGGCTTCCAGCAGCTCTTCGTTGGTGTACTTAGCCATAA
>DBKS01000019.1:308-485 GCA_002298605.1 Bifidobacterium sp. UBA744 | reverse complement strand
AATGGCTTCCTTTCAATCTTGGCAGCGGATGAAGTGGAAGTCCGCAACCTATAAACCTTGTTTGTTTTTACTTATCGAAGCATCGACCTATGCGACTCGCCCGAAGGCCAGCCACATAATGTCAGGCAGCCTTCTCCTGCTTTTCGCGCAGGGCGTCGATCGTACGCACGGCCTTGG
>DBKS01000019.1:0-209 GCA_002298605.1 Bifidobacterium sp. UBA744 | reverse complement strand
CCCTCGGCATCGTAGATGGTACCGTCGGCGGCGGCACCCTTGATGACAAGAGCCTTGTTGTCCTTGGCAAAATCACGCAGGACCTTCGCAGCCTCAATGAAGTCGCCCTTCACGAACGTGACGGCGGTCGGACCGGCGAGGATCTCGTCGAGACCCTCGATGCCCGCTTCCTTGGCGGCGATGCGAGTCAGCGTGTTCTTAGCCACAGT
>DBKS01000023.1:1969-31359 GCA_002298605.1 Bifidobacterium sp. UBA744 | reverse complement strand
GTGCCCAGGTCGCCGTCGGTTTCGCCCTGGCACCAGAGCATATAGCGATGCCTCAGCGTGATGCCGTGCTGTGCGGCGAAGCGTTGCGCGGCGTCGCAGCGTTCGATGGCGTCGGCGAGAAAATCGCCGGGCCTGCCCTCCCATTGCGTGATGGACGAGCCGCCCTTCGCCGCCGAAACTCCCAGGATCGGCGTGCCCGTCGTCGCGACGTAGGCGTTGGCGAAAGCGGTGACCATCGATCCGGTTTTCATCCCGGGCTCGAAGATCCCATGCGGGTTGTTCTCATTGACGCCAAACGGTTCATGGATCGGGTGCAGGTGGCCGGGGTCGCTGATGGCCCGGTATTCATAGCCGATGCCCGCATCGGGCTCCGGAGCTGGCTGCGGCCATCGTTCGGAGGTGATGCCGCGTCCGGCCATATTGGATTGGCCCATGAACATGAACAGGTCAAAGGTATGGCCATTCGTCGCGGCGGACGCCTCCGCTGAGGTTGCCGTATCCGTTGCGTGGCTGGTGATGTGGGGTGAGACTGCTTGCGTCATTGCCGTGCCTTTCTGTGCGGTGCCAAACGACTTCCCTGTTTCGCTGGTACATAACTATAGGTGGGTGGCGGCGGCATGTCTCGGCACAGTGCAAGAGATGGCAACAAAGCTTCGCGGGCTTAGATCCAACGTTTACCCTTGATGATGGAGCAAAGACGCATATGTGCATGGATAAGGAGAAGGCATGCAACTGGAAGTGGTGACTGTAGGCGCGCGCTTCGCAATCGTGAAGCTTGCCGACGCCGGCATCTGGACAGCCGAGCACCCATGGGCCGTGCTGCTGAACGGCGAGCCATGCGCCGCCGTGCCGGAAACCAGCCGCATCGTCACCTATATCGACGGTCTTGAGCCCGATGCCGACTACACCATCACCTATGTGCAAGACGGTGCCGCGCAAGGGGATGTCGCGGGGAACACCGCCCTCGAAGCCTCCTTCACCACCGCCCATGAGTCCTTCACGCTGAATGTGCGCGATTTCGGCGCGGTCGGCGACGGCAGACACGACGACACGCAGGCGATCATGGCCGCGGTCATAGTCGCGCCGAAGGACGCGAGGGTGCTGATTCCCGCCGGCGACTGGCGCATCAAGAACCTGTTCCTCACCTCCGACATCACCCTCGACATCGCCGAGGGGGCCACGCTGCACGCGCGGCATGACCGAGAAGAGCTCGCCTATCTGCCTCCCACCGTTGAGGGGCGGCCCGGCGACGGCTACTGCGGCACCGGTTCCCTGCCGCTGGGCACCTGGGAGGGCGAGTCGTTGCTGCCCATGTTCTGCGGCGTGATCACCGCCGTGGGCGCCAGCAACGTCACGGTCTGCGGCCGTGGCGTGATCGACGGCGGCGCCAACTACGACGAAGGCAACTGGTGGCATGATCCCAAGAACATCCGCATCGCCACACGCCCCAATATGATGTTCATGTCCGACTGCGACCATACCGTGGTCGCCGGCGTCACCGTGCGCAATTCGCCCAGCTGGAACATCCACCCCACGCTGTGCCGCGACGTCACCCTTGCGTGTGTGACCATCGAAAGTCCGAAGATTTCGCCGAATACCGACGGATTCGACCCGGAATCCTGCGACGGCGTGCATGTGATCGGCGTGCAGTTCTCGGTGGGCGACGACTGCATCGCCGTCAAATCCGGCAAGATCTCCATGCCGCGTGCGCTGCGCCCGGCCACCCGCAATATGCTGGTCGAGCAGTGCTATATGCACGACGGCCACGGCTCGGTGGTGCTGGGATCCGAGGCGTCCGGCGGCATCGAGAACCTCACCGTGCGCGACTGCCTGTTCGAGCGCACCGACCGCGGCCTGAGAATCAAGTCGAGGCGCGGCCGGGGCAGGGACTCGGTGTATCGCAACATCCGCTTCGAACATATCCGCATGAACGAGGTGCTCACGCCCTTCGTGGTCAACTCGTTCTACTTCTGCGATCCGGACGGCAAAAGCGATTATGTGCAGAGTCGGGAGCCGCTGCCGGTCGACGATCGCACGCCCAATGTGGAATCGTTGGAATTCCGCGACATCGAAGCGCTGAACTGCCATGCGGCGGCGACATGGATCACCGGTCTGCCAGAAAGCAGGATCCGACGATTGGCCTTCCACCACGTTCATGTGACCTTCTCCCCGAACGCCCGGCCCTCCGTGCCCGCGATGGCCTGCCATGTCGAACCGATGGCGCGACAGGGCCTCATCGCGCAGAACGTCGAGACGCTGGTGCTTGACGACGTGCGCATCGATGGTCAGGACGGCGACGAGCTGCAGCTGACCAATGTCGATCGGGTGGAGCGGTAGCGGCATGACAGAATTGGAAGACGCTGACAATGCCGGGAAATCCGCTGCATTGGTGATCGAGGTCGCCAGGGATGGGTCGGCCCGCTTCGCATCCATCACGGCGGCATTGGACTATCTGATGTCCCGTGACGACGGATTGGCGCCGGCGGTGATTCGCGTGGCTCCGGGGGAGTACCGCGAACGACTCGCCATCCGACGGCCGCATCTGACCATTGTGGCAAGCGACTGGACCGCCCGGCCCGTCCGTGGCGGCCGGCCCATGCAGGCCGGTTCCTCCGATGCCGTGCGCATTGCGTACGACGCGGCGGCCCTCGAGCCGTCCCCGGATGGTCAGGGCACGCGTCGCGGCACCTTCCGCACCGCCACCGTGTTCGTCGACGCCCACGACGTGACCCTGCGCGGTCTGACCATCGCCAATGACGCCGGCAGCGGATCCAAGGCGGGCCAGTGCATCGCGCTGTATGCGGACGGTGATCGGCTGGCCATCGAGGATTGCACGCTGCTGGGCCATCAGGACACCTTATTCACCGGTCCGCTGCCGCCCAGGGAAATCGAGCCGAATGGGTTCCTGGGGCCGAAGCGCCTCTCGCCGCGCGTGGTGGGGAGGCAGCTCTACCGGCGTTGCCTGATCGCCGGCGACATTGATTTCATCTTCGGATCGGCCCGCGCGTTCTTCGAGGACTGCGAGATCCGTTCCATCGGGCCCGGTTACGTGGCGGCGCCATCCACGCCGGAGGGCGAACCTTACGGATATGTGTTCTCGCATTGCGCATTCACCGCCGGCATGGACTGGATGGCCGCCTCGCCCACGCGGGCCATGCCCGGTCCCCATAGCGTGGCCATCGCCAGACCGTGGCGTGATTACGCCCGTGCGGCGCTGGTGGATTGCCGGCTGGGGGAGCATATCCTCGTCGAGGGATGGGATGATTGGAACAAGCCGAACGCCCGCGCCCGTGCGCGGTTCGCGGCCATCGGTCCCTGCGGCCCCGGTGCGGTTCCGCGGGCCTGGCCGTCCTGGGCCCGCATCCTGCCCGAGTCCGATCGCGCGCAATACGGGCGCGCCGCCGTCCTGGGCGATTGGGAGCCTGAACTGTAAAGCGGACAAGGAAGCGCAAGGAGGAGCATATGGGCAGTGCGCGTATTATCAGCACCTACATTCGGCAGCTGATCGAGCACAGCACGCCGGAGGCGCCGGCCTGGAATATCGAGAAGATCCGCGCCGGCAAGCCGAATACGTGGAACTACATCGACGGCTGCATGATCAAGGCGCTGCTCGATCTGCACGATATCAGCGGCAAAGACGTCTACCTCGACTTCGCGGACCGCTTCATCGACCATTTTGTGCGCGACGATGGCTCGATCGACTCCTACGATCCCAAGGACTACAACCTTGACAACGTCAACGCCGGCAAAACGCTGTACCAGCTCTACGCCATCACCGGCAAGCCCAAGTATCGCAAGGCCATGGGCACCATCTACTCGCAGCTGGAGCGCCAGCCGCGCACCAGTGAGGGGAATTTCTGGCATAAGCTCATCTACCCCAATCAGGTCTGGCTTGACGGCCTGTACATGGCCCAGCCGTTCTATCTGCAGTACGAGCTGAGCTTCCGCGAGGGCCGGGGGTGCTCCGACAGCCTGCACCAGTTCGCGACGGTCTACGATCGCATGCGCAATGAGCGCAATGGCCTGTACTATCACGCCTACGACGCCAGCCGCGAGGCCTTCTGGTGCGATCCGGTGACGGGGCTGTCCGATGGGTTCTGGCTGCGGGCCGAGGGTTGGTATGCGATGGCCCTGCTTGACGCCTGGGAGATCCTGCCGGCCTCGATGGGCGCTGGGCGCGAGCAGTTGCGCCGCGCCCTGGCGGAATTGATCGATGCGATGCTGCCATATCAGGACAGGCAAACCGGCATGTGGCATCAGGTGATCAACGTGCCGAATATCGAGCCGAACTATCCGGAGACATCCGGTTCGGCCATTTTCGCCTATGTGCTGATGAAGGCCGCGCGACTCGGCGTGCTGCCGGAACGGTATTGGCGGTATGGTTTCGCCGCGTATCGCGGCATCTGCGACGGACAGCTCGGCGAGGACGACGGCGCGTTGTCGCTGGGAGGCATCTGCCTGGTCGCCGGCCTTGGCGGCAAGGACCGGCGCGAAGGCACCTTCGACTATTACATGCGCGAGCCGGTGGTGCGCAACGACGCGAAGGGCGTGGCGCCGCTCATCCTGGCGTTCACCGAGGTGCTGCGCCGTGATCGGGGCGCGTCTGCGTCCGAATAGCGGATGCCGTTGCGGGCGCAGGGGGGGAGAGAGAGAAAAAACTTGGCAACGGCGTCGTCCGGACGTCCGTAGGCATCTATACTCATAGGCGGAATAATCGGTTGTTCGATGCCGGACGCCCCTCCGCGCGGTGTTCGCCGCCTGGCCGCGGCGCCGCGAACCCCCATTGCAAGGAAGCAGACAATGTTCCAAACCTCTGATGGCCTGCACGCCAGCGTTTCAGACGCCAGCATCACGCTGTTCTGGGATCAGCCCGACGATGCGACCGCCACATCCATATATCGCATCCGCCTGAACGGTTCGGAGGCCGCCAAGGCGGATAGGACGCATCTGACGTTTCTGAGTCTGGCGCCCGACACCGAATACGCCTTCGCGGTGTGCATGAGCGAGGAGGGCGAGTACGGCGAATTCGAGCCGATGCTCCGCGGCGTGTTCCGCACCTTGCCGGCCAAGCGCGTCATCGACGTCACGCAGGCGCCATACCACGCGGTGGGCGACGGCATCACGATGAACACGGCCGCCATCCAGCAGGCGCTGGACGATTGCACGTCCCGCGATCGCGTGGTGGTGCCGGCGGGCACCTTCCTCACCGGCGCGCTCACCATGCATTCCGACAGCGAATTGACCGTACTGCGCGACGGCGTCCTGCAGGGCAGCGACGATCCCGCCGATTATGAGCCGCGCGTGTGGACGCGGTTCGAAGGCTCGGAATGCGAATGCTACCGCAGTCTGATCAACATCGGTGAGATGGATCACACCAAGGGCTTCACCACCAGGCATGTGACGATTTCCGGCGAGGGGTCGATTCTGGGCGGTGGCGCCGAACTCATGCGCCGAACCATTGAGCTGCAGCGCGAGGCAATGAAGGACGAGTTTGCCGCCATGGCCGATTACGTCGCCACCTGCGAGAACGAAGACACCATCCCCGCCCGCGTACGTGGCCGCCTGATCAACATCGCCAACGCGCAGGATGTGGAGTTGTCCGGTCTGACCGTAGGCCGGGGCCCGAGCTGGAACGTCCAGTTCATCTATTCGGACACCGTCGTCACATACGGCTGCACATTTGAGTCGGCGGGCGTCTGGAACGGCGACGGCTGGGATCCGGACTCCTCAACCAACTGCTATCTGTTCGATTCCCGGTTCCATACCGGCGACGACATGGTGGCCATCAAATCCGGCAAGAACCCGGAGGGGAACGCGATCAACCGACCCACCCGCCATGTGCGCATTTTCGACTGCCGTGCCACGCAGGGTCACGGCATCGCCATCGGTTCGGAGATGAGCGGCGGCGTGGAGGATGTGCGCGTGTGGAACGTGGACATCTCCAAATCCCGCTATGGCTTGCATATCAAGGGCACGCCCAAGCGAGGGGGCGCGGTTCGCGACGTGGTGGTCCGAGACTGCGATCTCGCGGCCGTCACCATTCACGCCGTGTCGTATAACGACGATGGCGTAGCCGGGCCGGACCAGCCGTTCTTCGAGCGGTATCGCTTCGAGCGCTGCAGGGTGCTCGGACGGTTCTGGGGCGACGACGAGCATGATGTGCATCCGACCACGGCGATTCTGGTGAGGGGTTTCTCGAAGCCCGGTCATGAGGTCCGCGACGTGGTGTTCCGCGACATCACGCTGGGTGGCGTGCCGCAGGGTTCCGGCCGCATCGAAATGGCATACGCCAAGGATGTGAGTTTCGAGCGGGTGCGTGCGTCGGAAGGCGAAACCACGCCGGTCGACTAGCGTCCGGCCGTCGCCTGCGGGTGGTGTAAGGTGGTGGCTCGTGCGAATCATAGTTGCCGACTGCTCGGCCGAATATTCCGGCCGCCTCAACGCCATGCTGCCGCCGGCCAAGCGCGTGCTGCTGATCAAGGCGGATTCCAGCTTGCTGATCTTCTCGGAGCTCGGGTCGTATAAGCCGTTGAATTGGATGGCCGCGCCGTGCACGCTCAGGCAGACCGTACCCGACCATGCCGATGCCGAAGACGGTGCCGCCGGCGCCGTCGCCCCCGAGCGCATTCTGCGGGTTTCGGCGGATAAGTCGAGCGATATCCTCGAAGTCAGACTGTGGCACGTGTATGCCGACGAGTCGTACGAGTTGGGCGAGGATCCCGGACTTGTCAAGGATGGTGTCGAGGATCATCTGCAGCGTTGCCTGGCCGAGCAGATCGAGCGCATCGGCAAGGGTGCCAAATTGGTGAGGCGCGAATATCCCACGGCCATCGGACCGGTGGATATCATGGCCATCGATGCCGAGGGCAGACATGTGGCCATCGAAATCAAACGGCATGGCGGCATCGACGGCGTCGAACAGCTGACCCGCTATTGCGAGCTGCTGAATCGCGACCCGCTGCTCGCTCCGGTGCGTGGCATCTTCGCCGCGCAGACGATTACGCCGCAGGCCCGCGTGCTGGCCGAAGACCGTGGATTCAGCTGCCTGATTCTCGACTATGACGAGATGCGCGGCGCCGAATCCGACGAGCTTCGCCTGTTCTAGCGGTTCTCGGCGTGGGGCGGCGCCCACGCCGATTGTCTAATAGGTGCCGACGATGTCAACCACGAACACCAGTGTGGAATTCGCGGGGATGGAACCGGATGCCTGATCGCCGTACCCCTTGTCCGGTGGGATGATCAGCAGCAGTTGGGATCCGACGGTTTGGCCCTTGAGCCCGTCGATCCATCCCTGGATCACACCGCCCGACATGCTGGCCTCATAGGTGGTGTTCTTGTCCCAGGAGGAGTCGAACTGCGTGCCGTCGGTAAGCCAGCCGGTGTATTTGACGACCGCGGTGCCCGTGTCGGACACGGTCGCCCCGTCGCCTTTGATCAGCGGCTGGACGATGAACTGGCCGTCCGGCTGGTAGCCGTTCATGTCGATGGACGGCTTGCCGTTGGCGTCCAGTGCGACCTTCGGCAGGTTGGACGGCACATCGCTGACCGCGGTGCCTTCGGCGCGCGTCAGGTCATGCGACTTCGACACGACAGTGGTGGCCATGACATAGGACTTCTGCGCGTCGTCGGTGGCGGTGCTGTCGTTGACGCCCATCGCGATGAGCATGCCGACCTGCTGGCCCTTGAACACGTCGTACAGGCCGGAGCGGAGCTGCGAGGAATCCAGGGTCACCGAACAGTCGGGGGTGGCGTTCTCCCAGCTGGAGTATATTTCGGCGCCGGTTTTGGCGCTGATCGCCACGGACTGCATGCACAGGCGGTCGCCGTCTTCCAAGGTGTCGCCGTTACCCTTCTGCAGGATCTCATAGCCGCCGTCCGGCACGGTGAATGGCACGCCGGACAATGTGATGGTGGGCTTCTGGCCGACTTCGCCGGTGGCGGCGATCCCCGTCATCTCCTTCAATTCGCCGGACGAGGAGGTAGATGAGCTTGCGGAGGCGGATCCCTGGGCGGTGCTTGCGGAACCATTACCGCATGCGGCGAGACCGATGACCAGCGCGGCGCCGCACAACCCGGCCATTGCCTTCTTCAATGAGTGAGTTGCAAAATCATAACGCATGGTTCCTCACAGTAGTGGACGCGCCTGATTTTGCGCTGATGATCAGCTGGCCAGTGGATGATTCGTGAAGAGATTGTAGAATGGTGCCTGCTATGAGTGATCAAAACCAGAACACTTCGCGTCATGCCGCTGTCATGCGTGGCGTGGTAACACCGATATTCGGGCTGCTTGCCGTGGCCGCGATAGTTTTTGGCGTGCTGAATGCGACCGAATGGAAGCCGAGTGCCGAAGTCAATGCGACCGCCGACACTTCGACCCGATACGTGGTCGCCGATCCGGGCGTGCTGTCCGTGGTGGACAATCAGGTCGACATGACAGTGTCGTCATCGTCGAATGCAAAGATCTGCGTGGCCACCGGCACATCGCAGGACGTCGCCGGATGGATCGCCGGACATACGTATACGCGGCTCACCGGTTTGTCGTCATGGACCCAGCTCGGCGTCGAACAGACCAAGGCCTCCGGCGATGCGACCTCGGCCGAGGGGGATGTGACGCTGGAACAGTCCGACTTGTGGCAGTCGGTGACCTGCGGGACAGGATCCGTTCGCCTGCAGCGTGATTCCGACACCGATGGCGGCGCGGCGGTGTTCATCGACACCAATGCCGATGCCTCGGCCGATGACGAAGCCGGTTCGCCGATGACCGTCGCGTTGCATTGGACCCGTGATACCGTGCCCGATTACGCAACGCCGCTGTATTTCATCGGTGGGCTGCTGATCGTGGCCGCCGTGCTCAGCGCATCGCTGTTCGCCGTGCATCCGACGAAGCGACGCAAGAAGGAGTCGGGCGCCGCGCCCGCTCGCGGCCATGAGGAGATCAAGCTCACCATTCCGCAGCTGGTGGCCGGAGCCTTCGGAAAGTTCTTCGGCGCGATCGCGTCGATGCTGCATATCGGCAAGCGTCCGCACCGTCGCCATGCGCGGCGTGCGGGATCGGTCGCCAGCTCCGCGGTGGAGACGTCGTCCCTCGCGTCCACGGCAACCGTTCCCGCGGCTCCGACGGTGGTGGATGTCACCGCGAGGAACCTGGTCGCCGAGCAGGCGGTGCAATCATCGCAGGCGGCGCGGTCCGATGAGCCACCGATGATGGATGACTCGCCGAACGATGAGGAGACGTCGGTGATCAGTCCCGACGAGCTGCAGGCCTATATCGAACGGCTGAACAGGGAAAGCGCGGCGTCCGGCGATGCGGCGAACAAGCAGGGGGAGGAGTGACATGCGAAACACCATGATGAATGGCGGCCCGAACGCCCGCCGCGGCCATGCGGCGCTGCGCGCGCTGCTGACGCGCTCGTTGGCCATGCTGGCGGCGGTGGCTTCCCTGGGGACGCTTACCGCATGCGAGGGGCCGCTTCCGACGGTGGCCTCCCAGTCGTCGTCCTCTTCGAAAACGCCCGATCTGACCGTCGACCAGGAGGCGAAGATCCGCGCGTCGATTCTTGATACGCTGAACAAGGCCAATGACGCCAAAGACGCGTCGGGTCTGTCCGGTCGCGTCACAGGGCCGGCGTTGGCCGTGCGCACCGCCGAACTCACGATAGCGCAGAAAACCGGCAATCTCGACAAGAAAACCAATATCCCCAACGATATTGAGCAGACGGTGATTCCCACCGACAACGGCTGGCCGCGCACGCTGCTGTCCATCACCACCACCACCAGCGATCAGCAGACCCAGCGTCTGCTTGTGATGGAGCAGACGTCAGCGCACCAGAACTACAGGCTGTGGGGCGTGGCCCGACTGTTCTCGGGCGCCCAGTTGCCGAAATTCGCAGTGCCGAAGATCGGAACCCAAATGGGCAAGGCCGACGACTCCGGCCTGGTGGCCACCCCCGCCGATGCGGTCGCCCAATACGCCGATGTACTGACCAAGGGCACGGACAGCGAATACGCGTCGAAGTTCGCCGACGACTCCTTCCGCACCGATCTGGCGACCACCGCGGCGAAGGTGCAGCAGGGCATGGAGGCCAATAAGGGCACGCAGTCCCAAACCTTCGCCGCCGAGCCGGATGCGATCAAGATCATGCGCTCGTCGGATGGCGGCGACCTGGTGATCGCGCAGATCAATTCCGAATGGACGCGCCAGGCCGGCGAGGGCCGGGAGTCGTTGCCCGCCAACGATGCGGAGAAGGCGTTGTTCGGCGACGGACAGGCCACCAGCAACATGAAGGTCACCTATGTGAATGTGGTGGCGCTGTATGTGCCGGCGGCGTCGAGCGGTGCGCAGATCCAGGCCGTCGGCGCCGAACGCCAGGCGGTGAAGGTGGAGGCCTTCTAGGCGCGGGCGTCGCAAGCGTCGAACGATGCCGGGCACTATGATGTGGTTACAGTGTGCCGTGTCGTTTCGTCGACGGGATAACCGTCTGCGTGATGCGTGGCATCTGTGACATCGTGATATGCGCCGTGCATGAGGAACGTGAGCGGGGAAAGGATAGGTTGCTATGGCTGAGGAGCCGTTCAAGCCGGGAGTGTCGTTGGCGGGGGCCGTGGATTTGGAGGCTCTGGCGCATCAGGTGAAGTCCGAGCCAGGGCAGGCGGGCGGGGCGCCCGCAGCCGGCGGCTATGTGATCGATACCAGTGAGTCCTCCTTCCAGTCGATGGTCTCCACCTCGGCCACATTCCCGATTCTGCTGCTGCTGTGGATTCCCACCGATGACCGCCTGTTCGGCATGGCCCGTGCGCTCGGCGACGCGGTGAACAAGCTCAAGGGGCAGATCCAGCTGTCGCGCATCGACATCGCGTCCAATCCCTCCATCGCGCAGGCGCTGCGCGTGCAGGGAGCCCCGGCGTTGTTCGCATTGATCAACGGTCGCCCGATGCCGATTCTGCAGGGTCTGCCTAGCGACGAGGAACTGCAGCAGGTGGTCGACACCCTGATCCCGCAGGTGATTCAGGCCGCCCAGCAGGCCGGTGTGAACGGCACCGCGCCCTATCAGGGCGATCCGTCCGCCGATGCGGCGGATGCGCAGGGCGACGCCTCCGCAGCCGAGCGGATTCCGCCGGAGCATGCCCATGCCCGCAGTCTGGCCGCGCAGGGCGATTACGCGGGTGCCGCCGCCGCGTACGCGCTGGTGCTGGAATCGAATCCGGGCGACACGCTGGCCGCCCGCGAGCGTGCGAAGGCTTTGCTGTTGGCTCGTTCCGGTTCCGCGAATGTGCGCGAGGTGCGTGCGCAGGCCGCCGCCCATCCCGATGACGTGGAGGCGCAGCTCGCCGTGGCGGATATCGACATGATCGGCGGGCAGATCGCCGATGCCTTCGACCGTTTGCTGGACTTTCTGGCTGCCGGGCATAAGGCCGATCTCGATGTGGTGCGTCAGCGTCTGCTGGAATACTTCACCATCCCCGAGCCGGCCGATGAGCGGCTGAAGCGTGCCCGTCGCCGTCTGGCCACGTTGATGTACTGATATGCGCTGATCCGTCTGCCGGCCGTCTGCCGCTATTCCACGCGATTCGTTCCGAAGAACGGCGAGAAATGGGGGCCGTGTTCGCGCAGCTCCCGCTCATAGGATCCGGCCCATGTCCCATAGGGCATTGTGGCGAGCCCGTCGTTTGAGAATCGTCGGTCGTCGGTGATCTCGGACACCGCGAACCGTGGGATGACGAGGTTGGTGACCGGGCCGCTACGTTCCGCCTCGGCCACCACCAGCGGGGCGTTGACGCCGCCGAACACGTCGATGTTCCACCCGTCCTCGCCGATCCATGCGCTGTAACGGTTCTTGATGATCGGCGCACCGCCGCGCAGGACCAGTTCGGCGGCGATGTCGGGGTCGATCTCGCGCCCGGCTTCGTAGCGGGTGCCTCCTACGGACGGGCCCTTTACGGTGACGAACGCCTGCCTGAACGCGGATCGATGCGTTGTGAGCACGGCGATGGGATCGGTGCCCGCGGTCATCGACTCTCGCAGCGACGTGGCCTGCAGGCGGATGCGCAGCGCGTAATTGTCCTGATGCACGTAGTAGCTCTGCACAATGAGCAGCGGCGCGTCCCCGTCATCGAGTTCCGGTGGCAGAGCACGGCAGAAAAACCGACGTTCATATTCGAAATCGTCATGCATAATCTCATTGTATGGACATTATTCTGGGATGATTGGTTCGGCACGCCTGATATGACGCGGAATTCGGGCGGAATCTCAGCCGATGACCATGCGATGCCGTAGTATGGAGAAGTTGCTCGGAGCCAGTCCCCGGGCATTGGGTCCGTAGCTCAGTGGATAGAGCGTCTGTCTCCGGAACAGAAGGTCGTGGGTTCGAATCCCATCGGTCCCACAGGAACCATCGGCGTCGCCTCGCGAATTCACAAGGAAGAGAGCCACATCATGAGCGAAACAATGGAAGAAGTCGCCACCTCGTACGCCCCGGCCGCATTGGGCGCCTACAGCCAGGCCGTGAAGGCGAACGGCTTTGTGTTCGTGTCCGGCCAGCTGGGCATCGACCCCGCGACCGGCGAGTTGGCGGGCGAAACCGCCGGCGAGCAGGCGGCTCAGGCGCTGAAGAACATCAAGTGCATTCTCGACGCCGCCGGCACCGGCATCGAGCATGTGGTGCGCGCCACCATCTACCTGAAGAACGTTGAGGACTTCAAGGAGGTGGACGCCCGCTACGCCGAGGTGTTCATCGGCTCCGTCAAGCCCGCGCGCGTGGCTTTCGGCAACAACATGATCCCCAAGGGCGCGCTCGTCGAGATCGACGCCATCGCCGCGGAGTGATCCGGCGGCAGCCCCCCGACGGCCTCTGAGCCGTCCCGCGAACGGAACGGCACCGTTCGAGCTGTCTTCAGGCCCGGTATCCTTGGAAGAATGAGTCCTGAAGCACTAAGTGAACTGATTGCCAAGATTGCGCACAGCCTGGTTTCCGCGGGCGCCGCGGGCCAGCTGACCGAAGACCTGATTCCCCCCACCGCCAAATTCGCCGTGATGCGCCCCAAGGACCGCGCGCATGGCGACTGGGCGTCGAACGCCGCCATGCAGCTGGCCAAAAAGGCCGGCATGAAGCCGCGCGACCTGGCTGAACTGTTCGCAGCCGAGCTCGCCAGGGACCCGGGCATCAAGTCCGTGGAAGTCGCCGGCCCCGGCTTCATCAACATCACCCTTGACTCCGCCTCCGCCGCCGCCATCGTCGATACGGTGCTCGAGCAGGGGGCCCGGTTCGGTCGCAACGACCATCTGGGCGGGCAGACGCTGAATCTTGAGTTCGTATCCGCCAACCCCACCGGCCCGATTCACATCGGAGGTACCCGCTGGGCGGCCGTGGGCGATTCCATGGCCCGCGTGCTCGAGGCCAACGGCGCCAAGGTGGTGCGCGAATACTACTTCAACGATCATGGGGAGCAGATCAACCGCTTCGCCAAGTCGCTGGTCGCCGCATGGGCGCGCGCCAACAATCTCGCAGACCGGGGATATGCCGCGGAAACGCCCGGAGACGGCTACAAAGGCGCGTATATCGACGAAATCGCCGCCCAGGTGCAGTCCCAGGCCGAAGCCGACGGCGTGGACCTGACCGCTCTGGAGCACCGCGACGGCGGCTTGGACGACAAGGGCCTGCCCCGCGGCGAGGAGGACACCGAGGTGCGCGAGGAGTTCCGCAAGCGCGCCGTGCCGATGATGTTCGACGAGATCCGCAAGTCCATGAAGGAATTCCGCGTGAACTTCGACGTGTGGTTCCATGAGAACAGCCTGTATGCGGATGGCGAGGTGGCCAAGGCCATCGAGGTGCTGCGTGAGCGCGGCGACATCTACGAGCGCGAGGGCGCCACCTGGTTCGCCTCCACCAAGCACGGTGACGACAAGGATCGCGTGATCATCAAGTCCAACGGCGAGTTCGCGTATTTCGCCGCCGACATCGCCTACTACTGGAACAAGCGCCACCGTGCCGCCAACCCGGCCGATGTGGCGATCTACATGCTCGGCGCCGACCACCACGGCTATATCGGGCGCATGATGGCCATGTGCGAGGCGTTCGGCGACAAGCCCGGCGAGAACATGGTGATCCTGATCGGACAGCTGGTCAACGTGCTCAAGGACGGCAAAGCCGTACGCATGAGCAAGCGAGCCGGCAATGTGGTGACCATCGACGATCTGACCGAGGCCGTGGGCGTGGACGCCGCGCGCTATTCGCTGGCCCGTTCCGACTACAACTCGCCGCTGGACATCGATCTGAACCTGCTGGCGAGCCACACCAACGACAATCCGGTGTACTACGTGCAGTACGCGCACGCCCGCTCCTGCAATGTGGACCGCAATGCCGCACAGGCCGGCATCGGCGTCGACAAGGCCGATCTGAGCCTGCTGGACACGGCCGCCGACGGCGAGGTGCTGGCCGAGCTCGCCCAGTGGCCGGCCACGGTGGCGCTGGCCGGCGACGCCCGCGCTCCGCATCGCGTCGCGCACTATCTCGAGGATCTCGCCGCCGCGTACCACAAGTGGTACAACGTGGAGCGCGTGGTGCCGATGAAGCTGACCGAACCCGAATCCCGTGGGGACGAGGAGGCCGTCAAGGCGCTTGACATCGCCAAGAACCCGTCGCCTGAACGCGCGGCGGCGCGACTCAAGCTCAATGACGCCGTGCGCACGGTGATCGCCTCGGGACTTGACATGCTCGGCGTGACCGCGCCCGACAAGATGTGAAAGCGAAGGACGATCCCCATGGCGATTTCTCCAATTTGGCCGGCCGCCAGCGCGATCAACGAGCGCGGCGAAGTCACCTTCCACGGCCGCAGCGCCGCCAGCCTGCTCGACGAGTTCGGCTCCCCGCTGTACCTCATCGACACCGATGAGGTCGACGAGCGTGCGCATCACTTCGTGCACGCCGCCGCCGACGCCTTCGCCAACTCCACCACACATGTGAGCTTTGCGGGCAAGGCCTTCCTGTCGAAAGAGATTGTGCGCATCGTCACCGCCGCCGGCATGCTCGTCGACACCTGCACGATGGGGGAGATGCGCATTGCCCTGGCGGCGGGTGCGCCGGGCCGCCGACTGGTGCTGCACGGCAACAACAAATCCGACGACGAAATCGCGCTGGCCATTGAGCGGGGCTTCGCCAAGATCGTGATCGATTCCCCCGACGAGCCGGCGCGCGTCGCCGCGATCGCACACCGTCTGGGCAAGCGCGCGCGCGTGATGCTGCGCGTCACCGCCGGCATCCATGCCGGTGGCCACGAATACGTCTCCACCGCGCACGAGGACCAGAAGTTCGGCGTGCCGCTGATGCCCGCCGGCGCCAAAGCCGACGTGCTGGAGGTGCTCGACCGGTTGGATGGCGTCACCCCGGCCGGTTCGAATGCGCGCGTCGCCAAGCGCATCGATGACGCCGCGTCCGGCGTTGAGACGACCGACTCCACCCTGGGTCACCGTGCCGAGCGCAGCCTGCAGTACAACGTCAAATATCCTTACGATTTGAGCCACGAAGAGGTCTCGAGCGCGGATCGTGCGCTCGCCGCCGCCATGGAAACCGTGGCGGACGGCCCGGCGCTCGCGGTGCTCAAGGACATCGCCTCGCATGCCGAGGATCTGGAATTGGTGGGCGTCCATTCGCATATCGGCTCGAATATCCACGATGCCGACGCCTTCATCCAGGCGGCGAAGCGCATGATGCTGCTGCGCAAAACCTTCTACGCCACCGATGCGATCACTTTGCCCGAGGTGGATTTGGGCGGCGGGTATTCCGTGGCCTATACCGATGGCGAGGACTCCATGGACATCGACGTGGAGCTCAAGCGCCTGGCCGATGCGGTGCATCGGGTGAACCGCGCACTCGGCATGCCCGAACCGGCGATCAGCTTCGAGCCCGGCCGCTGGATCGTCGCGCCCGCCGGCGTCACGCTGTATCGCGTGGGCACCGTCAAACCGGTGCATCTGTCCGATGGCACGGTACGCACCTATGTATCGGTGGACGGCGGCATGTCTGACAACATTCGTCCGGCTCTGTACGGCGCCGACTACACCGCGGTGCTCGCCAACCGCCCGGGTGCCGTCGAGACCGTGCTGGCGAGGGTCTGCGGCATGCATTGCGAGTCCGGGGACATTGTGGTGCGCAATGTGAGGCTTCCCGCCGACATCCGACGCGGTGACGTGCTGGCCGTCCCGGTGACCGGAGCATATGGCCGCACGATGGCCAGCAACTACAATCAGGCGCTTATCCCCGCCGTGGCCGCCGTTTGCGAGTCCGGAGCACATCTGCTGATGCGTCGCCAGACCATTGACGACTTGCTGTCCCTCGATATGGGCTGATTCGGTTGGCGGGCCGTTGCGCCGGCGGCCCGCCGGTGCCGTTGGCTCTTTCGCGCCGTTTGAGACGCCGGGAGCCACTGTCAGCTCAAATCCGTACACTGGAAACCGTCTCACCCTGTAACACAAAGGAGATTCTCGTGGCCGAGAACGTGCAGAACACCACCCCCATCCGCGTCGCCCTGCTGGGCGCCGGTACCGTCGGCTCCGCCACCGCCCGTCTGCTGGTCGAGCAGAAGGAGGAGTTGGGCAAGCGCATCGGCCGTCCGATCGAACTGGTCGGCGTGGCCTGTCTCGACCCCGATGAGGTGAATGTGCCGTGGATCGACAAGGCGCTGCTCACCACCGACACCGCGGATCTGTGCACCAGGGCCGATATCGTGATCGAGCTGATTGGCGGCACCACCGTGGCGCGCACCTTTGTGCTCAAGGCCATTGAATCGGGCGCGTCCGTCGTCACCGCCAACAAGGCGCTGCTGGCCAAGTACGGCCCCGAGATCTATCAGGCGGCGGCCGCCAAGGGCGTCGACATCTACTTCGAGGCGGCCGTGGGTGGCGCCATTCCGTTCCTGCGTCCGCTGCGCGAGTCGTTGGTCGGCGACAAGGTGACCTCGATGCTGGGCATCGTGAACGGCACCACCAACTACATTCTCGACGAGATGACCACCAAGGGCCTGCAGTTCGACGACGTGCTCAGAGACGCCCAGTCCAAGGGCTATGCCGAAGCCGACCCGACCGGCGACATCGAGGGCTACGACGCCGCCAACAAGGCGGCGATCATGGCGACGCTCGCCTTCCACACCAATGTCACCATCGACGACGTTTCGGTTGAGGGCATCACCAAGATCACCGCCGACGATATCGCCGCCGCCACCGCCGAGCACAAGGTCATCAAGCTGCTGGCCGTGGTGGAGAACGGCGAGGCCGGCGTCTCCGCGCGCGTCTACCCGGCGCTGCTGCCCGACACCCATCCTCTGGCCAGCGTGCACGGCTCCTTCAACGCCGTGTTCGTCAAGGCCGAGGCCGCCGACGACCTGATGTTCTATGGCCGTGGCGCCGGCGGCGCTCCGACCGCTTCCGCCGTGGTGGGCGATGTGGTGACCGAGGCCCGTCATATCGCCGCGGGCTGCACCGGTCCGGAAATCCCGATGTACAACAATCTGCCGTTCGCACCGGTGGAGGCCAGCCGCGCCGCCTTCGCCGTCCGCTTCCTCATCCACGACAAGCCGGGCGTGCTGGCCGCCATCGCCGCCGAATTCGCCAAACAGGGCGTGTCGATCAACGGTGTGAACCAGGATCTCAAGCCCACGCTGACCGACCCCGGATATGACGGCGAGATCCAGCAGCTGCGCGTGGTGACACATCCGACCGACGAAGCCACCCTGCGAAGGACGGTGCGGGCCGTGCAGGAGCTCGACTTCGTGACCGGCGATCCGTCTATCCTCAGGGTGCTGGACTGATGATGCCCGAGATCCATTCCGTCAAGGTCCGGGTGCCGGCCACCAGCGCCAATCTCGGTTCCGGTTTTGACGCCGTGGGATTGGCGCTCGAATACTACGACGAGCTTGAGTTCACGGTGAACCCCGATGCCGCCGACGTCGCCGCCCATATCGAGATCCATGGCGAGGGCGAACGGACTCTGCCCCGTGATGAGACGCATCTGGTGGTGTCCACCTTCCGCAAGGCATGCGAAACCTTCGGCCTGCGCAAATTCGGCTTCACGATGGTGGCGCATAATCGCATCCCGCAGGCTCGGGGCATGGGATCGTCCGCCGAGGCGATCGTCGCCGGCATCGCCGCCGCAGCTGGGTTTGCGCATCGCGGGGAACTGAATCGCGCCGCCATCTTCGATCTCGCGGCCCATGTCGAAGGCCATCCCGACAACGTCGCGCCCGCCGTCTACGGCGGTCTGACCGTTTCCTACGATTTCGAAACGGCGGAGGGCGTCGGCTCGGTGGCGATCGCCGGAGGCGAGCCGCTGAGAAGCGGTTTCCATGCCGTGAACTACCCGGTCGACCCGGCTGTCGACGCGTTCGTCTTCGTGCCCGATTACGAACTGTCCACCGAAAAGGCGCGCGAGGCGTTGCCCGCCCGGGTGTCGCATCAGGATGCCGTGTATAACGTGTCGCGCGTGGGACTGATGCCGGCGGCCATGAACCCCGCGTCGCTGGTTGCAGATGCCCGTGGCGCCGATCTCGCCGACCGCGCCAATGCGCTGTTGTTCGCCGCCACGCAGGATCGCCTCCATCAGCCGTATCGTGCGTCCCTCATGCCGCCGAGCACCGCGTTGATCGCCAAGTTCCGCAAGGCCGGATTCGCCGCCGCGGTGTCGGGCGCGGGCCCATGCGTGCTGGTGCTGCATTACGGCGATGCCGTCGGCGCCGTCGAGGAAGTGGCCCATGACGAGCTTGCCGGAGGCCATTGGCGCATGCTGCATCTGCCGGTGAACACCACGGGCGTGCGGATCGAACGCGTATAGACGGCTGTCGCCGCGTCGATGCGGTACAGTCTGTCATAAGAGGAACTTGAGTGGTTACGGGAGAAGTTGGTTTGCCATGTCGATTCCACTGATTCTGGCGTCACAGTCGCGCCCGCGCAGGGATGTGCTGTATAGCGCCGGCATTTGCGCCACAATTCGCGTGTCTCATGTTGACGAGCGCGCCGCGGTGGCCCATGAGGCCTCCCGGTTGGGAATAAGCGTCGACAAACTGCCGGTGCAAAGCCAGGTGCTGATTCTCGCCCAGGCCAAGGCGCGGTCGGTGTACCAAACCTACTGCGAAATCCGCCGGACCGCCGCCTCAGCCACCGGATCGCTGCAGGTGTGCCGCCCGCTGCAGGAGGGTTTCGACGTCATCGCGAGCAGCGAGCCGATTCAGCGGGCCATTGAACGGCATGGCGGTATGGCGACGCGCGAGGCCGGCCCATTGATCGTCGGTTGTGATTCCATGTTCTGCCTGGATGACACCGCCTATGGCAAACCGCATGATGCGGAGCATGCGCGCAAACGCCTGAAGCTGATGCGCGGACGCACCGGCACGCTGTGGACGGGCCATTGCGTCATCGATGTGGCCACCGGTCGCACCGTGCGCGCCGTCAGTCATGCCGAGGTGACGTTCTGCCGATACTCCGACCAGGACATCGACCGGTATATCGCCACCCAGGAGCCTTTGGAGGTGGCCGGGTCCTTCACCCTCGAGGGGTTCGGCGGCTCCTTCATCGATTCGATTCAGGGCGACCCCTCAGGCGTCATCGGGCTGAGTCTGCCCACCCTGCGCCGGTTGGTCGGGCAACTGGGCTATAGCATCACCGATTTGTGGAATCTGAACCGAGATCGGCGGTCCTCCGCCTCCGACGACGCCGACGCGCCGCGCGACAATGTGCATCAGCCCGGTGACGGATGGGTCGACTGTCCGTGCGGACACCGGCACTGGGGCGTGAACGGGGCCTCCGGCGTGTTGCTGGCTCGACGCGATGCCGCCACTGGCGCGGTGACGAAGGTGCTGATGCAGCATCGGGCCATGTGGAGCGCCGAAGGCGGTACGTGGGGGGCGCCGGGAGGCGCGACGGCCGATGGCGAAAGCCCTCTTGAGGGAGCCTTGCGCGAAAGCTTCGAAGAGGCCAATATCCGTCCCGAAGACATTGATGTGGTCGGATCCTATCTCGAGGACCACGGCCCATGGGGATACACTACGGTATTCGCCTTCGAAAAGCCCGGACACACCGTCGAGCCGCGCGCGAACGACGACGAAAGCATGGGCGTCGAGTGGATCGACATCGACGACGTGCCCAGCCACACGCTGATTTCGCCGATGCAGCGTGACTGGCCGCAGTTCGCCGCCAGACTCCAGCGGATCTCCGACGATATGCTGAACGCCGGGGTCAGCTGAGCAGCGCCGCGATGACGGCGATGAACACCGGCGAGGTCATGGTGGAGATCAGGATGCCGTCGCGGGCGAAGGTAAGGCCCACATTGTAACGGGCCGCATAGTTGTAGACGTTCTGGCCGGTCGGCAGCGCGGCAAGCACCACGCAGCCATAGAGCTCCACCCCGCGGAAGCCCATCACGAAGTAGGACAGCGCAAACGCGATGATCGGCATGATGATGTTCTTGAGCACCGCCACGGTGAAAATGGCCGGACGGTCGCCCCTCTCCTGCAGCGGCTTGGTGCCGCGCAGCGACATGCCGAACGCCATCAGAATCATCGGTACGGCCGAGTCGCCGATCATGTCGATCGGATCATACAGGAAATCCGGTATCACGAAGTATCCGGCTTTGGCGCTGATCGCCGAGATCGCAATGCCGCCGAGCGAACCGATGAGCAGCGGCTGATGCAGCGGCTGTTTGAGGATCTCCTTGGCCGATACCTTGCCCTTGGTGGTCACGTCGAGCACCGTCAGACCGATCGGCGTGAACAGCGCCTGCTGCATCACCAGAATCGGCGCCACCAGCGCGGGATTGCCCAGAATATAGGTCGCGACCGGCAAGCCGATGTTATTCGAATTGAGATACAGCGAATTCAGCGCGCCGATGGTGGCGTCCGGCGCCTTCATGTGGAAGAACATGGCGTTCAGCAGCAGGAAGAGCGCTCCGACCAGTGCCGCGGACAGGAACGCCACCAGCAGGCTCGGGTGGAAGATGTCGCCCAGCGGCTGCTTGGACAGAATCGCGAACATCAGACATGGGCTGGACACAAAGAAACTGAACCGGTTCAGCACCATTTGCGCGGTTGGCCCGCCGATGCGGAACCGAGCCGCCACATAACCGGTGCCGATGACGATGCCGATGACACAGAATCCCTCCATGGCGCTTAACAGACCTGGCATCCGATCGCTTCCCTTTCACCTGACGCGCGTTCAACGCGTCGCACAATTGGAACAATACACTGCTGATAGCCATCTCAGTGTGTCACATATCCCCGCATTGCGGGCATCCATCTCATAACGTAGGCATGGATTGATACATTGGGGCCATGAGCAATACGAACGCCTCGGAACATATCGGCATAGCATTCGACCCCACGGTCGGCCGTCAGGACGCGTTGAACGCGTTGCTGGAGCAGATTATGGGATCGTATTCCGTCAGCGATGACGAGGGTCCGCTGGCCGACGCGGTGGAGGAGTTCCTGACCGCCCGATGCCCGCATCTGAAGGTTCTGCGTCACGGCGACACGATTGTCGCGTCCACCCATGCAGGGCGTGATCGGCGCGTGCTGCTCGCCGGCCACCTCGACACCGTGCCCGTCATCGACAACTTCCCGCCGAGATGGCTGGAACCCGGCGACCCGCTGATCCGCGCGGAAATCGCCCGGGACCATCCGAATGATCGCGTGATGTGGGGTCGGGGCGCCACCGACATGAAGGCGTCCGACGCGGTGATGTTGTATCTGGCCGCCACGCTTGTCGAACCGCGCTGCGACCTGACCTACGTGTTCTACGACCACGAGGAGGTGGCCGCCGAAAAGAACGGTCTGAGGAAAGTCGTCGAAGCGCATCCCGATTGGATTCGCGGCGATTTTGCGATTATCGGCGAGCCGACCGGCTGCGGCATCGAAGGCGGATGCAACGGCACGATACGCTTCGACGTGATCTGCCATGGCATGGCCGCGCATTCCGCCCGCGCATGGATGGGCGACAATGCGATTCACAAAGCCGCCGACGTGCTCAACCGGCTCAATGCGTATGAGCCCTCAACCGTGCATGTGGACGGGCTGGACTACCGTGAGGGCCTCAACGCGACCTTGATCTCCGGGGGCAACGGCACCAATGTGATTCCGGATTGGTGCCGTGTGCACGTGAACTACCGCTTCGCTCCGGATAAAACGTTGGAGGAGGCCAAGGCGCTCATGATGGGCGCCGATGCGGGCGCCGAGCTGGGCAATGGCGAGCATGTGGCCACAGGCGGCGTGTTCGAAGGATTCGGCATCGAGATGAAGGACGAATCCCCCTCGGCCCGCCCGGGTATGAACGACCCGTTCGCCATCGCCCTGGCCGATCTGGTCAGGCGACGCACCGGGCGCGAGCCGATGGCCAAACTCGGATGGACCGACGTGGCGAGATTCTCGCAACTCGGCATCCCGGCCGTCAATCTCGGTGCGGGCGATCCGCTGCTGGCGCATAAACATGACGAGCAGGTGCCGGAATCCGATCTGACGCTGCTGGCGGGCATTCTCGAGGATGCGCTGAAATAGCGGCGCGCTCCCCCGGTGCCGGCGGTCCAAAACACGCATGGCGCCGAGAGGGACGCATCGTGTGTCATACTGGAGGGCGGTGGTTCTGCATGGCCACCCAAACCCGTGAAGGCGTCGATCCCCTTGCGCAAGGAAGCAGCCCCAGGTCGGCTGCGCGCGTGAGCGCCGGTGTCCGCTTTTGCGATGGAGAAGCTTTTGTAGTGAATCTCGGACGATGCGCTCGGATGCGCGGCCGCGGTGAGAGCGCGGCGTGACAATCGGACCGGGACCTGACCGGCGGCCCGATGCAGCGTGCCGTGAGGAGCATCGTGCCCAGAATAAGCAAAGACGGCTTCGATTCCACCGAAGCCGATGCCAGTGTAACCAATTCCAATGCCGCCGCCGATTCGAATTCGACGTCCGCTGCGGCTCCTCGGCGTCGCAGGGGAGGCCGTCGTGTGGTGCGCGTGGCCGGCGAGGCCGGCGCCGCTTTGCCGATGCATGTGGAGCAGCCGCAATTCGAAGAGCCTGTGCTGCCGTCCCGTGCCCATGCCGCCGCCTCCGGTTCGGGCGAAAGCGCCAGGGATCGTCATGAGCGCGCGCTTGAGGCGGTTGGGGATCTGCCGTTCCTTCGCGGCTCGGGCGTTGCCGGCAAGTCCTCCGGCTTGGATGCGTCCGGCTCCGCGGCCTCGGCGCCTCGGCGCGCCGCGCGTCCGATGACTTCGCTCCTGTTCCAGGAGCCTGTGCTGCCGTCCCGTGCCCATGCCGCCGGTTCTTTTGCGAGTGACGATGGCGACGACGCCGATCGCGAGGACGCGGGTATGTCGAATGCCCGCAGGTCTCGTCGCCGTCGCGCCACGCGCTGGATCGACGACGATTTCGGTATTGAGCTGCCGGACCCTCGCGATGTGCGCAAGGCGCGTGAAGAGCGGGCGGATGACGAGACGGATGACGAGACCGACGGCTCGAAGGGTGCGACTCGTGGCGGCGAGGAGCCCCGTCGTCGCCGCTCCTCCGATGAGCACGCCGGTTCCGGTCGCCGCGGCGGTCAGTCGCGCGTCTCGCATGATGAGGAATACGATCCCGACAACGACACCCGCCGCGCCCGCCGCAGCCGTCGCCTGAACGCGCAGGAGCGCCGCGCCGCCGCCGAGGTGGAGCAGATCGAACAGGACCTCGAATACGACGACATCACCTACGCGCCGATTGACACGGAGTCGGGCGACGGGTCCTCGGATTCCCATGGCGACAAGGATCGCGAGGAGACGGTGACGCGTCGTCGCCGTCGCCGCCGAGCAGGCCATGACTCCGAAGCCTCTGCGGGCGATTCGACCGGTGCCGGTCATTCCGAGCGGGAGGATGAGGAAGAGTCGGGCGTGACGCGTCGTCGCCGTCGCCGCCGCGGCTCCCGTGTGGCGGAGGACGAGGAGGAGACTCCGCTGATTCGTCGTTCGCGCAAGCAACAGTACATCGATGAGATCACCGACATCGAGGGCTCCACACGTCTTGAGGCGAAAAAGCAGCGTCGCCGTGACAATCGCCGCGAGCGTTCCCGCCAGTCGCAGCTGATGGAACAGGATTTCCTGGCGCGTCGCGAGAACGTGGACCGCCTGATGGTGGTTCGCGAAAAGGAACACCATACCCAGATCTCGGTGATCGAGGACAACGTGCTGGTCGAGCATTACGTCTCCGACATCCAGGAGGTTGCCACGGTGGGCAACATCTACCTTGGACGCGTGCAGAACGTGCTGCCGAGCATGGAGGCCGCGTTCGTCGACATCGGCCAGCCGCGCAACGGCGTGCTGTACGCCGGCGAGGTGAACTGGGACGCCACGCGTCTGGAGGGCCAGCCGCGCCGCATCGAGCTCGCGTTCAAGTCCGGCGATCCGGTGCTGGTGCAGGTCACCAAGGATCCGATCGGCCACAAGGGGGCCCGTCTGACCAGTCAGGTCACACTGGCGGGGCGTTTCCTGGTGCTGGTGCCCTCGGGCGGCATGACCGGCGTGAGCCGCAAGCTGTCCGAGCGCGAGCGCAGCCGGCTGAAGACGATCGTCAACAAGATCGCGCCGAAGGACATGGGCGTGATCATTCGCACCGCGGCCGAAGGCGCTTCCGAGGAGGCCATCACCAAGGATCTTGAGAATCTGGTGAAGCAGTGGGAGCGCATTTGCGCCAAGCGCGAGGAGTTCTGGCACGGCAAGCGTCCCAAGCTGCTGCAGGGCGAGCCCGACGTGGCGATTCGCGTGGTGCGCGACATCTTCAACGACGACTTCAACAAGCTCATCGTCGAGGGCGACAAGGTCTACGAGCGCATTGAGGAATACCTCGACACCATGGCCCCCGATCTGCGGGACAAGCTGGAGAAGTGGGATCCCGCCGAGCATGAGGGCAAGGACGTGTTCGACAAGTGGCAGATCGACGGTCAGCTGCGCAAGGGCATGGAGCGGCAGGTATACCTGCCGTCAGGCGGTTCGCTGGTGATCGACCGCACCGAAGCCATGACCACGATTGACGTGAATACCGGCCGGTTCATCGGCAGGGGCAAGTCGCTTGAGGAGACGGTGACCCGCTGCAATCTCGAGGCGTCCGAGGAGATCGCCCGTCAGCTGCGCCTACGTGACATCGGCGGCATGGTCATGATCGACTACGTCGATATGGTGATGCCGGCCAACCGCGACCTGGTGCTGCGTCGCCTGGTGGAGTGCCTGGCCCGCGACCGAACGAAGCATCAGGTGGCCGAGGTCACCTCGCTGGGCCTGGTGCAGATGACCCGCAAGCGCGTGGGCCAGGGGCTGGTCGAGGCGTTCTCCGAAGAATGTCCCACCTGCAAGGGTCGTGGGTTCATCCTGCACGACGAGCCGACCGTGTCCGCCTCGTACGACGACCCGTATGCCCTGAAGGGCGGCGACCCGTTCGTCAAGACGAACAAGCATGGCCATGGCACCAGCGTTCCCAAGGAGACCACGCCGCAAGGCTCCAGCGCCGATGTGAAGGCCAAGCTGGCCCAAATCGCCGCGGCGGCCGTGGCAGCGAACCACACCGACGACGAAGAGTGAAACCGCGGGCGTGTCGTGCTTGACACGCCCGGCAGTTCGGTTTGACCAAGTACGTGGTGTGGTGTAAGTTTGATAGTCGGTGTCTGGCCGCGGGCTCGGTGCGTCAGGCAGGAAGCTTTCCAAGTCAATAAAGGATAGATTATGTACGCGATTGTGAAGGCCGGTGGCCATCAGGAAAAGGTTGAGGTTGGTGACGTCATTGCCGTCAACCGTCTCGCTGCCAAGAAGGGTGAGACCGTGGAATTTCCGGTCGCTCTCGTGGTGGATGGCGCCAAGGTGACGCTGGCCGCCGCCGATCTCGCCAAGGTCTCCGTCAAGGCCGAGGTCGTTGACGACGAGGCCAAGGGCCCGAAGATCAACATCCAGAAGTTCAAGAACAAGACCGGCGTCGCTCGTCGCAAGGGCCATCGCCAGCAGCTGACCACCGTGAAGATCACGGCGATCGCCTGAGACTCAAAGGAAGGAATCAGACATGGCACATAAGAAGGGTGCGTCCAGCTCTCGCAACGGTCGCGATTCAAAGCCCCAGTACCTTGGCGTCAAGAAGTTCGGCGGCGAAGCTGTGGTGGCCGGCAACATCATCGTGCGCCAGCGTGGCACCAACTTCCACCCGGGCCACAATGTGGGTCTCGGCAAGGACCATACGCTGTTCGCCCTCGCCGACGGCACCGTGAAGTACGGTGTGCGTCGCGATCGCAAGGTTGTGGACGTCATCGCCGCCTGAGACTGGCAACTGGTCGTATAGACGTATCAACCGCATTCGTGCTTCGGCATGGGTGCGGTTTTTCATATCGATGGACTGCCGCGGTTTGGCGCGGTATGTCTGGGCATGGGACCGGAAGAGCCGTTCATGGGTGAACGGTACAGTGGAGCAATATGAGTGATTTTGTGGATCGGGTAACCGTTCATGTGAAGGGCGGCGATGGCGGCAACGGGTCCGCCGGCGTGAGGCGCGAGAAATACAAGCCGCTGGCGGGGCCGAATGGCGGCGACGGCGGCGATGGCGGCTCGGTGGTGTTCGTGGCGGACAGGAACACGACCAGTCTGCTGGACTATCGGTTTATGCCGCATCGTGTTGCCGATAGCGGCACAATGGGCTTGGGGGACAACAAGGACGGTTCCAAAGGCGCGGATCTGGCGCTTCCGGTGCCCTGCGGCACGGTGGTGTTCGACAAGAAGGGGCGCGTGCCTCTGGCTGATCTGAGGCATCCGGGCGACCGCTTTGTGGCGGCGGCCGGTGGCGCCGGCGGTCTTGGCAATGTGTCGCTGGCCAATAAGACCCGTCGCGCGCCGGGTTTCGCGCTGCTGGGGGAGCCCGGCGAGGAACGCGACGTGCTGCTCGAGCTGAAGTCGATTGCCGATGTGGCGCTGGTGGGATTCCCCTCGGCCGGCAAGTCGAGCCTTATCGCCGCGATGAGCGCCGCCAAGCCGAAGATCGCCGACTATCCCTTCACCACGTTGGTGCCGAATCTTGGCGTGGTGATGGCCGGAGACAGCCGCTATACCATTGCCGATGTGCCGGGTCTGATTCCAGGGGCGAGCCAGGGCAAGGGACTGGGCTTGGAATTCCTGCGCCATATCGAGCGCACGGAGATCATTGCGCATGTGATTGACTGCGCCACGCTTGAGCCCGGGCGCGATCCCATGAGCGACTACGAGGCCTTGGAACGCGAGCTGGCACAGTACGCCGATTCGCTTGATCTGCCGCTTGGGGCGATTCCAATCGCCGAGCGGCCGCGCGTCATCATCCTCAACAAGGTCGACATGCCCGAGGCCAAGGAGCTGGCGGAATTCGTACGGCCCGAGTTCGAGCGGCTCGGTCTGCCGGTGTTCGTCATCTCCACCGCCTCCCATGAGGGCCTCAAGGAGTTGAATTTCGCGTTGGCGAAGCTGGTGAAGGAGCTGCGTGAGCGGGTTGCGGAGCGTGAAGACGCCGCGGAGGCCGAGCGCGTGGTCATCAAGCCGCTGGAATCGCCGAGGATCAGTCGGCGCTCCCCGGCCGGCAGGAATGCGCTCGAGTTCGCCATCCAACGAGAAGAGGGGGATGACGGCCATCCGCTGTTCGTGGTTACCGGCGTCAAGCCCGAGCGCTGGGTGCTGCAGACGAATTTCGACAATGACGAGGCCGTGGGCTATCTGGCCGATCGTCTGGCCAAACTCGGCGTCGAGGATGAGCTGCGTCGCAAGGGCGCCCGGCCCGGCGACACCGTGCAGATCGGTCGCGGTGCCCGCGCCGTTGACTTCGACTGGGATCCGACGATTGCGGCCGGCGCCGAATTGCTGGATGGATCGCAGCTGGGCGCACGCGGCAAGGACCTGCGACTGCAGACCGAGGACGGGTATGCCAAGCGGCGCACCAACGCGGAGCGTCGCGAGCAGTACAAGGCGATGATGGACGCCAAAACCGCGGTTCGCGCCGCGATGGAGGCCGAGCGCAAGGCCGGTCACTGGGCGGATCCGTCGGTTGACGACGATCGCCATGACGAACGGAGCTTGTTCGGCCGCGGCGAGGACGTGGATGCCGATGACGCGGACGGCGATGAGGACGACGGGCGGCGCTAGAGCGCGTCGCCATTGCATGCCGCAATCGCAATCGCGCAGTGAATGGGGGAGCAGGGACATATGAGCACGCCGAGCCAAAGAGATGTTCGCATGGCGGTGGCCGAGGCGCAGACCGTGGTCGTGAAGGTTGGTTCGAGTTCGCTGACCACGCAGTCCGGCCATCTTGACCCCACGCGGCTGTCCTCGCTGGTCGCCGCGCTGGCGCAGGTCAAGCTCATGGGCGGTCGTGTGGTGCTGGTGTCGTCGGGCGCCATCGCCGCGGGCTTCGGCCCGTTGGGATTTGCGTCCCGCCCTCGCGACGTGGCCACGCAACAGGCCACGGCTGCCGTCGGGCAGGGGCTGTTGATGAGTCAGTACGAGACCGCTTTTTCGCAGTACGGCATTCGCGTGGGGCAGATCCTCATCACCGCCGAGGACACCATTCGCCCGCAGCAGTACCGCAATGTGCAGCGAACGCTGGACCGGCTGCTGGATCTCGATGTCGTGCCGATTATCAACGAGAATGATTCCCTGGCTTCCAACGAGATCCGTTTTGGCGACAATGACCGGCTTTCCGCGCTGGTCGCCAATCTGGTGCGCGCCGACGCCCTGGTGCTGCTGACGGACGTGGATGCGCTGTACACCGCTCCGCCGAAGGATCCCGCGGCCCGTCGTATCGGATTCGTGCCCAATGTGGTTGCGACCCTGGGCAAGGTGACCGTGACGGGCAGCTCGTCCGGCGTGGGCACCGGTGGCATGATCACCAAGCTGGAAGCGGCTCGCGTGGCCGCGGTCTCGGGCATTCCCACGGTGCTGACCTGCGCGTCGAACGCCGGTCCCGCCCTGATGGGCGATCCGGTGGGCACCGCCTTCGCTCCCGTGAAGCATCGCGGCACCTCAAGACGGCTGTGGATCGGGTTCGCTGCGGCGCCGCGTGGCACGCTGACTGTGGATGAGGGTGCTTCCAAGGCCGTGCGTGGTGGCCGGGCGAGTCTGCTCGCGGCCGGTACCGTGGGCGTGAACGGCGAATTTTCCGCGGGCGACCCGGTGTGGATCGCCGACGAATCCGGCCGTCATTTGGCCAAAGGGCTGTCGGGATTCGATTCCGAGGAGATTCCTCAGATGCTGGGGCGCACCACGGCCCAGCTGAAGCGTTTTCTCGGTGAGGAATACGCTCATCCGCTGGTGCATCGCGATAATCTGGTGCTGGTGTAGGCTTCATCTCTGCCAAATTTGGCAGATCGTGCTTGGTAGAGCGTCCGTTGGGCGGCTGTATGGCTTGTTCTG
>DBKS01000023.1:1590-1885 GCA_002298605.1 Bifidobacterium sp. UBA744 | reverse complement strand
TATGAAACGAAAGCGTCGGGATGACGTGGGACAGCGATACGCTAGACGTCATGACTGTGGCTGACTGGCAAAACCTAAGTGACCGTATCAACAATGTAGCTCCGAGTGCGACGCTGGCCGTCGATTCAAAGGCGAAGGCAATGAAGGCCGCCGGCGTGGACGTGATCGGATTCGGGGCGGGGGAGCCTGATTTCCCCACTCCCGGAACTGTGGTGGACGCGGCGGTACGGGCTTGCCGCGAGCCGCGCAACTACAAGTACACTCCCACCGCCGGCCTGCCCGAGCTGCGTGAGGC
>DBKS01000023.1:0-1452 GCA_002298605.1 Bifidobacterium sp. UBA744 | reverse complement strand
TTCCCACGCCGTTTTGGACGAGCTATCCCGAGGCCGTCAAACTGGCTGGTGGCAAACCGGTTGAGGTGTTCGCGGGCGCCGATCGTGGATTCGAGCCCGATGTCGACGCCATCGAGTCGGCCCGTACCGAACGCACCAGGGCGATTATCGTCACTTCGCCGAATAATCCGACAGGTGCTGTGTGGAGCCGCGAAACCATTGCGGCTATCGGCAAGTGGGCAGTCGAGCACCATGTGTGGGTGATTTCCGACGAGATCTACGAGCACCTCAACTACGATGGCGCCAAAACCGCGTATATGGGCGTCGAGGTGCCCGAAGTGCGTGATCAGCTGATCGTGCTTAACGGCGTCGCCAAAACGTACGCCATGCCCGGCTGGCGCGTTGGCTGGCTGGTGGCTCCGGTCGCGGTGGCCAAGGCTGCCGCCAAGCTGCAGGGACATCTGAGTTCCAATGTGTCCAATGTGCCGCAGCGGGCCGCTCTGGCTGCGGTCGCCGGTCCCCTCGATGAGGTGCATATGATGCGCGAGGCCTTCGACCGTCGCCGTCGGACCATCGTCGCGGCGCTTAACGACATTCCGGGCGTCTATTGCCCGGCTCCCACCGGCGCGTTCTATGCGTTTCCGGATGTCAGCGGTCTGCTGGGCAAGCCGTTGGGGCCGAGGGGCACGGTGTCCGACACTTCGTCCGATCTGGCTGCCGCGCTGTTGGATGAGGCGCATGTGGCGGCGGTGCCGGGTGAGGCCTTCGGGGCGCCTGGCTATCTGCGTTTCTCCTATGCGTTGGCGGATGACCAGCTCGTTGAGGGCATGCGTCGTTTCAAAGCCTTCGTCGAAGCCTGATCGCACGGTCGTCGGCGTGTCCCGCGATTGTGAGACGCGCCGACGTGCTCGATTGGACAGGGATGGCGAAGACTGCTATTGTGACCTCTTGGCGGTTTTGACCCGTCTACGCAAGTGTCTGTGAGATGTTCACGGCTTGCTGCTAGGATGGGCAAAGTTCCACTTAGGGAAGTGGCGCAATTGGTAGCGCAACGGTCTCCAAAACCGTAGGTTGTGGGTTCGAGTCCCGCCTTCCCTGCCACGTTTTCTCTGCAGTCGATCAACAAAGGACGAGTATGGCAAAGGCATCCGAAGCTGAAAAGGCGGCCAAGCCGAACGTTTTCATGCGCATCGGCCTGTTCATCAAGCAGATCGTCGATGAATTGCGTAAGGTCGTCACCCCCACCGGCAAGGAGCTGGCGGGCTGGTCGTTTGCCGTGTTCATTTTTGTGCTGTTGCTCATGGCTTTGGTCACGGCTATGGATTTCGGCCTGGGCAAGCTTGTGATGTTTCTGTTCGGCTGATGAGCCGTATAGTGTCGTGAAGGTACAGGTATGACTGACGAAGTGAATCTGAACAACATTCCGCAGGATGACGAGGTGACTGAGACCCAGGTCGACCTCGGCTCCGCGGA
>DBKS01000040.1 GCA_002298605.1 Bifidobacterium sp. UBA744 | reverse complement strand
TCTCCTACCCGGGCGGCATCCCCTCCCACTTCGCGCCGGAGACCCCGGGCTCCATCCACGAAGGCGGCGAGCTGGGCTACGCCCTGTCCCACGCCTACGGCGCCGTGATGAACAACCCGTCCCTCTTCGTCCCCTGCATCGTGGGCGACGGTGAGGCCGAGACCGGCCCGCTGGCCACCGGCTGGCAGTCCAACAAGCTCGTGAACCCGCGCACCGACGGCATCGTGCTGCCGATCCTGCACCTCAACGGCTACAAGATCGCCAACCCGACCATCCTGTCCCGCATCTCCGACGAGGAGCTCCACGAGTTCTTCCACGGCATGGGATACGAGCCCTACGAGTTCGTCGCCGGCTTCGACGATGAGGACCACATGTCCATCCACCGTCGTTTCGCCGACCTGTTCGAGCAGGTCTTCGACGAGATCTGCGACATCAAGGCCGCCGCCGAGACCGACGACATGCATCGTCCGTTCTACCCGATGATCATCTTCCGCACCCCGAAGGGCTGGACCTGCCCGAAGTACATCGACGGCAAGAAGACCGAAGGCTCCTGGCGCGCCCATCAGGTGCCGCTGGCCTCCGCCCGCGACACCGAGGCCCACTTCGAGGTCCTCAAGCACTGGCTCGAGTCCTACAAGCCGGAAGAGCTCTTCAACGCCGACGGCTCCATCAAGGACGACGTCACCGCCTTCATGCCGAAGGGCGAACTGCGCATCGGCGAGAACCCGAACGCCAATGGCGGCCGTCTGCTCAAGGACCTTGAGCTGCCGGACATCCACGACTACGAGATCGACATCAAGGACAAGGGCCACGGCTGGGGCGCCACCGAGGCCACCCGCGTGCTCGGCTACTACACCCGCGACGTCATCGCCAAGAACCCGACCGACTTCCGCATCTTCGGACCTGACGAGACAGCTTCGAACCGTCTCGCCGCCGCCTACGAAGTCACCAACAAGCAGTGGGACGCCGGCTACCTGTCCGAGCTGACCGACGAGCACATGGCCGTCACCGGCCAGGTTGTCGAGCAGCTTTCCGAGCACCAGATGGAAGGCTTCCTGGAGGGCTACCTGCTCACCGGTCGTCACGGCATCTGGTCCACTTACGAGTCCTTCGCCCACGTGATCGACTCCATGATCAACCAGCACGCCAAGTGGCTCGAGGCCACCGTGCGCGAGATCCCGTGGCGCAAGCCGATCGCCGGCCTGAACGTCCTGATCTCCTCCCACGTGTGGCGTCAGGACCACAACGGCTTCTCGCACCAGGATCCGGGCTTTGTTGACATCCTGCTCAACAAGAACTTCAACAACGATCACGTTGTGAACATCTACTTCCCGGCCGACGCCAACTCCCTGCTGACCGTTGGCGAGCGTTGCTACAAGTCCAAGAACTGCATCAACGCCATCTTCTCCGGCAAGCAGCCGGCCGCCACCTACCAGACCGTGGATGAAGCCGCCGCCGAGCTCGAGAAGGGCGCCGCCCGCTGGGATTGGGCCTCCAACGCCAAGGACGCCGAGGATGCCGACGTCGTGATCGCCTCCTGCGGCGACGTACCGACCATGGAAGCTCTTGCCGCCAACGACAAGCTGCAGAAGATGGGTCTCAAGGTCCAGTTCGTCAACGTCGTTGACCTGCTCAAGATCCAGACCGCCTCCGAGAACGATCAGGCCCTGACCGACGAGGAGTTCGTCGAGCTCTTCGGCAAGGACAAGCCGGTCCTCTTCGCCTTCCACGCATACGCCGGCTCCATCTACCGCCTGATCCACGGCCGTCCGAACCACGACAACTTCCAGGTTCACGGCTACGAGGAGCAGGGTTCCACCACCACGCCGTTCGACATGGTGCGCGTGAACAACATGGACCGCTACTGCCTGACCGCCTCCGCCCTGAGCATCATCGACGCCGACAAGTACGCCGATGAGATCAAGAAGCTCAACGACTTCCGTCTCGAGGCCTTCCAGTTCGCCGTGGACAACGGCTACGACCACCCGGATTACACCGATTGGGTGTGGCCGGACGCCAAGGGCGCCACTGAGTCCATCGATGCCACCGCCGCTACCGGCGGCGACAACGAGTGATTTGCTGACTAGCAAGTCATAGGGCTCGATCGTCTCACTGAACCCTCTGCGGGCGCTTTGCCCGCAGAGGGTTCTTTGTTATCTACATCACATTCCAATATTGCGGCAACACCCTGCAAACATGGCATCTTTTCGTTTCACACCATTAGAATGTGCTGTGGATGTGAACGAAGCAGTCACGTCATTGGATAGTTATGAACAGGAGAGACCAGTGAGTCTTACCAGTGTCACCATCATCAGCCCCGAAGCCGCAAACGGGCGCAATGTCGTCGCGCTCGGCGTTGTCAACGCCCTGGCCAGCACCAAGCGGACCGGCGTGTTCCGCCCGGCCGTCTGCAAGAAAGACACCTTCACCGACGTGCTCGTCGACGCCGCCAACGCGGGTCTGACCCGCGAACAGTCCGTCGCCGTATGCCCGAAGCGCGCCCGCGAGGACAAGGCCGGCGCCCGCGCCGACATCGTCGCCAAGTACCAGGAGGCCGTGGCCGCCTCCAAAGCCGAGGCCATGGTCATCGTCGGCACCGACAAGTCCTCGGTGAACGACCCGTCGGCCTTCGCGTTCAACGCCGATGTCGCGGCTGACCTCGCCTCCCCCGTGTTCCTTGCCGTGTGCACCATCGACCGCACCCCCGAGCAGCTGGCCGCCACCGTGGCGGCCTCCACCAAGGTCATCGAGGACGCCGGCACCAAGGTGCTGGGCGTGTTCGTCACCGGCGCCGAGGACGATCAGGTCACCCCCTCCAAGGAAGCTCTGTCCAACGCCGGCGTGCCGGTGTGGGTGCTGCCGAAGGTCGATGTTGCAGCCGAGGGCGGTGCCGAAGCCGCATCCGAGGCTTTCGTCGAGAACGTGCCGGCCGAAGAGGTCGTCAACGCCCTGGCCGCCGACTTCGATGCCCCCGTCACCCCGTACGCCTTCCAGTACAGCCTGCTGGGCAAGGCCAAGGCGGACAAGAAGACGATCGTGCTGCCGGAAGGCGAGGAGGACCGTATCCTCAAGGCCGCCGACTACCTGCTTGAGCGCGACATCGTCAACCTCATCATCGTCGGCGAAAAGGACGAGATCCTGGCCCGCGGCAAGGAACTCGGCTTGGACTCCTTGGAGAAGGCCTCCTTCCAGTCCAAGAACGACGAGGACGTCCTCAAGCCCATGGTTGACAAACTGTGCGAGCTTCGCGCCAAGAAGGGCATGACCCCTGAGCAGGCCCGCAAGCAGCTCGCCGACTCCAGCTACTTCGGCACCATGCTGGTGGTACTCGGCAAGGCCGACGGCTTGGTGTCCGGCTCGATCAACTCCACAGCCAACACCGTGCGCCCGGCCCTGCAGGTCATCAAGACCAAGCCCGGCCAGTCCCTGGTCTCCGGCGCGTTCCTGATGTGCTTCAAGGACCACGTGGCCGTGTTCGCCGACTGCGCCATCAACCTCAACCCGAACGCCGAGCAGCTGGCCGACATCGCCCTGCAGTCCGCGGACACCGCCAAGGCCTTTGGCATCGACCCCAAGGTCGGCATGCTGTCGTACTCCACCCTCGGTTCCGGCAAGGGCCCGGATGTGGATCTGGTTGAGGAAGCCACCAAGCTGGTCAAGGAGAAGGATCCGAATCTCGCCGTTGTGGGCTCCGTCCAGTTCGACGCCGCCTGGTCCCCCACCGTTGCCGCCACCAAGGCCAAGGGCAACGACGTGGCCGGTCATGTCAACGTGTTCGTGTTCCCGGATCTGTGCGCCGGCAACATCGGCTACAAGGCCGTGCAGCGCTCCTCCGGCGCCGTGGCCGTCGGCCCGGTGCTGCAGGGTCTGAACAAGCCGGTGAACGATCTGTCCCGCGGCGCTCTGGTGCAGGACATCATCAACACCGTCGCGCTGACCGCCATCGAAGCGCAGTGAGCATAAGGCCCCGGCGGCCGGGATTCATGGTCCCGGCCGCCGGGGCCTTTTCCCGTTTGCCGCAGTCTACTTGTAGCAACGCACGAGTAATCTGATATTTTGGAACGCCGCCGTTGAGACGGCATCGTAACGACACATTATGGAGGAAGCCCAAATGGCGAAAACCGTCCTTGTCATTAATTCCGGCTCCAGCTCGATCAAGTATCAGCTGGTTGACCTCGAGTCCGGCGAAGGCCTGGCCTCGGGTCTGGTGGAGAAGATCGGCGAGCCGATCGACGGCCACTACAAGCACAAGTACAACGGCGAGGCCCATGAGTTCGAAGAGCCCATCGCGAACCACACCGTTGGCCTGAAGAAGGTGCTGGGCTTCTTCAAGGAGTTCGGCCCGGATCTGGACGAAGCCGGCATCGTTGCCGTCGGACACCGCGTGGTGCAGGGTGGCTCCATCTTCCCGAAGCCGTCCCTGTGCACCGAGGAGGCCATCGAGAACATCAAGAACCTCGCCGTGCTGGCCCCGCTGCACAACGGACCGGAGGCCAAGGGCATCGAAGTCATGAAGTCCCTCATGCCGGACATCCCGCAGATCGCCGTCTTCGACTCCTCCTTCTTCGCCCAGCTGCCGGAAGCCTCCTCCACCTACGCGCTGAACAAGGAAGTCGCCAAGAAGTACGCCATCAAGCGCTACGGCGCCCACGGCACCTCCCACGAGTACGTCGGCTCCGTGGTTCCGTCCGTCATCGGCAAGCCCGCCGAGGGCCTCAAGCAGATTGTGCTGCACATCGGCAACGGCGCCTCCGCCTCCGCCCAGATCTCCGGCAAGCCGGTTGAGACCTCCATGGGCCTCACCCCGCTTGAGGGCCTGGTCATGGGTGGCCGCACCGGCGACATCGATCCGGCCGTGGTCTTCCACCTGATCCGCAACGCCCACATGAACGTGGACGAACTGGACACCCTCTTCAACAAGAAGTCCGGTCTGACCGGTCTGACCGGCTACGGCGACATGCGTGAAGTCCACCGTCTGGCCGAGGAGGGCAATGCCGACGCCAAGCTCGCCATGGACGTGTATGTGCACCGCATCGTAGGCTACATCGGCAACTACACCGCCCAGATGGGCGGCGTCGACGTGATCACCTTCACCGCCGGTGTCGGCGAAAACGCCTACTGGGTGCGCAAGGCCGTATGCGACAAGCTCGCCCCGTTCGGCGTCAAGATCGACGAGGAGAAGAACCTGGAGCACTCCAGCGAGCCCCGCGTCATCTCCACCCCGGATTCCTCCGTGATCATCGCCATCGTGCCGACCAACGAGGAGCTCGCCATCGCCCGCAAGGCCGCCGCCATCGCCGAAGCCGGCAAGGACTCCTACGGCAACGTGGTTGAGCCCGTCGACGAGGCCTGATCCCCGTCATATGCAGGCCGGTTTGATTGCCGACTCGCCCAAATGACCGGAAAACCGCCTGCCGAGCTGTTCCCAGTCCGGCAGGCGGTTTTCCATTGCCCGGGGAATCGCCCGCGAAATTCGGCCATGCGAATCGACAGACGACAGACGGATTACAACCTTGCGAGAATCTCGTCATGAATCAGGCCGTTGGACGCCAGCGCACAGCCGCCCCACGGACCCGGGTTGCCTTCGAGATCAGTGAAACGCCCGCCGGCTTCGGTGACGATCGGCACCAGCGCCGACATATCATACAAATCCAATTCCGGTTCGGCGGCCGCGTCGACCGCGCCCTGCGCCACCAGCATGTACTGCCAGAAATCGCCGAATCCGCGCAGCCTCCACATGTCGTCGGTGAGGGCGACGAGCCTGTCCCTGTCGCCGCGATCACGCCAACCGGTCAAACTCGACAGCGACATGGAGGCGTCTTCGATCCTCGCCACATGAGACACATGGATGCGCGTGGCGGCCTGGGGATCATGCCCCATATAGGCGCCGCCGTCCTTCAGCGCGAACCAGCGGGAATGAAGCCACGGGGCGGACACCACGCCGACGACAATTTCATCGCCTTCCTGCAGACCGATCAGCGTGGCCCACACCGGCACCCCGCGCACGTAGTTCTTGGTGCCGTCAATGGGATCGATGATCCAACGGCGACCGGTAGACTCGGCTTTGCCGAGTTCCTCGCCGTAGATGGCGTCATCGGGGTTGGTGACGGCGAGTTCATCGCGAATCGCACGTTCCACGGCCCGATCGGCGTCGGAAACCGGCGTATTGTCCGGCTTGGTCTCCACATGCAGATCCAGCGCGCCGAAACGCGACGAGGAGATCTCGTCGGCTGTATTCGCCATTGAGAGCGCCAGCATCAGATCCCGGTAATGGGGATTGTGCTGGAGCTCCTCCTGATATGACTGGGTTTCATACAATGTGTGTGCGCTCATGCACTCATCCTTCCTCATGCACCAGTCGGCCGCCCGTGCCGCGGCATGTGAGCCGACGTAGAGTAAACCTTACTCCCCCAGCAGCTGCTTCCACATGCCGGTGAAATCCGGCAATGTTTTGCGCGTGGTGGCGATGTTCTTCACCTCGATACCGGCGATGCGCAATCCCAGCATGGCGGCAAACGTCGCCATACGATGGTCCGCATAGGTTTCCATCACGGCACCATGCAGCGCATCGGGATTGGACACTCCGATCGCAATGCCATCCGGGAGTTCATGCGCGGCGCCGCCCACCCGTGTGATCTCGTTGACCAGCGCTTCCAGCCGATTCGTCTCATGGCCGCGCAAATGACCAATGCCAGTCAGATTGGTGGGTTTGTCGGCAAACACCAGAATCGCAGCCAGCGACGGTGCTATCTCCCCCGCCGCAGTCAGATCGAAATCGCCAAGCCCTTGGATCGAACCATCGGAGGTCACTTCGCAATACCGAATGCCATTGTCTTCCGGGAATCGCACGGTGGCCCCCATACGCGCCAGATAATCAGGCAGCAGACCACCGGGCTGCGTTGTGGAAACCGGCCAATGCGGCACTCGGACACGACCCGATGCGATCAGCGCGGCGCCCAGAAATGGCGCCGCATTCGACAGGTCGGGCTCCACCACCACGCGCTCGGGCAATTGCACCGCCCCCGGGGAGACGACCCACGTATGATGCGACTCGTCGGCGTCGACCCGAGCCCCCGCGGCAGTCAGATCGGCGACGGTCATGCGGATATGCGGCAGACTGGGCGTCTTCTCCCCCGTATGACGCAACGTCAGGCCATGAGGCAAGCGCGCTCCGACCAGCAGCAGGCCGGAGATGAACTGCGACGAACCTGATGCATCAATGGACGCGCCGCCGACGACGCCTGCCGGGTTCTCGGGCGGCGTGATGGTGAACGGCAGCCTGCCCACTTCCCCGCCATATTCAACGGTGGCGCCGAGTTGCTCCAATCCGTCGAGCACCGGCTTCATGGGCCGCGCATAGGCCTGCCGATCGCCATCGAATCGAACCGGGCCGTCCGCAAACAAGGCCAAACCTGGGACAAACCGCATCACTGTGCCGGCCAGACCGCAGTAGATATCGATATTCCCGTGGAATCGTCCGGATGCAGGCGGCGTCACAACCACTGTGGTGGGATCCTGCGCATCCTCCTCGCAGGATACTCCCAGTTCCCGCAGGGCGGCCATCATCAGTTCGGTATCGCGCGAGCGCAGCAGGCCGACCAAGGTTACCGGTTCGCCGCCAAGCGCCGCAAGAATCAGATATCGGTTGGACAACGACTTGCTGCCGGGAATGGTGACCGTGGCGTCGAGCGGCTTGCCTGCCACAGGCGCGGACCAGAATTCAGGAGTTTCATTCATACCAGTCATCGTAGCCGTTCACTGCGCCCATCAGCCATTGCGTTCCATTTGGCAGGCGGAAATGGCGGCTGTACGGCGCTATCAGCGATCCGCGGCAATGCGGGATTCAAGGCCAACGGCTTGTTCGATGTCCTTCTTCTGCGCCGCGCTGTACCCGGCAGTGGGCATTTGCGCATAGACCAGCTGGGCGGCCACACGATCCGCCTCAATGGCCGCGATCTGACGGGCGAACACTATGAACCATCCCATGAACACCAGGCCGGACAGCGCCTCGACATTGGTCAGGGTATTATCGCCCTTCAGCCAGATCAATCCCGCCACGCCGCACACGGCAATGGCGAAATCGCCGATGAAAAACAATGCGCGGCTCAGTTGCGGGGCGAGCCATGGCAGTATCAGCAGCAGCACGGCCATGATGGGAGGCAATCCTCGGGCGAAGAAATCATGAAGCTGCGGATGAGGCGTGTAGCGGAACGATCCGATGCCAATGAAGAACAGACCGGCCAATGTCAAGAAACCCATCAGCAGCGTGGTTCGCAGCGTGAAATGGCTGATATCACCTTCTTCGGGGATGCGAATCTGCTCTCCGGAAGAACGATCAAGATGGTCCCTATGCCACTGCACTCTCAGCCGATACGTGGTAACCAGCTCGGAAATCGCGAAGTAGCTGACGATGATGATGGTGATGCCGGCCAGGATCAGCGTCGAGTTGAACATGCGGGCGGCGAAGGTCGTGCGATCCCCGAGCTGGGAGAAGTTGTTGTTGTACCAGTACGGGTCATCCGTGGTGAGACCGGCCGTCGTCACACCGGACAGCACGAAGAACGGCAACAGCGACGCAATGGTTTTTGCATTGAGCAAATCCGCCTGGACAAAGGTGAAGTACCCGACCACTCCGGCGAAACCGGCGGTGATCCACGGCAAGTACACGATGAACGATCCCATCATCGAACTGATCACGCCTATAATCGCGAAATCGCACAGAAAGATCGTGGCGCCATACACCACGGACAGCGCGATCACCTCAAACGCTCGGCGCACCGGCACCATCCAGCCGTGGTCAAGGTTCCAAGAGTGGGAATGCCGGGCGTAGCCGACGCAGAACGACACCACGCCGCAGGCGGTCACCATGCCCGCCGACACCGTGAACTGCCTTCTGGACACCTGCCAGATGGCGGGAGCCCATTCCACAAAACACTTCATCGCAACCGCACACACCGTGGCGCATATCAGAAACGAGATAAGCCCCGACGTTTCCGCCCTCTGATGCCGGCCCATACCTCCTCCTTCATCTTGCGCGACGTGCCATGTCCGATTGTACGCCGCGCATTCCGACATGGGTTATACTGGTTGATTGTGCCAATGGAGAACATGGGCGCACGGGCCGTAGCGCAGTTTGGTAGCGCGCCTGCTTTGGGAGCAGGATG
>DBKS01000058.1 GCA_002298605.1 Bifidobacterium sp. UBA744 | reverse complement strand
TGGCCGAATGGTGTCTGCAGCACCACCAGGAGAGTTTCCTGTACACCCACTTCGACGAACTGTGCGAGATCTTCGCCAAGTATGATGTCGCATTCTCGCTCGGCGACGGCCTGCGCCCCGGCTCCCTGGCCGACGCGAACGACGCGGCCCAGTTCGCCGAACTCATGACGCTGGGCGAACTCACCCAGCGTGCGTGGCAGCATGACGTGCAGGTGATGATCGAGGGACCGGGCCATATTCCGTTCGACACCGTGCGCATGAACATCGAGATGGAGAAGTCCATCTGCAAGGGCGCCCCGTTCTACACCCTGGGACCGCTGACCACCGATACCGCACCGGGCTACGATCACATCACCTCAGCCATCGGCGCCACCGAAATCGGCCGGTACGGCACCGCCATGCTGTGCTACGTCACCCCGAAGGAGCACCTTGGCCTGCCGAACAAGGACGATGTCAAGCAGGGCGTGATCGCCTACAAGATCGCCTGCCATGCCGCCGACATCGCCAAGCACCATCCGCACGCCATGGATCGCGACAACGCGATGAGCAAGGCGCGCTTCGAGTTCCGTTGGCTCGACCAGTTCAACCTGAGCTACGATCCGGACACCGCCATCGCCTTCCACGACGAGACGCTGCCCGCCGAACCCGCCAAGATGGCGCACTTCTGCTCGATGTGCGGTCCGAAGTTCTGCTCGATGGCCATTTCGCAGAACATCCGCAAGGCCTTCGGCGACAAGGAGCATCAGGAGCAGGTGGTGGCCGACTCCGCGGAGAACGTTGCCGCCGGCATGGCCGCAATGAGCCGCAAGTTCCAAGAGGGCGGCTCGAAGCTCTATCAGAACGCGCAGTGAGCTCCCGCGCTCATAGCGTTTTGACAGAAGCGGCATAACTGAAATCTGGTTTGCTGTGTGCGCGTTCGACACACAGCAAACCATTGTTGGCCATATTTCCCGGTTCCTCGCATCACCAGTCACAGAAAAGAAGACTTATGTCCAAACTTCCCGCAGTGCTTACCATCGCAGGCTCCGATTCCTCGGGCGGCGCCGGCATTCAGGCCGATCTGAAAACCATGCTGGCCTGCGGCGTGTTCGGCATGAGCGCCATCACCTCCCTGACCGCCCAGAACACCACCGGCGTGCGCATGGTCGAGGACGCCTCACCCGCCATGCTGGCGGCGCAGATCGACGCGGTGTTCGAGGACATCCGTCCCCAGGCCGTGAAAATCGGCATGGTATCCTCGCGTGAACTCATTGCGTCCATCGCCGAACGACTGGAGTTCTGGCATGCCGGCAATGTGGTGCTCGACCCGGTGATGGTCGCGACTTCGGGTGCGCGGCTATTGGCGGACGACGCCATGGAGACGCTCACCGACCGCCTGTTTCCGCTCGCCACGCTGGTCACGCCGAACATTCCCGAAGCCGAGCTGCTGACGCATACGCTTATCCACAACCCCGAGGACATGGAGGCCGCCGGCGAGCGCCTGTCCGGCCATTTCGGCTGCGCCGCGCTGATCAAAGGCGGACACGGCACGCATGACGCCAACGACGTGCTGGTGGAGCCGTCCGGCGAGGTGACGTGGTTCCCCGGCGCGCGCGTCGATAATCCCAATACGCACGGCACCGGCTGCACTTTGAGCTCCGCCATCACCGCCAATCTCGCCAAGGGCAAGCCGATGCCCAAAGCCATCAAATCGGCCAAGAAATATCTGACCGGGGCATTGAACGCACAACTGGATCTGGGCCATGGCTCCGGTCCGATGGATCATGGATGGAAATGGAGATAAGGAGAACAGCATGACCGATCTCGATCGCAACGCCCCGACCCAGGACGTGCCCGTCAACCCGGAAACCGGCAAGCCGTATATCAACACGCTGGCCGCCGTGGCCATCTCGCCCGCCGGAGGCAGCCCGGAAAAATCCCCCGAGGTGGCCAAGGTGGTGGACGTCATCCGCCGATCCGGGCTTCCCAGTGAAACCAACGCGATGTTCACCAATATCGAAGGCGACTTGGATGAAGTGCTGCACGTTGTCGCCGACGCCACCCGGGTGCTCGCCGAGCAGGGCATGCGCACCGACGTGGTGATGCGTCTGGACATCCGCCCGGGATTCACCGGACAAATCAAGGCCAAGCAGGCCCTGGTCAACGAAATCCTCGGTCAGGAGCAGTAAACCTCAATTGCGCGCATAGTAAATGCAATAGTGGCGAGTTGGTTATCGCAACCAGCCCGCCATTGAATTCATAATCGTTATCTCCCGATCGTTATCTCCCGATATTCGCACATGAATCATGCATGCAAACACCGACACAGCGCACCGCCCCAGCGGTGGCGAGGCCGGCGACATCTTGCTGATTTAGCCCATAGTATCCGTCAGTTTGACGACAGATTATATGGGTCAAAGCATATTTTGCGACAGCTTGTATGGTCGAACGCCCCTACGCGGAACACGGTTACGTTCCAAGCGGGAGAGAAGCCTATCCTGTCGACTCAGATCTGAGTAGTACATGCGGACCGTATCCGCTTTCTGCCGTGCCAGACATTCCTGACGATCGCGCTCATCATCCACCACGCTGCGAATGCCACGCCCTCCGGTCATCGAGGGATCAACATATTTGTCCAATCCATCCAGTTCTCCCACTACAACCGAACCATCATCACGTCTCCAGTAATAATCAACACGATGCCTGCGATTCGGCATCGACAAGCATGGAAACTCGACTTGCTGCCCATCCACCGGAAAACCAAGCCGGTCAAGCACCACTTTGCATTCCGCCTCGCCACCATTCTCACTGAGCCCCTCCGCCATCTCGATGACACGCAATGCCTGTCCGCGTCCACGCAGATACGACATGCCCGCAACGAACAGCCTGAGAGCATCACGATCAATCCAACCATTGCGAACCGCACTTTCCACCGGCGACAACGCGTATCGCAATGGCAGACGAATCGCGCAATCCACCAGCGTACGACGCAACGATGTCAGACGAATACCGTTCCATACCCTCGGTTCGGGATCCGCAATGGCGTACCGCTTGAGCTTCGAGGAACTCACTCCTCCGTGCTGACCGGGAACGGTAATGCAGACAGGCATGGCGAATCGATACGAGCAGTCCAACCTGTACATAATCGCAGCGGTGGGCCCGCAGAATATCCAATCAGGATGCATCAACGCCAATGTGCGCACCACATATCTTGTCCGTTCCAGAGGATCCAGTGCATTCCAACATTCAAGCTGCACATACATGCCTCGATACGGCTGACACAACAGCCCCCGACGCACGCCACGTGACATGGCGGAGAGTTCCGCGCCAGTCTGCGGCCGAGCGCAACGGAGCTGCGATTGCGCCTGTGCCAATCGCCTCATCATGCCCATGTGTCTTGCCATAAGCCAACCGTACTCGCCCATCAAGCACGCCACTCCCGCGTTCACCCATAGCATCTGTCGCCTAAACCGCTTTGGCCCATGGAACCCGTCAGTTTGGCGACAAGTTCCATGGGCCAACGAGCAGCACGGGCCAATTGCACCGGTCGTGCGCTACCGAACCACTATTTAACGCCGCCAAAGCGACGGTCGCGATGGATGTAGTGGTCTATCGAACGCCACAGCACCTTGCGACCGCAATCGGGGAACAGTTCGGACACAAAGTCAAGTTCGGCGTAGGCAGCCTCCCATGGCAGGAAGTTCGACGTCCGTTGTTCACCGGAAGTGCGAATCACCAAATCGCAGTCGGGGATGTCGGGGTTGTACAGATGGTCGGCGATCATCTTCTCGGTGACGCGATCACCGGAAATCCTGCCGTCGCGGACCTCGCGGGCAATCGCGGCGCAGGCATCGGCGATTTCGGCACGGCCGCCGTAGTTGATGCAGAACACCACGTCGATCACCTTGTTGTTCTTGGTGCGCTCCATGGCGACTTCAAGCTCGTCGATCACCGACTTCCACAGTTTGGGCCGCCGGCCGGACCACCGCACGCGCACCCCCCAGTCGTCCATCTGAGCCACACGCCGATGGATGATCTCACGGGAGAAGCCCATCAGAAAACGCACCTCCTGCGGGCTGCGCTTCCAATTCTCAGTCGAGAAGGTGTACAGCGACAGGTACCGCACGCCGGCTTCGATGGCACCGGCGATCGTGTCGAACACCACCGGTTCGGCGGCCTGATGGCCATTCGTGCGAATCATGCCGCGCTCCTTGGCCCAGCGGCCATTGCCGTCCATAATCACGCCGACATGACGCGGCACCTTGTCCTTGGGAAAGTCCGGAATGATAGCGGGGTTGGAAAAAGGCGCCGCCGGAATATCCAGTGACGTGTAGTCGACATGTTCAAAAGCCATAGTTCAGGAATGTAGCATTCGCAGCGAACGAATCGGATGTTCCAGATAATATGCGCCCCATTCCTCGACAATATGCCGGGTCTGTCCATTGAGCCCCGGCCCTCCCGCGCCGCACAGCGCATCCAACACGCTCCAATCGCCATCGGAAAGCGCGGCGAGTTGCGCGGGCACCCCCCCATGCAGTCGCCGGGACTCCGGCGTATGATCCGCCTGGCACATAAGGCCGCCCGCGGCGGCGGAAAAAAACGCCTGCGCGTCATCGACCGCTCCCCCGCACACCACACAGGAGTCAAGACGCGGGCTCCAACCGGCGACGGCCAATGCGCGCAGCACATAGGAGTCGCCGATGCACGCCGGATTGTGCAGACCACGGGCGAGCGCCGACAGTGCGGCGACCAGCAGCCGGTAATGCACCGGGGACGGCTCGCGCTCCGCGGACACCACTTTGTCGGCCGTCTCGACCATCACATTCGCGGCCGTATACGAGTCGTAGTCGGAGACGATACGATCGGCATAGGCGGCGATGGTCTCGGCCTGAGCAACCACATCAAGCGATCGGCCGGTACTCACCAGCACGTCGGCGCGCATAAACGGCTCCAGACGGGCGCCAAACCGCGATCTGGCACGTCGCACGCCTTTGGCTACGGCTCGAATCTTGCCATGGGACCGCGTGAACAGCCAGATGATACGATCGGCCTCGCCCAATTTGGCCGTGCGCAGCACCACACCCTCGTCACGATACAGCGGCATGGCACGGCACCCCCCATCGCTAGTAAATAAACATGCCCCAGAAGGCAAAAACCAATAATACGGCGAACATGGCCGATGCGGTGACCCAGAACTGCACACGCCCCAGCCGCGTCGTGGCAATCAGCGGCTTGTGGATCCGCCGGGTGAATTCGCCGGAACGGATCTGACGGATCAAGCGACGGGGGCCCATGCTGGTGTAGCCCAATGCCGACGCCACCTCGATCAAACGGGCAAGCACCCGCGACCATGCCCACACCACCAATGTGGTCACCGTCTGGATAACCGGCCAACTCCAATACACCATATCCGGGCTGTTCGGTGCGGCTCCCCATATCAATGAGACAATCTGCATCACCACTTGCGCGATACCGGAGCCGAACAGATACAAGGTGCCCAGCGTAGTCAGCGTCAGGACGGCCAGAATGCCGCCAAAGCCGTTGATGAAGCCGAGGGCCGGCCCATGGCGACGACGGATCGCGTATCTGATCTTGCGAATCAGCGCGATCAGGCCGATCACCGCGGCGGCGAGCAGAAGCACAATGGCGAGTGCATGCACCGCCACCATGTACACCGTCAGGGTGCGATGGGCATACAGGTCCTTGGGAACCGCGATCGACTGATAAATGTCGGTGCCGGCGACCTTGACGTCCGTCTGCGTCAGACCTCGGACCTTGCCGACAGCCCAGTCCACCATATCGTCTTCAAAATGATCAGCAAGCTTGGTATCGCCATCCTCCTCATCACCGATGCGCAGCACATGATTCGCCACCGGGTAGCTTCTCACCGTCACATCCCAGTTGCCCGCGGCGTGCGCCCGCTCGAAAATGTCGGCCGCACCCTCGACCTGAGCGGTCATCACATCCTTCGACCCGTATGCCACGAATGTGGGCACGGCATATGCTCGAGGCAGATTGGTGTTGATATCGAAATTGGTCAGGCCGAATATGGCAAGATCGGTGCTGAACACGCGACGGACGATGGACTGATACCCCGGATGCGCCCCCACCAGCGCGAAATCCTGGGCCGCGAGGAAGCCCAGCTCATGTCGCGGCGTGTCCACCATCGGGCTGACGAGGATCTGGAAGGCGATGCGCGGGTCCCGCTCCAGCAGAAACGCACTGATCCACGTGCTTTCCGACGTGGCGTAAATGCCGATTTTATCCGCATCCACATTCGGCAGGGCCCGGAGATATTCGGCCGCCTGCTCATATGCGTCGGCGGAAGCCGGATAATCGCGTGTGAGGTCGTTGGTGCTCCACACCGGCTTGTCTATGACGATAGTGGCGAACCCGGCCGACGCGAGATCATCGCCCACGTCAATGAACCAATCCTTGGCCAGCCCATAGCCGGCGCCATGCATGAACACCACGCCGGGGATCTTGCCGTCGACCCCTTTGGGCATGCGCACCACCAGATGCAGGTCCTCACGCTCACCAGTTGAGGCGCGGGTCACCGTCATGTCGTCTTCCAGGACCTCGACTTCGTAGGCGCCACGGGTGGGCAGCGACACGCCTGCCGGATTGTCGAAACTGACGGACGTATCGGACGACAGACTCTCCATTGTCTGACCCAGGGGCTCATTGCGCCAAGAAATGTTCGACAGGTTCGAAATGGTGACCAAGAGGCCAAGCAGCATGATGAAGATGGGAAGGCTCGTCCTCAACCGGCGCCTCGATGTCCATGGCTGGGGCTGCGATTCGGCAGTCGACTGCGCCATCCCGGCATGCTGAGGTACCCGTTCGTTCATCGACACCCCGTTATTCTATCCATTCGCGCCGAACACCGGTTATGCGCAGAGCGAGGCGAAACAGCTCCCGCCCCGCACAACACCTGCTAGCGACTTCCACCCCGATGGGTGATCGGCACCACGATCGGACCGGCGGCGGAAGACCGCACTCCCCCGTTGGCGCCGCCGCCATTGCTCTCCATGGTCGCGGCGATGTCCTGCGCCTTTGCCAGCAGGGTTTCGACGATCTGATCCTCCGGCACGGTTTCGATGACCTTGCCCTTGATGAAAATCTGGCCCTTGCCATTGCCGGAGGCCACGCCAAGGTCAGCCTCGCGGGCCTCGCCCGGCCCGTTGACGATGCAGCCCATAACGGCCACGCGAATCGGCGCGGTGATGCCCTTCAGACCTTCGGTCACGGCATTGGCGAGCTGAATCACGTCAACCTGCGCGCGACCGCAGCTCGGGCAGGAAATGATGTCGAAATGGCGCTTGCGCAGGCCCATGTATTCCAGCAGCTTGCAGCCGACCTTCACCTCCTCGACCGGAGGGGCGGACAACGATACGCGAATCGTGTCGCCGATTCCCTCGGACAGCAGCGCCCCGAACGCCAGACAGGACTTGATGGTGCCCTGCCATGCCGGCCCGGCCTCGGTGACGCCGAGATGCAGCGGCCAATCGCCTTTGGAGGCCAGCAAACGATACGTCTGGACGGTGGTGATCACATCGTGGTGCTTGACGGAGATCTTGAAATCATGGAACCCGACGTCCTCGAACATATGCGCTTCCTTGAGGGCGGAAGCGACCAGCGCCTCGGGCGTGGGACCGCCGTATTTGGCGTACAGCTCCTTGTCGAGCGAACCGGCGTTCACGCCAATGCGCAATGAGACGCCCGCATCGGTGGCCGCCTTGCAAATATCGGGGCCAACCTGATCGAACTTGCGGATATTGCCCGGATTGACGCGCACGGCCGCACATCCGGCATCGATGGCCTGGAACACGTATTTGCTCTGAAAGTGAATGTCGGCGATCACCGGAATCGGCGATTTGGCGACGATGGCGGGCAATGCGTCGGCATCGTCCTGGCTGGGCACCGCCACGCGCACGATATCGCATCCGGCGGCGGTCAACTCGGCGATCTGCTGCAGGGTGGCCGGCACGTCCGCCGTGGTGGTGTTGGTCATGGACTGCACGGAAATCGGCGCTCCGCCGCCCACCGGCACGGAACCGACCATGATGCGACGCGTCGCACGACGCGCATGCAGAGGCGACGCCGCATACGACGCCTCACCGGTTTTGCGGAAACCCGGCGTACCGCCGAGGTCCGCATTCGAACTTGAATTCATATCGCTCACGTTCACAAGGCCTTGTCTATCAGAAGATCAGCACGACGACGGGCCTCAAGCTCGACCTGACCCATTTCCTCCACGTCTCGGAACTTCGGGGCGCCGCGCAATTCGGCATCCATGGCGTCGATCACGGACCGAACCGTGTCGACAATACCGAGATACGGAAGGCGATGCTCCAGAAACGCGTGGACGGCCTGCTCATTCGCGGCGTTCAGCACAGCCGTATGCTTTTCGGACGCGGCAATGCAATGGCGGGCGAGCTGCACCGCGGGGAACGCCTCATCATCCAGTGGTTCGAACGTCCAGGTAGCCGCTTTGGTCCAGTCGCAGGGCCGCGCCACGTCGCCAAGGCGATCCGGCGCGGACAGCCCCAGGGCGATCGGCAGGCGCATATCCGGCGGAGAGGCCTGGCCGATCGTGGCGCCATCGACGAATTCCACCATCGAATGCACTATGGACTGCGGATGCACCGTCACCTCAATGCGCTCCGGCGGAATGCCAAACAGTCGGGACGCCTCGATAACCTCCAGCCCCTTATTCATCAGGGTTGAGGAGTTAATGGTGACAACCGGCCCCATATTCCACGTCGGATGATGCAGCGCCTGCTCTGGGGTGACATCACGCATCTGGTCACGGGTCATACCGCGGAACGGGCCGCCGGACGCCGTGACGACCAGCTTGGCGACCTCACCATGAACGCCGGACCGCAGCGACTGCCATATGGCGGAATGCTCGGAATCGACCGGATTGATCTGATTGGGCCGCACAGCCGAATCAAATAATAGGTGGCCGCCGGCGACCACGGATTCCTTATTGGCGAGCGCCAACTGCGATCCGGCCTTCAGCGCCGCGATAGACGGTTCCAGGCCAATGGAACCGGTGATGCCGTTCAGTACGACGTCGGCGCCGCCGCCGGCCAGCGCGATCACCGCTTCGGGGCCGGCGGTTATCGTAACATCAGCGCCGGGCCTGACCCCCTGACTATCCAGCGCCTGTTGAAGCCGCCCGACTTTGGAAACGTCGAAAATGGCAACATGACGGGCATGGAAACGGGCGACTTGCCGGGCCAACAGGTCGATGTGGGCTCCGCCCGCCGCCAGACCATCCACCGAGAAACGCTCGGGATGGCGTGCGATGACGTCAAGCCCCTGGGTGCCGATGGACCCGGTGGACCCCAGTAGCGTGACGGTTCGATGCCAGTCGCCGGATGCAGGGCGCAGAGGCCCGGACGATACGGCGCGACCGTTCACCGGCGCTGATGCTGATAGCTGTTCTGTTGAAAATCCCTCTGACACACAACCAACACTAGCGGCCCTGCTGGTCGCCATTCACATCGGGGGTGTCGGCCTTCGGCTGGTTGACATCGTTTCCGTTGTCATTCAGCGAGGGGAAGGTGAGATCCGGAATATCGAGATCGACTTTCGGGAATGACGTGTTGCTCAGCAGATTCGTCAGGTACTGGTCGGCATCGCCATCGTCCTTTGCCGATGCAGTCTGAGACTCGGCACCGATGGGGAATGCGACATTGGCCGCAGGCGCGGTGGCGGCGGGCCGCTCAATCGGGGCGGCAGCCTCCCGGGCCGGCACGGGTTCGGGGGCCGCGGAAGTCGCAGGAGCCGCCACCGGCGCCACAGGCTCCGCAAGAACTTCACGCGATGCGGCAGGCGGCACGACAGACGACACGGCAGACGATGCAGCAGGCGGTAGCGGAGCTTCAGACGCGACGGCTACGGGAGGCACGGCCTCGGTTGGAGCGGACTCGACGGACGGCTCCTGGGAATGCCGCCCGACGGACTTGGCAAGAGCCGCAAGCGAACCACTCGCCGCGGGCGCCACGACAGGCGCGGACGAGGCAGGCGAAGCGGACGGAACCGGAGGAACGGCAGGTGCGGCAGGTGCCGGAGAAGCGGACGGAACCGGAGGAACGGCCGAAACCTTCGCCGCCGCAGGAGCAGGCTTGAAAATGGAATGCTCCTCCGCCGTCAACTTGGAAAAATCATTCGCAGCCGAAGCGATCGGAGCGGATGACGCCGAAACGGCGGGCCCGGTCGTCCCGGCATCGTCCCCGGGGAAAAGCGGGGCGATGACTTCGGTACGAGGCCCGGCTGACGCGGCGGGCGCGGCAGCCTTCACAGGCATGGAGCCGGAGGGCTCGGACGCATAATCCTTCACCCGTGCGTATGACTCCAAACGAGACAACAGCTGCACGGCGACATCGAGATAATAATCCACTGCACGCTCATCATAGCCGCGCTTGCCCGCACGCTGAGTGAAGACCACATTGGCGACCCGAGCCGCGGTGATGTCGCTCAGCTGCTTGGAATCCAGCGGCTGGGCGCCTTCGACTCCCAGCTCGTCCGAAACCTTGGCGATGATCTGGTCAACCAGCCGATCCACCTGCTTGCGATCATAGCTGGGCTTCTTCCCCAGGCCATCCTTGAAACGACGCTTCGCCTCGCGACGGTAATGCGTCTCCAACGAGGCCAGCATGGCCTCGCTCTGCGCCCTGAACGGAATACGGCCGTTATGCTCGAGTTCCCATGTGGTGTGCTTGTCCACCACGGCGCGCTCGAGGCGCGACAACGCGGCATCCACCTGCGCGATGACATATCCGTTTTTCACCAAGTCGAAGGAAGCCCGCTGAATGTCACGTTGAGTCAGCTTGGGCTCGACACTGTCATACAGTTCGTGGGCTCGGGCGAGAAACTGATCTACCTGTTCGACGTCATACCCCCACTTGCGTTTGCCGGCTCGGGCGATCACAGGGCCGCGACCGGCGTTCTCGGATTGTTCCGACATGGGACGTACCTCCTACGACGAGGGATTACACTACGCTACACCTTACGTGACCAATGCGACGCACGCGACCAGCGCAACACGAGCCGGCACACACCGACCCCACCATGCGCTACGCTATATACGTTCGGGCGATTAGCTCAGTTGG
>DBKS01000055.1 GCA_002298605.1 Bifidobacterium sp. UBA744 | reverse complement strand
GCTCCTTCATCAGCGGGTTGCTGCGAAGGTAGATCTGACCGATGGACAGGTAGTTGGCGGCGCGCCAGTACTTGTCAACGCCTTCGAGGGCCTCCTCGGAAACCGGGGCGTCCAGCTTCTTCCAGGGGGTGCCAATAACAGGATTCGTCATGTATACTCCTGTACTCCTGCACGTTACGTGCGCTTGATTATTTCCATGTGGCCGAAAGACCCCCGCGGCCTTGTAGAACTCGCGAGATGCCTACGTCCAAACAACTCGTATGGTACGAAAACGCTTCGACTTTTGGACGGTATTGTTCATTAGTGTTAGAAAATGTGTGATTAAAATGGATCAAAAGTTTGCCAAGGTTTGCCTTGACGACAGGTGCCCGTTGAGGATGGCGAGGTGGAAAACGGCGGAAAATCAAGGGTTTCGAAATGTTAGCGCTCTCATAGGCGACGTTGGGCCGTTGCCGGGATCGCACCTACCGTTCTTCGGCGTGTTGTGCGTTTTGCGGCTTGTCTGATTCAGCGGTCATAATCGGTTTGTCCGATCGCAATGCCCCTGATTGCTCCTGATTACCGGCGTTGCGGCTGCCGTTTTCCAATGAATGTAAGGGAGATCATGCCACAGGGACCCGTTCTCGTCGTTGATTTCGGCGCACAGTATGCGCAGCTGATCGCACGCAGGGTGCGAGAGGCACATGTCTATTCGGAACTCGTTCCGCATTCCATGCCCGTGGACGAGATGCTCGCCAAGGACCCCAAGGCGATCATCCTTTCGGGCGGTCCCGCTTCGGTGTTCGAGCCCGGTGCCCCGCGCATCGACAAGAAGCTGTTCGAGGCCGGCGTGCCGGTGCTCGGCATCTGCTACGGCTTCCAGACCATGGCCTATGAACTTGGCGGACAGGTGGACAAGGCGGCTCTCGGCGAATACGGCAAAACCGACACGGTTATTGACGACGCCTCGGGCCTGCTGGCCGGTTCCCCCGCGGAGCAGACCACGTGGATGAGTCACGGCGTGGCCGTCCAGAAGGCGCCCGAGGGGTTCGCCGTGCTGGCGCACACCGAAGGCGCCCCGGTGGCCGCCATGGCCGATCCGGCCCGCAAGCTCTACGGCGTGCAGTGGCATCCCGAGGTCAAGCACACCCCGCTGGGCCAGCGGCTGATCGAAACCTTCCTGCATGACTGCGCCGGATTGGGCGACGACTGGAACGCCTCCAACATCATCGAGGACCAGATCGCCAGGATCCGCGCCCAGGTCGGCGACGCCCAGGTGATCTGCGGCCTGTCCGGCGGCGTGGACTCCGCCGTGGCGGCGGCCCTGGTGCACAAGGCCATCGGCGACCAGCTCACCTGCGTGTTCGTGGACCACGGCCTGCTGCGCAAGGGCGAGGCCCAGCAGGTCAAGCATGATTTCGTCAAGGCCACGGGCATCAAGCTCATCGCCGTCGACGCCTCCGAAGATTTCCTCACCGCGCTCAAAGGCGTGTCCGAACCGGAGAGGAAGCGCAAGATCATCGGCGAGAAGTTCATACGCACCTTCGAAAAGGCGCAGCGACAGGTGATCGAGGAGGCCGGCGCCTCCGGCAAGGAGGTCAAGTTCCTCGTGCAGGGCACGCTGTATCCGGACGTCGTCGAGTCCGGCGGCGGCGACGGCGCTGCGAACATCAAGTCCCACCACAACGTGGGCGGCCTGCCGAAGGACATCAAGTTCCAGCTCATCGAGCCGCTGCGCACCCTGTTCAAGGACGAGGTGCGAGCCATCGGCACCGAACTGGGCCTGCCGGACGAAATCGTGTGGCGCCAGCCCTTCCCGGGACCGGGCCTCGGCATCCGCATCATCGGCGAGATCACCAAGGAACGCCTGGATGTGCTGCGCGAAGCCGACGCGATCGCCCGCGAGGAGCTCACCAAAGCCGGTCTCGACCGAGACATCTGGCAGTGCCCGGTGGTGCTGCTTGCCGACGTGCATTCCGTGGGCGTTCAGGGCGATGAGCGTACCTACGGTTCCCCGATCGTGCTGCGCCCGGTTTCCTCCGAAGACGCCATGACCGCCGACTGGTCCCGCATCCCGTACGACGTGCTCGCCACGATCTCCACCCGCATCACCAACGAATGCCGTCAGATCAACCGCGTCGTGCTCGACTGCACCTCCAAGCCGCCGGCAACCATCGAGTGGGAGTGACGGTGTGAGAGGAAGCGTTGCCGCCGCGTGAGCGGTTCATCTGCTGAGGCCCGGTAGCCGCGGGAAATCCGTGGCCACCGGGCCGTTGCGTTGTCCCATGGCGGCCGTCATCGTCGGCTGTTCAGCCAGGTGATGGCGAGTTGCGTGCGATTGGACATGTGAAGCTTTGCCAGTATGTCGCTGACGCGGTTACGCACCGTGCCCTCGCTGAGAAACAGTTTCGCGGCGATCTCCCGGTTGTCCAACCCCTCGGCCACCAGGGCGGTGATGCCGCGCTCGCGGTCCGACAATGCCCCGAATGCGTCCTCGTTATCTGCCGGCGATCCCGCGGAACCGTCCTGCGGTTGCGAGCCGCGTCGGGCGGCGGTTTTGTCGCCTCCGGTGAGCTTGCTGAGCACCTGGGCGCCCAGCACCACCTGACCCGCCATGACCGACTGCACCGCGGGGGCCACCGAAGCGACGTCCTGCTTGATGAGATACCCTCTCGCCCCCAGGGCCATCGCCTGATCGATATACGACTTGTCGGCAAACGTGGTGAGGAACAGAATGCGAGCCGCCCCGTCGAAGTCCAGGATGCGCCTGGCCGCCTCAAGCCCGTCCATGCCGGGCATCTGGATGTCTATCAGCAATACGTCGGGCCGGTTGGCGGGCCCGGAGCAATATCGCTCCACGGCCTCGTCTCCGCTGGTTGCGGTCCAAGCCACGCGAGCCGTACGGGTTGTCTCGAGAATGGTCGTCAGCGACGAGCACACAATCGCATCGTCGTCCGCAATCGCCACTTTCATGCCTGCGCTCCTTGGTCACCGGGGTGTTCCGGCTCTGGGTCCTTGGCTTGCTTCGGTTTGGGAATCGAAACGAACACGCGCCAACCGGTATCGTTCATGCCGGTCGAACAGGTGCCGTCCAGCGCTCGCACGCGTGTCTCGATATCCGCCAGGCCCATGCCGCGCACGTCGTGTTCGGCGGCGGTATTCGGTGACGGTGTCCCATCCCGGTCCACGATACGTCCGTTATCCTGGACAACCAACTGCCAGAACGCGGGAAAATCCTGCAGCGACACGGCGACGGAGTCGGCTGCGCTGTGCCGCGCCGTGTTGGCAAGCGATTCGCGGATGATCGCGGCCAGGCAGCGGGCCACCGGAGCGGGGGCGGAATCAATGGCGTTATGCAGCGTCACGCGCAGTCGGGCCGTGGAACGGGCCGCATCGGCCATCCAGGCGTGGAAATCCACTCCGGCGTCATCGAGATCATGCACGCTGCGACGCACCATGGTCATCGCTTCGCTGATGGTGGTGTTCACGTCGGCGAACTGCTGCGCCGCAACCGTGTCCCGCCGCGCCTCGGCCACTACCCGGTCGGCTTCGGATTGCATGATCGCACGCGTCAGCAAGTGTCCCACATTGTCGTGAATGTCCCGGGCAATGCGGGTACGTTCGTTTAGGGTGGCCATGCGAGTGGCCGTGGACCGTTCCTCCTGGGCATCCGCAAGCCGTGCGCGCAGCATGCGCGTGTCGCCGCGCAGAGCGTCTTGGGTTGCACGAAGCCGATTGGTCAGTTCCGTCCGTCTGCGCACCGACCGTCCCCACAGATACGCGATGCAGGACAGGGCGGTCGCGGTCGCGGTCGCCGAATGCCGATGAGGACTTTCGAGCAACAGCGCGGTCGCCAACGGCAGCGCCCAGACGAAGCGAAAAGCATGCCGCATGGTTGCGCCCCATGCGTCCGCACGTGGGGCGTCGGCGGGGACCCTGGCCGCGTCATAGGCGGCCACCGGCAGTGAGAACACGAATGTCGGCGAGCACAACGCGGCGATCGAGACGGCCGATATCGGCACCCATGTCTGTTCGGGTCCGGCCGACAGCAGCCATTCGCCGAGTCCCGCGCAGCAGATCGCGGTCAATATGACGGCGATGGACAACGGCGTCACGCCACCGGAATCACGGGCCAGCAGCAGCGCGCACAGCACAGCCAGCATCAGTTTGTCCGCAATCCTATTCACGCCCACGAGTCTACTCGTCGCCGGGAGATGACAAATGTCACCGCCCATGGCATGCGTCGTGATCGGGGTCACCGTGTCGGCCGACGCGCATCGGCGATGATGGAATCAGATGAAAGGAGGCGCGTGATGACCGCCAATACCACCGTAACGCCGGCGATTGAAGTCGCCGGGCTCATCAAACGATACGGAGACGTGCTCGCACTCGACTCGTTTGACCTCACTGTGCAACAGGGGGAGATCTTCGGATTGCTGGGACCCAACGGATCTGGCAAATCCACGGCCATCAACTGCATACTCGCGCTGCTGTCGTATGACGCCGGGCGGATTCGCGTGTTTGGCGAACCCATCCATTCCACCAGCTACGCCCTGAAGCGGCGCATCGGCATCGTGCCGCAGAACGTCGCGGTGTTCAATGAGCTCACCGTCGTCGAGAACGTCGACTACTGCTGCTCGCTGTATGAGCCGAACAAAGCCCGGCGCAGGGAACTGGTGCGTGACGCCATTGACTTTGTGGGATTGGGGGAGTTCCGCAAGTTTCGGCCGGGCAAACTGTCGGGAGGTCTGCTGCGGCGGCTCAATATCGCATGCGGCATCGCGCACAGGCCCGATCTCATCTTCTTCGACGAGCCGACCGTCGCCGTTGACCCCCAGAGCCGCAATGCGATTCTCGAAGGCATTCAGCGGCTGAACCGCGAGGGCGCAACCATCGTGTACACCAGCCATTACATGGAGGAGGTCGAACAGATTTGCAACCGCATCCTCATCATGGATCATGGCCGCCATCTGGCGCTCGGCACTTCGGACGAGCTGAAATCCATGATCGGCATGGGCGAACGCATCACCGTCGAGACCTTCGACCTGCCTGAATCCACGCTTAACCGGGTCCAGGCCCTGCCCTTTGTGATCGAAGCGACGTATGACGGCGGCACGCTGTCCGTCCGATGCCAGCGGGGCGACCGCAACCTTGTGGATCTGCTTGATCTGCTGGAATCGGCCGACGTGAACATCGGACATCTCACCAGTCGGCCCCCGACGCTCAACGATGTGTTCCTGGAACTCACCGGAACGGGCCTGAGGGATTGAGAGGCCGTCATGTGGAGTACATTCAAGGCGATGCTGCTGATCAACCTGCGTGAAAAGTCGGGGTTGTTCTGGCTGGTCTGCTTTCCGGTTCTTCTGGCGTCCCTAGTGCAGGGGGTCTTCGGCAGCATCGACACATACAATGCGATTGAGCCGGTGCCGGTGGCTGTGGTTCGCGACGACCAGTGGAATCGCGCCTACGGCGTGCAGCAATTCACGGATTCGCTCTCCGGGACGGCGTCCGCGAGCGACGATGCAGGCGACGAGTCGATGGACGGTCAGGGGGCGACCACGCTGATCAGGGTCACCGAGACGACCGACCGGCCGGCCGCCGATACGCTGCTTCAAAACGGCGACGTGAAAGCGATACTGTCGACCGACGGCGAGGGGCGCATCATGATGACCGTTTCCGACACGGTTGCCGGCGCCATGTCCTCGGCCAACGCCGGTGGCGGCGACGCCGAGGCGATCACGATCAGCGCGTTGGGCAACGTCATCGATACCTTTAACGTCCACGGCGCCATCATCGACGATGCGATCACGCGGAAGCTGGCCGCGCAACCACAGCTGGCCACGGACCCCTCGTTCTGGCAGCAGATCACGCAGAACGCCAATGCGGGAACCAAAGGCGGGCAAACATACGTCAAGGACGTCGCGCTCACCCATTTCACTCCCGAGTCGATGGCCCGGTACCATTTCGCGCTGCTGGGCATGGCGTCCATGCTCAGCATGCTGTTCACCTGCGTTTCGCTGACGCTGCTGCAGCCGAATCAGACGGCAAGCGGCATTCGCGTCGCCGTCAGTCCGTTGCCGCAATCCCGTAAGGTCCTCGGGGTGTTTCTCTCCGGCTGGCTGATGTCGTTCCTGTCGCTGATCGTGGCGTTCCTCTTCATCAGATTCGCGCTTGGCATATCGGTGGGTGGCCGGGAGCCGCTGGCGATCGTCGGACTATTGGTCGCCACCTTCGCCTCCAGTGCGATGGGTCTGGCGCTGGGCGCGATTCCCGGATTGTCGTTGGGCGCCAAGAATGGCGTCGCCATCGCCCTGTCCACCGGATTGTCCATGCTCGCGGGGCTGATGGGGACATTCTCCATGCATCTCAACGACACGATACAGGCCCATGCTCCCGTAGTGCATCTCATCAGTCCGGTCAAGCAGGTTTCCAACCTGTTCTACGACCTGCTCTACTACGATTCGCTCGCCCCGTTCCTGCAAACCGTCGCCATACTGCTCATCATGAGCGCCATGGGACTGGCAGCGGCGGTGGCCATGCTTAGGAGGCAACGGTATGAACACCTGTAAAACGACGTTCCGTATCATGTGGGCGCATCGTGGCGCGCTGCTTGGCTACCTCATCGGGTGCGGCGTCCTGATGGTCTTCCTGGGATTCGGCGTCATAAGCACGATGACGAGCGACAAGACCGACGTCACCTTCGATCGAACCACCACCAGCATCGCCATCGTCGATCGCGACGAGGAATCCGGCCATGTGTTCCAGCATGGCCTGGAGCAGGCGCTGGGCGACACGGCGCAGATCGTCCACGTCCCCGATACCAGGCGGGACCTGCAGGATGCGCTGGCAAGCGACCAGGCAAAACTGATCGTCATCATCCCCGACGGCTATGCTGCCGATGTTGTCCAATCGATTCGGCAAGGCGGGGACATGACCGCTGTGGAATGCGCAAGCAGCTACGGTTCCGGCAGCATCGCCATGGCGAAGATGCAGGTTACCGGTTTTCTTGACGAGGTGCGCACCGCGCTCGCGAGCAATCCCGACTTCACGGTGAATGCCGCGATCGACCAGGTGGTCGACCAGCGAGGTGACCTGCCCCAGGTGACCGTGCAGGCCACCGGTGACAACAACACCATGGACACTTCGTCGATAGTGGTTGCGGGATACGGCATGACGCTGTCGACGATGATCTATCCGGCGATGGCCGTGATGACGTTGGCCGTGGGGCTGGTCGTTTCCAAATTCAATGCGGATTATGTCCGGGAACGGCTGAGCGCATCGGCCTGCTCGTCGCTGCGCATCAACGGTCAGGTGATGCTCGCGTGTCTGGTGCTGGCCCTGACGACCTGGCTGTACTATTCCGCGCTGTCATTGGCGGTTGTCATTCCGCTGCGTGGCGGGTTGGCCGCGCTGGGAGCCGTCGGCATCACACTGTCTTTGACCGCGGCGTTGGCGTTGACCTTCATGGCATTGGCGTTTGGGTTTATGATCGGGCAGTTCGTCTCGTCCGTCAACGCCACCAATGGCATAGCCAACGCCGTAAGCATGGTCCTGCTCTTTTTGTCCGGCATATGGACTCCTGCCTCGATGATGCCTGAAGCCGTCGTGACCATCGCCAAATTCACACCGGGATGGTGGTACGTGCAGGCCGTGTATCAGTCATTCGGCGGGCGGGACATCAATGCCGTGAATCCGCCGGACTGGTCCGGCTGGGGGGCGTCCATGGCGATTCTCCTGCTGTTCGCCGCCGCCTTCGTCTGTATCGGGCTGGCGGTTGGCCGGATACGACAGAACAGCCCCGCGTTGCGTTCCGCGGTTGTTACCAATATGAAATAACGGAGGGGAGGAAACAAAGGAGGGTAGGTATGGCATCCCGCACCGGTTGGGATGCCATACCTACCCTCCTTTGGCTCGGTCTGCCCGCTACTGTTCCTTTGCCGCCGGCGTGCCCAGGAAATGCTCCTCACTCGGCAGAATGAGGTTGAGGACCAGGGCGACGACGAAGGCGACGGCGATGCAGTTCGAAGCGAAGATCTGCTGGAACAGGGCGGGGAAATTCACGAAGATGTCGCTCACCTGCGTGAACCCGATGCCAATGGTCAGCGACAGGGCCGCAATCGTGATGTTGCGCTGCGAGAAGCCCGCCTCGGAGATCATCTGGAAGCCGGAGAGAATGATGTTGCCGAACATCATGATCGTGCAGCCGCCGAGCACGGCCTGCGGTAGCGAATTGAACACTTCCGCGATGGCCGGCACGAACGACGCCAGAATCAGAATCACGCCGCCCGAGAGAATGACCTTGCGGTTGACGACCTTGGTGATGGCCACCAAGCCGATATTCTGCGCGAAGGACGTCAGTGGCAGGCAGCCGAACAGACCGGAAACCGAGGAGATCAGGCCGTCGCCGGCGATGGCGCCGGCGGTTTCCCGCTCGGTGGGGAGGCGGTCGAGACCGACCTTGGTCAACGCCGCGGTGTCGCCCAGCACCTCCACCGAGGACACCACGTACAGCAGACCGAGCGAAATGATCGCGCCCCAATCGAACTCGGGCTTGAAGGGCATGAGCTGCGGAACGGACACAATCGACAGATTCGCAAATCCTGAGAAGTCGACCTTGCCCATGCAGATGGCCGCCACATAGCCGACCACTAGGCCGAACAGCACCGACAGCTGCTTGGCGGTGCCTTTCATCAGCAGTTGGAAGGCAAGGCATGCGACCAGCGAAATCAGGCCGAGTATCAGATTCTGCCACGAGCCGAAATCCTTGGCGCCGGAGCCGCCACCGAATGACGTGGCGCCCACGTTCAGCAGCGAGAATCCGATCGACGTGACCACAATCGCCGAAACGATCGGAGGCACGAAGCGCCGCCAGTATTGCGCGGTGAGGCCCAGCACCAATTCCAGCAGGCCGCCCACCATCACGGCGCCGACGACGGCGCCATAGCCCTTGTCGGCGCAAATCGCCACGGCGGCCGCGACATAGGTGAACGAGATGCCCGTCACCATCGGCAGCTTGGAGCCGATGCGCCAAGCTCCGTACAGCTGCAGGCATGTGCCCAAACCGGCCACCAGCAGGCCGGCCTGAATGATCGTGGCCGATTGCTCGGGCGTCATCTTGGCTGCCGACGTCACGATGAAAATGGGGGCGAGGTTCGCCACGAACATGGCCATCACATGCTGCAGGCCGAAGGGGATGCCCCTCCAGAAGCTCACCGGGGCGTCAAGCGAACTGAGCGCCTCGAATGAAACGCCGCTGTTGGTGGCGTTGTTCGTCGGATTACTGTTCTTCTTTTCCATATATGATTCTCTCGATGTGATTGTTGCGGGTTTTCGGCTTCTGCCGTCTCCTCGCGGACCGAGCCCGTCGTCCTTTGCATGTGGCGGGTTCGGGGAGGTTCAGTGACGGAACGTAATGCTGCCGGTATCCGCGTCCATTGAATCGACGATGGCCAGGGAGTCGACGTCGTACCCCTCGGCTCTCAGCGTCTCGCCGCCGTCCTGAAAGCCTTTTTCCACGGCGATGCCAATGCCCTCGATAACTGCGCCCGCCGCCTTGCACAGGGCGATCAGACCCTGCATGGCCTTGCCGTTGGCGAGGAAGTCGTCGATCAGCAGCACGTGCTCGCCGGCGGAAAGATACTTCTTCGAGACGATGACGGGGAATTCCTTCTGCTTGGTGAAGGAATACACAATGGTGGAATACTGGTCGCCGTCGAGGTTGATGGACTGCGCCTTCTTCGCGAACACCACGGGAACATCGCCGAAATGACGCGCGGCCAGGCAAGCGATGCCGATGCCGGAGGCCTCGATGGTCAGGATCTTGTCGACCCGTTTGCCGGCGAAATGCTCGGCCCAGGCGGCTCCCATATGGTCGAAGAGTCCGACGTCGCATTGATGATTCAAAAAAGCATCGACTTTCAGGACATTGCCAGGTTTGACAGTGCCTTCGCGCACGATGCGTTCCTCGAGTTCCTGCATAGCACTTCCTTTGAGGATCGGTGAGGTTTTTATGTCAGAAACATATCACCGTGCCTACCTTGATGTAGTCTCGTAACGCCGCATTGCATCGCAATCTCGTCCAACGCGCCCATGCGCGCCTGACGATGAGCACCCGCACAGCAAAGGAGAGCCAAGTGAGCGATTACGCAGCCGCGCCGGAAGTGGTTATGCGCTCGGAACAGGAACTGATCGGGGACCTCAACCCCCAGCAGGCTCAGGCGGTGCAATACCAGGGGCCGGCGCTGCTCATCGGCGCGGGCGCCGGATCCGGCAAAACACGCGTGCTGACGCGTCGAATCGCATGGATCCTGAGCCAATTCGGCGCATGGCCCAGCCAGATCATGGCCATCACCTTCACCAACAAGGCCGCCGCGGAAATGCGCGAGCGTCTTGCCGGACTCATCGGCCCCGTCGCCGACCGCATGTGGGTGTCGACCTTCCATTCGGCCTGCGTGCGCATTCTGCGCCGCGACGGCAAGGCCATCGGTCTGAACTCGGGATTCTCCATCTACGACACGGCCGACTGCGAACGCCTGATCAAGCTCATAGGCGCCGACCTCAACATTGATCTCAAGCGATACACCCCGCGCGTGATCCTTGGGAAGATCTCCGACTGCAAAAACAACCTTCAGGACTGGCGAACCCAAGTCAACACGTATGCGGCCGGCTTCCAGCCCGGCCATAAGGGGTATCAGCTCGGTCGATTCGGCAACGCCGAGGAGATCTATGCGGTGATGTACGCCGAATACCAGCATCGGCTTGCGCTTGCCAATGCGGTGGATTTCGACGATCTGATCATGCGGACGGTGGAGTTGCTGAAAACGCAGCCGGCGGTGGCCGATTATTACCATCACAAATTCCACTACATTCTGGTCGACGAGTATCAGGACACGAACCATGCCCAGTATGTGCTGGTGCGCGAGCTCGCCGGGGTGGACAGCGTGGAGCGTCCGGCCTGGGTGACCGTGGTGGGTGATTCCGATCAGTCGATTTATGCGTTCCGTGGCGCGGACATCCGCAATATTCAGGACTTTGAAAAGGATTTTCCGCATGCGCGCACCATTATGCTTGAGCAGAACTACCGGTCGACGCAAACCATTCTTGACGCGGCCAATGCGGTGATCGCGAAGAACGAGGGGCGCAAGCCCAAGAAACTGTGGACGGCGCTGGGCAAGGGCGCGCCGATTGTGGGGTATGCCGCGGACAACGCCCAACAGGAAGCGCAGTGGGTGGCCACCGAAATCGCCCGGCTGCGCGCCGAGGAGGGCGTCGCCTATTCCGATATGGCGGTGATGTACCGGGCCAACGCCCAATCGCGTGCTTTGGAGGAGGCCCTGATCAACGCCGGACTACCGTATCAGTTGGTCGGTGGCACCAAGTTCTACGAGCGCCGCGAGGTGAAGGACGCGATGGCGTATCTGCAGGCCATCGTGAATCCTCTTGACAGCGTGAATGTGCGCCGTATTCTCAATGTGCCCAAGCGCGGTCTCGGCCCTCGCGCCGAGGCGTTGGTCGCCGGCTACGCCGATGCGCACGGCACCGCCTTCTGGGACGGCCTCATGCACTTCGACCAGATCGAAGGCGTGCCGACGAGAACCGCCAGGCAGCTGGGCGTGTTCCGCGATTTGATGGTGTCGCTGACGTCCTTTGCCGCCGAGCATGCCGACAAGCCCAGCGAAATCGTGGCCGAGACGCTATCGAAATCCGGGCTTCTCGAGGAGTTGCAGCGCAGCGAGGATCCTCAGGACGCCTCTCGTCTGGAGAATCTGTCCCAGTTGCAGTCCGTGGCCGCGGAATTCGAGCAGAAAACGCCTGACGCCACATTGGCGAGCTTCCTCGAAACCACCGCCCTGGTTGCCGATTCCGATCAATTGCCCGATGAAGGCGAGGATTCCGGCAAGGTGACGCTGATGACCTTGCACACCGCCAAGGGACTGGAGTACCCGGTGGTGTTCCTCACCGGCATGGAGCAGGGCACGTTCCCGCATTCCCGCTCGCTTGAGGACACGTCAGAGCTGGCGGAGGAACGCCGTCTGGCCTATGTGGGCATCACGCGCGCCAAGCGGCGCCTGTACGTCACGCGGGCGGCCGTCAGGGCGCAATGGGGACAGGCGGCCGAAATGATGCCGAGCCAATTCCTCGACGAGATCCCCGACGAATTGATCGACTGGAAGCGCAGGGAAGCCGGCGTGGAGCGTATGCGCGGCGGCTGGGGCGCGGATTCACGCGATGAATTCGGCGGGTTCGAGGACGACGACAACGATTTCGGCGGCTTTTCTTTCGGTGGCGGTTCGTCTTGGGGCGGCCATGCCAGGTCGGGCCGGACGAGCGGTCGATCATCCCGCTCGTATGGTGGTTCGTCGTCCTCCCCGTATGGGGCGTCGCGGGGCTACGGGTCGTCCCGCAACGGCGGCGGCGCACGTGGCGGCAAAGTGACGACGCGTCGCGTCGCGCCCTCGTCGTCGGCCAAGCCTGCCTCCGCCCTGCATAACGACAATCAGCTGAATATCGCCGATTTTCATGTGGGGGACAAGGTGATCCACGATCAGTATGGCCTGGGCACGGTGCAGGACACGCAGGACAAGGGCCGCAACTCGGTGTTGACCGTGGATTTCGGTTCCAGCGGAGTCAAACGTCTGATGCTTCGCCTCGCGCCTATAGAAAAACTCTGATGGAAGCTGCCGGGACGCGACTGAGGGGCAAGGCATGGTTGCAGGACAAGCTTGTGGTTCACCGGCCGTTGACGGGCGGATACGGCGGGTTGATCGCGAGCTGGCCGCTCGTGGCAGACGCTCGGTCGCGGCCATCCTGGCTTTGCTTGCGTTCGGAAGCTTGGCGTTGCTGCAGGTGGCGAGGAACAGATTCGGATTTCCGGACGATCGGTTGTTCGTGTGTCTCTGCGCACTGCCCTTCGTGCTCCTGATCCTGTGGGCGGTCAGGGAGCATGGACGGGATGAGCGTTTCGCGGCAAGGTTCTACGGCGCGGAGCTGCCTGCCGTGCTGGAGGAGGCGTATGCGCGGTACGTTCCCCGAAGCGGAGGCCTTGATCCGGCGCTGTTCGGGCCAGAGGAGACCTGGCGTCTTTCGACCACCGTCACCTTCCTGGTGCTGTCCATGGGTGGGGACTCCTTCCGCGCGCAGGGAATCTATCGCCTTCAGCGGGAGTTCTTCAAGGCCGATGGCCATGGGGATCCGGACAATGACGAAACGGGCTCGTATCGCGTCTCCCAGCATCTGATTTGGAAGGCGCGCCTGATGGGATCCGTCCCGTTCCATATGTCCGTGCGATCCGAATCCGGCAACGTGCGCGACGCCGTGTCCGATCTGTCGGCGTCGATCCTCGACCGGCTGGCGAACAACGGCATGCGCACGGTGAAAACCGGCGATGCGGCATTCGATCGTGTTGTTCGCGTATGCGCGAACGATAAGGTGCTGGCGGGGCGGTTCCTGGAGACGCATTCGCGGAGGCTGGTGGAGCTGCGCGACGCCTTCGGGCCTTTCTTGATGGAATGCGGCAATGTGCTGACCCTTTCGTTTGCCGATTTTGCGCCGATCGACACGCATAACGTCCGCAGCACCGGGCTGCCGGACCGGCTGTCCGCCGATCGTGTCGCGGAGAGCGCACGGCGACTGGATTTTCTCCGCGACTGGCTGGAGGGTTTCTCCGCTTCGATCGTCCGCGGGTCGGGTGTACAATAAGCGATTGGTGTCTGCCAAAAGGCAGTACTATCTGGAGTCTTAGCCCATCAACGGGTCGGAGGTTTGGAATTTCAATGATTCCGGGCCGCTCGTGATTGTCACGATGAAGCGTTGGAGAGGCCGACTCAGCGTCGAAACCGTAAGGTTCACGACGTTCCGTTCAGATAACGACAGAAAAGAAAAGGTTCAAGAACATGACCAATGTTCAGCGTTCTCGCCGTCAGGTGCGTCTTTCTCGCGCCCTCGGCATCGCCCTGACCCCCAAGGCCCAGCGCATCTTCGAGAAGCGCCCGTACGCTCCTGGCGAGCATGGCCGCGACCGTCGCCGCACCGAATCCGATTACGCGGTGCGTCTGCGCGAGAAGCAGCGTCTGCGCGCCCAGTACGGCATTTCCGAGAAGCAGCTGCGCGCCGCCTACGAGAAGGGCACCCACGAGGCAGGCCAGACCGGCAACGCCATGCTGCAGGATCTTGAGGTCCGTCTCGACAACCTGGTGCTGCGCGCGGGTTTTGCCCGTACCACCGCCCAGGCTCGTCAGTTCGTGGTGCACCGCCACATTCTCGTTGATGGCAACATCGTGGATCGTCCGTCCTACCGCGTCAAGCCCGGCCAGACCATCCAGGTGAAGGCGAAGAGCCAGACCATGGTGCCGTTCCAGATCGCCGCCGAAGGCGTCCATCGCGACGTTCTTCCCGCGGTCCCCGGCTACCTTGACGTGAACCTGGCCTCGCTGAAGGCCACCCTCACCCGCAAGCCGGAACCCGAGCAGATTCCGGTGCAGGTCAACATCCAGTACGTCGTCGAGTTCTACGCTCGCTGATCTGGATCACTTTCTAGGACATACCGCTTGGACCCCGCTCCCCGCAAAGGGACGCGGGGTCCTCGCGTTCCCGGGCGGCGGGCGGCATGCGCCTGAACACGACGTCGGGCGAGGTGCGATAATCGAACCATGAGGCTTCATTTGCATTTGGTCCGCCATGGCCAGACATATTTCAACCGATACAACCGTTTGCAGGGCTGGTCGAACTCCCCGCTGACCGAAGCCGGTCTCGCCGATGCCGACAAGGCGGGGGAGAAGCTGAGGGGCATCTCCTTCGCGGCGGCCTACTGCTCCGATACCACCCGTGCGCAGCAGACCGCGGTGCGCATTCTCGACATCAACGAAGCCGCCGGCCATACCCGACCGCCGTTGGTGGATGATATGCATTTCCGCGAGCAGTTCTACGGCTATTTCGAAGGGCTTGACATGGGTGCCTCCTGGTATGCCGCGGGTGCTCCCCATGGCGTCAAAACCTACAACCAGATTGTGGAGCGGTTCGGATTGGCCGCCAGCCGCGATTTTCTCAAGGAGGCCGACCCCTTCCACGACGCCGAATCCGATGCGGAATACTGGAATCGCGTGGAGGGCGCGTTTGACCTGATCGCCTCCAACCCCGCGTTGCGGGACGGGGATGACATATTGCAAATCAGCCATGGCAACACCCTGCTGTCATTGGCGCACCGATTTGGCGGACCGGATCTCGACCTGAGCGAGCGTCCTGCGAACGGTTCCGTAACGGTTCTTGACTTCGACACCGACAAGCCGTTCGTCGATGCGATCACCATCGCCTCGTACAACCGGTAGCGGGCGACGACGAGCATAAAAATAGGGGCTCGGTGATAGCCTTGGGCAAGTTACTGTGTGAACAGGGAGGAAGTATGGATGTAGGACAGATTGCCGGCCTGATCGCGGCGATCGCGTTCGTGGTGCTCGCCGGGTTCATGATCTATCCGCTGATTCGCTTGGGCAAACTGTTCGATCAGATCGCCGAAACCGTCAAACAGACCGGCGATCATGCACTTCCCGCGCTCGACGAGTCGGTGACCACGGTCAGGCAGGTCAACAAGTCCCTCGACGACGTCAACAGGATTTCCGCCGCGGCATCCACCACCGCGAACAATGTCGGCGCCTTGACGGATTTGTACGGGTCATTCCTGGGCAAGCCGGTTATCAAGGCCCAGTCCGCCATCTACGCGGCGAAGACCACGGTCCAGGCGTTTTTCAACAAGCGTGCCCGGGGGAACGACCAGGATGCCGGACAGCCCCGCGACAACGGTTCAAACGCAAAGGAGGCCTGATGCTCAAACGACTCTTCTGGATCGGCGTCGGCATGGCCGCCGGCGTCGTGATGGTCGCCAAGGCACAGGCCTATGTCAGGGCGCACACGCCTGACGCCGCCCGCCAGTTTGTTCTTGGGCCCGATCAGGACAACGTGACCATTCGCACTCTGCAGGGGCTGTGGGAGGACTTCAACGCGGCTCGGATCCAGAGGGAGGAAGAACTGGCCGGGAAATACCTCACCAACAACCGCTGAACTTATATCAATCAACAATCAATCAAGGAGTTTCCACCTTGCGCACGTCCGAAATCGCCAAGCGCTACCTCGATTATTTTGCGAAGCACGGCCATCTCGTGGTTCCGTCTGCCTCGCTGATTTCGCCGAACCCCACCACGCTGTTCACCATCGCGGGCATGGTTCCGTTCATTCCGTATCTGATGGGCGAGCAGACCCCGCCCAAGCACCGCGTGACGTCCAATCAGAAGTGCGTGCGTACGCTCGACATCGACGAGGTCGGCAAAACCACCCGTCACGGCACCTTCTTCCAGATGCTCGGCAACTTCTCCTTCGGAGATTATTTCAAGGAGGAGGCCATCCATTTCGCCTGGGAGCTGCTGACGACCCCGCAGAGCAAAGGCGGCTACGGCTTCGACCCGGAGAAGCTGTGGATGACCACCTTCACCGATGACGAGGAAGCCCGCTCGATGTGGCGCAACGAAGGCGTCGACCCCGACCATATCCAGATCATGGGCATGGAGGACAACTTCTGGACAACCGGCGGCCCCGGCCCCGGCGGCCCGTGCTCCGAGATCTACGTGGACCGCGGCCCGGCCTATGGCGTTGAGGGCGGCCCGATCGCCGACGAGAACCGGTACATCGAGATCTGGGATCTCGTGTTCGAGAACTATGAAGTCGACAACGTCAAGTCGAAGACGGATCTGCATATCGTCGGCGAGCTGGAGAACAAGAACATCGATACGGGCGCCGGCCTTGAGCGTTTGGCCTATCTGATGCAGGGCAAGCAGAACATCTACGAAACCGACGAGGTGTTCCCGGTCATTGAGGCCGCCGAGAAGCTGTCGGGCCTCAAGTACGGCGACGACAACGCGATGGACGTCAAGTTCCGCGTCGTGGCTGACCATGTGCGTTCCGCCCTGATGATCATGTCCGACGGCGTGCGTCCGTCCAACAACGGCCGCGGATATGTGCTGCGCCGTCTGCTGCGTCGGACCATCGAGGCCATGCGCGTGCTCGGGGTCGAGGATGCCGTGCTGCCCACGCTGTTCCCGGTGTCCAAGACCGCCATGGAGGCCAGCTATCCGGAGCTGAACGACACCTTCCATGATGTGTCCGAATCCGCCTACGGCGAGGAGGACGCTTTCCGGCGCACGCTGAGCGCCGGCATCGACATTCTCGACGTCGCCGTGAAGAAGGCCAAGGATTCCGGTGCCGATGCCATCGTATCCGGTGCCGACGCCTTCAAGCTGCACGACACCTATGGCTTCCCGATCGAATTGACACTGGAAATGGCCGAGGAACAGGGTGTCAAGGTCGATGAGGCCAAGTTCCGCGAGCTGATGGCCGAGCAGAAGTCCCGTGCCCGCGCCGATGCGCTGAAGAAGCGCCACAATGTTGATCTGTCGGTGTATGACGACTTCAAGAAGACACTGGTCAGGCCGATCGACTTCCTCGGATACACCGACATGTCGGCCCGCGCCAAGGTTCTCGGCATCATGGTCGAAGGCAAGGGCTCGGTGCCGGCGGTTACCGGACCGGCGAATGTCGAGGTCATCCTCGATCGCACCCCGTTCTACGCCCAGGCCGGTGGTCAGCTCGCCGACCAGGGTGAGATCCTGTCCGATGACGGCGCCGTGCTCGAAGTCGACGATGTGCAGAAGCCGATCAAGGATCTCATTGTGCATCAGTGCCGGTTGACTGAGGGAACGCTGGTCGTGGGCGCTGAAGTGAACGCCAGCATCGACCTTGAGCGCCGTGGCGCCATCGCCCGCTCGCACACCGCAACCCATATGGTGCACAAGGCGCTGCGCGAGGAGCTTGGCCCGCAGGCCACCCAGCGTGGTTCCGAAGACGCCCCGAACCGTCTCCGCTTCGATTTCCAGTGGTCCTCCGCGCCGAGCAAGAGCGCGATGAACGCCGTCGAAGCCCGCGTGAACGAGAAGCTGCGCGACAACCTGGCCGTCACCACCCGGGAGATGAAGTTCGATGAAGCCATCGCCCTTGGCGCCATGCACCTGTTCGGCGAGAAGTACGGTGACATCGTGCGCGTGGTTTCCATCGGCGAAGACGGTTGGAGTCGTGAGCTGTGCGGCGGTACCCATGTGGACCACGTCGGCAAGATCGGTTCCATCAACATCATGTCGGAAGCCTCCATCGGCTCCGGCGTTCGCCGCGTTGACGCCGTGGTCGGCCAGGGGGCCTATGAGTTCAACGCTCGTGAACATGCCCTGGTGTCCCAGCTGTCCGACATGGTGAACGCCCGTCCCGATGAGCTCGCCGAACGCGTCACCACGCTGCTCGCCAAGCTCAAGGAATCGGATCAGAAGCTCAACGCCATGTACGCCGCCCAGCTCAATGCCGTGGTGCCGCAGCTGGTCGCCGAAGCCAAGACGTCGGCCGCCTCCGTGAAGGCGGTTGCGAAGAACGTGGGCAATTTCGGCTCCTTCGATGCGCTGAAGAAGGCCGTGACCGATGTGCGAGCACAGCTCGGCGAAGCTGATCCGGTGGTGGTCGCCATGGCTGGCGTGACCGAAGAGAACAAGCCGCTCGTGGTGGTGGCCACGAACGACGCGGCTCGCAAGCTTGGCATCAAGGCCGGCGATCTGGTGCGCGGCGCATCCAAGATGCTCGGCGGTGGCGGCGGCGGCAGGCCCGACTTCGCCCAGGGCGGCGGTCAGGACGCCGCCAAGATCAACCAGGCGCTCGACGCGCTGGTTGACGAGGCGCAGAAGGCCTGACACAGCTGTGACAGCAGTATGGCTCGGGGTGGACCTCGGTGATGCAAGGGTCGGACTTGCCTTGTCCGACCCCGAACTCACCCTTGCCCACCCCGCCGGTAATATTCAGGTCTTCGGTGATTCCTTTTATGCCATCGATGAGGTGATTGACCTTATCGAAGACGAGCGGGTGAGTCATGTAGTGATCGGGTTGCCATTGCAGCTTGACGGGACCGAGGGGAAAAGCGCCAAAAAAGCCCGCCGCTGGGCCTCCAATCTGGTCAAGCGCATGGAACGGGACGGGGCGGGACGGCAATTCGTCGGAAGGCGTCCACCGACGGTGTCGCTGGAGGACGAACGGTTGACCACGGTGAGCGCGCACCGTCAATTGTTCGAGGCCAACATTTCAAGTCGTGGGCATCGCCCGAAGGTCGATCAGCAGTCCGCGGTCAATATTCTGCAATCGGCTTTGGATCGACGGACCGCTGATAAAGGAGTGCTTGGTGGCTGACGATTTCCAAGATTTTTTTGCCGAGAACACCCAGTGGGTGGCTCGCGGCGAGGAACCGACGCCAAGCGCCATGCCGCCTATTCCGCCCAAGTCGCGCAAGGAAATGCGCCGTAAGCGGAAAAGGGCGCAATACCGGGGAGCGGTCAAAATCCTGCTGGTGGTTCTCGCACTTGCCCTGGTCGCCACCTGCGGATGGTTTGCGTATGGCGAGCTGAAGAGCATCCGGCATGCCAATGCGGCGCGAACCAGTCAAATCGTCGATTACGACAGCGACGAGGCGACCGGCAGCGTCGAATTCTCCATCGAAGAAGGTGAGGGCGTCGCCCAGATCGCCCAGAAGCTTGCCGAGGTGGATATCGTCAAGTCCTCGACGGCGTTCACCCAGGCGGTGGCGAACGCGGGCAATCCCGTTCTCTATCCGGGAACATTCCAGCTGCAGCAGAAGATGTCGGCGAGGAACGTACTGGCGATTCTTTCCGATTCGTCCAAAGCGGGTGGATTCGTCGAGGTCAAGGCCGGCGAACGTGTGTCCGACGTCATCGCGAATATCGTGCAGATGTCCGGCATCGACCAGAGCGAATTCGACTCGATCGTGAATTCTGGAGGCTCGGGAATCCTGCCGAGCGAGGCCAACGGCCATTTTGAGGGATGGCTGGAGCCTGGCTCCTATGGCGTTAAGAACAAGTCGGCCTCCGACATCCTCAAGGCGATGGTCGACAAGCGCGTCGCCAAGCTCGATGGACTGGGCGTCCCCTCCGGAGCCGATCGAGAACGCATCATGATCATCGCCTCCATCGCCGAAGCCGAGGTAAATCGTCCGGAATACTACGGCAAGGTGTCTCGGGTAATCGAGAACCGCCTGCAGGCCGGCATGCCGCTCGGCATGGATTCCACCGTCGCCTACGGCGCCAACACATCGCCGAGCAAGCTCACCGATGCGATGCTTAACGACGCGTCGAACGCATACAACACGCGTATCAACAAGGGGCTGCCGCCAAGCCCGATCAGCAATCCGGGCGATAATGCCATCCAGACGGCGATGAATCCGGAAGAAGGCAATTGGCTGTATTTCGTCACGACGAATCTGCAGACCGGCGAAACGAAATTCGTTGCCACCGAAGCCGAATTCTGGAAGATCCGAGACGAATATAAGAGCGCCAACGCCAACGCCAACTGATTGCCGTCGTCGGCTCGCGTGGGGACTTGCCGTGAAGGCCCCACGCCATCTGTTCGTGGTCAGGCGAATGAGGCCAGCAGCACCCCCAGCACGCTTGAGGCCACGATCACCGGGGCGAACGGGACGTCATGCCGTCCGCGCATCCGTGCATTGATCCCAATGGCCGCCAGTCCGATGACGCCCATGGCGATCCACCAGTACAGCACGGCGGTCCATCCCACCGCGCCGACCGCAAGCCCCATCACCAAAGTGATCGTCACGTCGCCAAACCCGAGGGATCCCGGCTTGATGAGCCCCAACAGCAGTTGCAGCACCGCCGCGGCGAGGGAGATCACCACGGCGAGCATAAGCGTGAACAGCTGGTTGCTTGAAACGCACCACAGGAGCAGCGCGAGGAACTGCGTCGCATATCCGAGCGCGATCCATCGCCTCGGCACGCGGCGTTCGCGGATGTCGGTGTACGACACGGCCGCTCCACATAGCAGACTCGGCAGCAAAACTAGGTAGGGCATGACGGTAGGATATACCGAAGTGTTCCAAGGATGACGAGAGGAGTTCGGATGTTGCGCTGGCAGACGGCAGGAGAGTCCCATGGCGAGGCGCTGGTCGCCATGATCGAGGGGCTGCCCGCGGGCCTGAACATCACCACGCAGGAAATCGTCGATGCACTGGCGCGACGCCGACTGGGTTATGGGCGCGGTGCCCGCATGAAGTTTGAACAGGACAAGGTTCGTCTGCTCACCGGTGTGCGTCACGGCGTCACGTTGGGCTCGCCGATCGCCATCGAAATAGCCAATACCGAATGGCCCAAGTGGACCGAGGTCATGAGCGCCGATCCGCTGGACCATGAGCTGCCGGCCGAGGGGCGCAATGCCCCGCTGAGCCGTCCCCGTCCCGGCCATGCCGACCTGACTGGCATGCGCAAGTACGGTTTTACCGATGCCCGTCCGATTCTCGAACGTTCGAGCGCCAGGGAAACCGCGTCGCGTGTGGCATTGGGTGCCGTGGCGAAGAATTTCCTCGAGCAGGCTCTGGGCGTTTGCACGGTTTCCCATGTGATTTCCATAGGGGGAGTAGGTGTGGACGAGGACGCCGCGCTGCCTACCCCGGATGACCTTGCAGCCCTGGACGCCTCGCCTGTGCGCACTTTGGACAAGGCCGCCGAGCGACGCATGATGGCTCGCATCGACGAGGCCAAGGCCGCCGGCGACACGTTGGGCGGCGTCATTGAGGTCATCGCCTACGGCGTGCCCGCTGGCCTCGGTACCTATGTGGAGTCTGACCGACGTCTTGACGCCGCCCTCGCCGCCGCGTTCATGTCGATCCAGGCCATCAAGGGCGTGGAGATCGGAGACGGATTCCAGGAGGCCATGCGCCCCGGCTCCCAGGCCCATGACGAGATCGTGGTGAATGCCGATGGCAGGATTTCCCGTTTGTCGAATCGCGCCGGCGGTCTCGAGGGATCCATGTCGAATGGGCAGCCGATTCGCGTGCGTGCGGCGATGAAGCCCATCTCGTCATTGCCCAAGGCGCTGAAGACCGTTGACGTGCTCACGGGCGAGGTGGCGACGGCCATCAACCAGCGTTCGGACGCCACAGCAGTTCCCGCGGCCGCCGTGGTGGGTGAGGCCATGATGCGCTTGGTGCTTGCGCAGTTTGCGCTGGAGAAGTTTGGTGGAGACTCCCTTCAGGAGACCCGTCGTAACTTCGAATCCTATGTGGCCTCGTGGCCGGAGCATCTGAGGTGAGCGGCATGGCATCGCCCATTCGGCCCAGGGCCGTGATTATCGGCATGATGGGTGCCGGCAAAACCCGCGTCGGCAAAGAGGCGGCCTCCCTACTCGACCTGCCGTTCGCCGATTCCGACGTCGAGATCGAGCATGAGTCCGGCATGAGGATCGCGCAGTATTTCGACGAATACGGCGAGCCGGCGTTCCGCAAGCTCGAGCACAGGGTGATCGCCGATATGCTGACGTCATTTACCGGCGTGCTGTCGCTCGGCGGAGGGGCCCCGATGAATCCGGCGACGCACAAGGCTCTCGAACGGTATATCGAACAGGGCGGCACGGTGATCTATCTCGAGGCCGATCCCCGGGAGGCCATGGAACGCGCACGCAAATCCGGTGGCCGTCCCATGCTGGCCGGCGATTCGGACGCCCGGTGGAGGGAGTTGTACGAGCTTCGGCACCCGGTGTACAGCAAATTGGCGAACGAACGTGTGCAAACACATGGATTCACGCCGATGGGCGCCGCACGAAAGTTGGTGGATATGATGAGAGAGCATCGGGTCCATGTAGGTGGCGTCGACCCGTATGATGTTGTAATCGGCGAGGGAAGCACGAATCATGTGGCCGAAATGCTGGGGGACAAGCCCGTGCGTGTGGCCCTGATCCACACGGCCAGCGTGCAGCGTCACTCGGATCGGGCGCGCACCCTGCTGCGCAAGGCCGGGTACGAGGTGCTCGACCTGCGGATTCCCGATGCCGAGCATGGCAAAACCATCGAAGTGGCCAATGGCATATGGCAGCGTCTGGGCGATGAGGGCTTCACCCGCTCCGATGCGGTGGTCGGTCTCGGAGGTGGCGCCGCTACGGACCTCGCGGGCTTTGTCGCCGCCACATGGATGCGCGGCGTGCGCTACGTCAACTGTCCGACGTCGTTGCTGGCCATGGTCGACGCCTCGACTGGCGGTAAAACCGGCATCAACACCCCGCAAGGCAAGAATCTCGTCGGATCGTTTTATACGCCGGCGGGCGTACTGGCCGATCTCACCACGCTTCGCACGCTGCCGAACGATATCTTCGTCGAGGGACTGGGCGAGGTGGCGAAGTCCGGCTTCATCAGGGACCAGGCGATTCTGTCGATTCTCGAGGCTCATGCGGGCGAGCTGAGATCCTTCGACGGGAACGCCTTCGACGGTGATCTCGAAGACATCGTCGCACAGCTGATCGAGCGCACGGTGTCCGTCAAGGCCTACCATGTCTCTTCGGATCTCAAAGAGTCCGGGTTGCGCGAATTCCTCAACTATGGCCACACCATGGGGCATGCCATAGAAAAGCTCGAGCATTTCCGTTGGCGTCACGGCAACGCCGTTGCGGTGGGTATGGTCTATGCCGCTGAATTGGCGCATCTGGTCGGACTGATCGATCAGAATCTGGTCGATTACCATCGTTCGCTGCTGACGTCACTGGGACTGCCGACTTCGTGGGCCAACGGATCCTTTGACGATGTGCTCGCCCTGATGCACCGCGACAAGAAGGCCCGCGGCAATACCCTCCGTTTTGTGGTGCTGGATCGCATCGGGCATCCGGTGCATCTTGACAATCCGCCGGCCGATGCCGTACGCGAGGCTTTCGAAAGGATTCAGAAATGACCAAGGTCATCGTGGTGAACGGACCGAATCTGGGGCGTCTTGGTGTACGCCAGCCCGACGTGTACGGCAAGCAGGATCTCGAGACCCTGCGCCGGGAATGCGTCGCATGGGGTCAGGAACTCGGTCTGGAGGTCGAGGTGCGTCAGACCGACGACGAGGCCGAAATGGTCCGCTGGATGCATCAGGCTGCCGACGAGAAGACCCCGGTGGTGATGAACCCCGCCGCGTTCACGCATTATTCATATGCGTTGGCGGATGCCGCCCATATGGTGATCGACGAGGGGCTGCCCCTCATGGAGGTGCATATCTCCAATCCTTCGGCGCGGGATGAATTCCGCAAGCGTTCGGTGATCAGCCCCGTCGCCACGGGCACCATCACCGGCATGGGCTTCTACGGGTACAGGCTTGCGCTCGACGCCGTGGCGCATCTGTTGGATATCCCAAGGTCGGGACGCTAATCTGCTTTTTGCGGCCCAAATCCGGGGGCGTAATCGCATTCTTCTCAATTTTGACCCGCTGAGGGGACGAGAAGCGTCCCAGGCTTGGGGAGAACGCCATCAGCCTCGCAGCTTCGGGACAGAAAACCAGATGCGCTAGTCGAATGGACGTCCTACCCAAGGCACTCCAGCTGATGTGAGCTTTTCAAACAATTGTGTGGATACTTCATCAATGAAGCAGTGCACAATCGTGGTTACTCCAGCTTGCCGCAGTTCGCGATCGCGTTGAATCTGCCGCTCGACAACCTGTCTGATTGTTCGTCCATTGGTCATGTCGGGATCCACATACTTGCGTGTGCCATCAAATTCCAGAACGATGATGCGCCCGTCATATAAGCGCCATAGGAAATCGACGCGGTATCGTTGGCGATGATTGCGCGGGCTGACGAATTCAACCTGTAATTCCGGCTTGGCGAATCCCATGGCAAGGATTTTCGCCCTGACCCATGATTCGCCTCCATTCTCGCTCGCCCCATCCGCATATCGCAGCAGTCGACTGAGGTGTTCGTTTCTTGGGGCGGTTGACGACAGACGCTCCGTCAATGATTCTTTGGACATTCCTTTACGCAACGCCGCATCCACTATGGGCAGCGATTGCTCGAAGGAAAGTCTCAGGCAGCAGTCGATGACTGTGCTTGTCATATCGGTGACTTGTATGCCGCCAACCGATTGCATGGTGACTGTCGCTTTGTATATGCGCTCGATGCGCTGATTCGAAATCTTTCCCGATCGTTTGGCGTCGACGATTTGCACGCTGCCGTCGTGCAGACGCCAGCTATGGTCCAGCCCATGAACGTCGGCCGCGGTAAGACCGGCGAACACCCAGCGTTCATGCAGTATCGAAAGTGTGCGTGCGATATAAAGCGTTTGCTCGCAGCGGCTCAACTGATTCCAGTGTTCATGTTCGATGAAGACGTTGCGAAATGGTGTCAGCAAGACGCCTTCTCGAACACGTCTGGAGAACGCTTTGCGCATCGTGGCGTTTGCGCCGTACGCGCATCGTTGCTGAAGACGGGCCATCGTGAGCGCTTCTGTGATCCCCGGATGCTCTCTCATGAGGCCACGCTAGACGACCGCTCCCCGCAGCGCAATCTCAATCGGACACTGTGGGGGAACGTTCTGGTCTTGGCATGAATTGTGGATAACGTGAAACCTGCATGTGCAGCAATTCGCCCCAAGGATTCAAGTGCCGGTGAACGCCGTCGCGCGTCGCGAGTCTTGTACGGATGATAGGCTGAAGTTCCATGGCAAGAACACATGGCAATTCGCAAGAACACGTCACCAAGCACATTTTCGTCACTGGCGGCGTCGTGTCGTCCCTCGGTAAGGGACTCACCGCATCATCCCTCGGACGCCTGCTGCGCAGCCGCGGTATCAGGGTGCTTCAGCAGAAACTCGATCCGTATATCAATGTCGATCCCGGTACTATGAACCCCTTCCAGCATGGTGAGGTGTATGTGACCGAGGACGGCGCCGAAACCGATCTCGACATCGGCCACTACGAGCGTTTCCTGGACGTTTTTCTGTCCCAGAAGGCCAATGTCACCACCGGTCAGATCTACCAGTCCGTGCTGCGCAAGGAGCGCGCGGGCGAATATCTCGGTCAGTGCGTGCAGGTGATCCCGCACATCACCAACGAGATCAAGTCCCGTATGCGTGCTCAGGCTTCCGACGACGTCGACGTGATCATCACCGAAATCGGCGGTACGGTGGGCGACATCGAATCGCAGCCCTTCCTTGAGGCCGCGCGTGAGGTCCGCCGTGATCTGGGCAGTGAGAACTGCATGTTCGTGCACGTCTCGCTGGTTCCGTATATCTCCGCGGCTCACGAGCTCAAGACGAAGCCCACCCAGCATTCCGTCATGATGCTGCGCCAGCTGGGCATCGCCCCCGACGCGCTGGTGCTGCGCTCTGACCGCCCGCTGAATCAGGCCATCAAGGACAAGATCTCCCTGATGTGCGACGTGGACGCCGAAGGCGTGGTCAACTGCGTGGACGCGCCCAGCATCTACGATGTGCCGAAGATCCTCTTCGAAGAGGGGCTTGACGCCTATGTGGTGCGCGAGCTTGGCCTGCCGTTCCACGACGTGGACTGGGATGAATGGGCTGATCTGTTGGAGCGCGTGCATCATCCGAAGCACGAGGTCAACATCGCCATCGTCGGCAAGTACATCGACCTGCCCGATGCATACCTGTCTGTGACCGAGGCCATCAAGGCCGGCGGCTTCGCCAACTGGGCCAAGGTGAATGTCAAGTGGGTTGCCGCCGACAAGTGTGAAACGGAGGAGGGTGCCGCCGCGGCGCTCGACCAGGTCGACGGCATCGTGGTGCCCGGTGGATTCGGCATCCGCGGCATTGAAGGCAAGATCGGCGCGCTGAAATTCGCTCGTGAGCACAAGCTTCCGGCTCTGGGCCTGTGCCTTGGCCTGCAGTCCATGGTGATCGAGTATTCCCGCCACGTACTCGGCCTGACCGACGCCAATTCCTCCGAATTCGAGCCGGATTGCGCCAATCCCGTGATCGCCACGATGGAGGAGCAGAAGGATATCGTGGCGGGCAAGGGCGATATGGGACACACCATGCGTCTCGGCTCCTACCCGGCCGAGTTGGAAGAGGACTCCCTCGTCGCGCAGCTCTACGGCACCACGCATGTCACCGAGCGTCATCGTCACCGCTACGAAGTCAACGTGGCCTACAAGGATCGTCTGCGTGAGGCCGGCCTGCGCATCTCCGGCCAGAGTCCTGACGGCGAACTGACCGAGTTCGTTGAGCTGCCGCAGGACGTCCACCCGTTCTATGTGGGTACTCAGGCACATCCGGAGTTCAAGTCCCGTCCCACCAAGCCGCATCCGCTGTTTGCCGGTCTGGTCAGGGCGGCGTTGGATCACCAGGCGCAGCGCTGAAGGGGCTGACGACCAATCCCACATATGGTTGAGCCGCCATTCGCATGTCGGGTGGCGGCTCGATCTGTGCCAACAGGCCTGCGCAACAGTGAGATACCTCACGCAATCCCACGGTCGGAGTGCGGGGTGGGTACTGGCGTGCCTGGATTGTATCTGTTAGGTTTACGTAGGATTGTTCTCAAGGAATAGGAGGCAGCGCACGGTGAGTGACGAGAAAGCGCCAAACGCCGCGGCCGACGTGGAGATGAGCCAGTACGTGGCTGATCGCACCCGTGTCAACGAGGAGAAGATCAAGCAGGACGATGAGATTATCTCGCAGTTCGGCGACTACACCTATGGCTGGCATGACGAGGACTTCGCCGGCGAGGCGGCCAAGAAGGGCATTGACGAGAACGTCGTACGAGCCATCAGCGCCGACAAGCACGAGCCTGAATGGATGCTGGAAAACCGTCTGAAGGGCTATCGCGACTTCATTTCCAAGCCGATGCCGGAATGGGGAGTGGACCTGCATGGTTTCGATGCCGATGACTTCAAATACTACGTCAAGCCGATCGACAAGCAGGCCGCCACGTGGGAGGAGCTGCCCGAGTCCATTCGCAGCACCTATGACAAGCTCGGCATTCCCGAGGCTGAAAAGAGCCGGCTGGTGTCGGGAGTTGCCGCGCAATATGAGTCCGAGGTGATTTACAATTCCATTCAGGAGGATCTCGCCAAGCAGGGCGTGATTTTCGTGGATACCGACACCGCGGTGCAGAAGTACCCGGACCTGGTGCGCAAGTACTTCGGCAAGTGCATTCCCTCTGAGGACAACAAGTTTTCGGCGCTGAACACCGCCGCATGGTCGGGCGGATCCTTCGTATACGTGCCGAAGGGCGTTCACGTCGACATTCCGCTGCAGGCGTATTTCCGCATCAATACGCCGAATATGGGTCAGTTCGAGCGCACGCTGATCATCGCCGACGAAGGCAGCTACGTGCATTACGTCGAAGGCTGCACGGCACCCATCTATTCCACGGATTCGCTGCATTCCGGCGTCGTGGAGATCTTCGTCGAAAAGCATGCGCGCGTACGCTACACCACGGTGCAGAATTGGTCGAACAACGTCTACAATCTGGTGACGCAGCGCGCCTACGTGCGCGAGGGCGGCACCATGGAATGGGTCGACGGCAACATCGGTTCCAAGGCCACCATGAAGTACCCGGCATGCATTCTGGCCGAGCCATACGCCAAGGCCAGTACCATGAGCCTCGGTTTCGCCTCCACCGGCCAGTATCAGGACACGGGCGCGAAGATGATCCATCTGGCGCCGCACACCAGCTCCACCATCGTCGCCAAATCCATTTCCCGCAATGGCGGACGTTCGGCGTACCGAGGCTTGGTCAAAATCGTCAAGGGCGCCTACGGGTCCAGCAACTCCACCGTTTGCGACGCGCTGCTGGTGGACGATTACAGCCGCTCCGACACCTACCCGCATGTGGATGTGCGTGAGGACGACGTGTCGATGGCCCATGAGGCCACGGTATCCAAGGTGAGCGAGGACCAGCTGTTCTACCTGATGAGCCGCGGGCTGTCGGAGGACGAAGCCATGGGCATGATCGTGCGCGGTTTCGTGGAACCCATCAGCCGCGAGCTGCCGATGGAATACGCGCTTGAGCTCAACAGACTTGTAGAACTGCAGATGGAAGGATCGGTGGGCTGATCCCATGGCAGATACCACGGCAATCAAAGAAGCGAACATTCCGGTGGCGGATCCGAACGATCCGTACGCCAATCCGGCGGCCATGCCGTCCAGCGTCGACAACGCCATCCGCTCATTCAATGCGGACGACTATGCGCAGCCGAACCGCAAGCAGGACGAATGGCGGTACACGCCGATCGAGCGTATTGAGGAATTTTTCAATGTATTCGTTCCGTCCGGTGACACCACGGTAACCGTCAGCGCGATCGACGGCACCGCGATCGACGACCTGCCCGGTGTGACCGTGCGGACGGTGACCATGGGGGAGACCCCCTCGGGCACCGTGTCGAAGCCGAACGATCGCGTGTCGGCCGTCGAATGGAACTCGAATAGTCGGGCGACGGTTATCGAGCTGAATGGCGAGATCGCACAGCCGGTGCTGGTGCGCGTTCACGGCAACAGCCATGATCTGGACGCATTGCATCTGGTGATTTCCGCCGCCGATCGGACGCATGCCGACGTGGTGGTGGAGCATGACGGCGACGTTCGACTGGCCGAAGGCGTGGAGATCGTCACCGGCAGGGATTCCCACGTATCCACCACGTTCATCCAGGAATGGGACAGAAGTGCCAAGCATGTGGGCAACCACCGCATCCACGTGGGCGAGGGCTCCAGCCTGAGGCATTCGATGGTCACACTCGGTGGCGACGTGGTCCGCATCCGCATGGATCAGGACTTCGGCGGCGAGCAGGGCGACCTCAATATGCTCGGCATCTATTTCGTGGATCCCGGTGAGCATATCGAGCACCGTACGATGGTGGTGCACAACCATCCCGACTGCAAGTCCCGCGTGGTCTACAAGGGTGCACTGGAAGGCAAGGGCGCGCATTCCACGTGGGTGGGCAACGCCCTCATCCAGCCGACCGCCCCCGGCACCGACTCCTACGAGCTCAACCGCAATCTGGTGCTCACTCCCGGCGCCATCGCCGATTCCGAACCGAATCTGGAAATCGAGAACGGCAACATCATCGGAGCCGGCCATGCGTCGTCCGTCGGCCGCTTCGACGACGAGGAGCTGTTCTACCTCGAATCCAGGGGCATTCCGGAGGTTGAGGCCCGCAAACTGGTGGTTCGCGGCTTCTTCGGCGAGCTGGTGGGGGAGATCGGCATCCAGGCCATTTCCGAGCATCTCATGGATGTGATCGATCGCAGGCTGGCGCGCGGCGAAACCGATGCCATGGCGCAGGTGCTGGAAGACAAGTAGAAAACCAAGAACGTAGCGCAGGCAGATGACAGGGCCTGCAATCAGGTTGAGGAGCAAGTAACACCATGTCAACTCTCGAAATCAAGGATCTTCGCGTCCATGTCGAAACCAAAGACGGCATCAAGCCGATTCTGAAGGGCGTCAACCTCACCGTGCATTCCGGCGAGACCCATGCCATCATGGGGCCCAACGGCTCCGGCAAATCCACTTTGGCCTATACGCTGGCCGGGCATCCCAAGTATGTGGTGGATTCCGGCGAGGCGTTGCTGGACGGTCGGGATATTCTCAAAATGACCCCGGATGAGCGCGCCAAGGCCGGTCTGTTTCTGGCCATGCAGTATCCGGTGGAGGTGCCCGGCGTGTCCATGACCAACTTCCTGCGCACCGCCAAAACCGAAGTCGACGGCAAGGCACCGGCGATCCGCACGTGGACCAGGGAACTCACCGATGCCATGAAGCGCCTGAAGATGGATCCGAAATTCGCCACCCGCTCGGTGAACGAAGGCTTCTCCGGCGGTGAGAAGAAGCGCGCGGAAGTGCTGCAGCTCGAACTGCTCAGGCCCAAGTTCGCCATTCTCGACGAAACCGACTCCGGTTTGGATGTCGACGCCTTGCGCATTGTGTCGGAGGGCGTCAACCGCGCCAAGGAAGCCAACAACTTCGGCATTCTGATGGTGACCCACTACACCCGCATCCTCAAGTACATCAAGCCGGATATCGTGCATGTGTTCGCCGACGGCCACTTTGTGAAGACCGGTGGCCCCGAACTGGCCGACGAGCTTGAGGAGAACGGTTATGATGCGTACCTGCCCGAAGGCTCCGACTCCGAGTCCGCTTTGGCCTGAATTTCGCAGCATCATCGAGACAGACAGGGAAGGCGATAGCAATGGTGGATTTTGCAACGATACGCGGTGAATTTCCCATTCTGGATCAGCAGATCCATGGGCATCCGTTGGTGTATCTCGATTCGGCGGCCACATCGCAAAAGCCCCGGTGCGTGATTGATGCGGAAGCCGACTTCTACCGCACCATCAACGCGGGCGTTCACCGCGGTGCCCACGAACTTGCGGCGCTCAGCACCGAAGCGTTCGAACAGGCCCGGGCCAAGGTGGCTCGGCTGGTCGGCGCCAACGCGGCCGAAGGTGAGGAGGAGATCGTCGTCACGGGCGGGGCGACCGCCGGATTGAATCTTCTCGCCACGGCCTTCGGCAATGCCAGCCTTGGGCGGGGAGGGGAGGCGGCTCGCCGTTTCAGCCTGAAGCCCGGTGACGAAATCGTCGTCTCCAAGGCCGAGCATCATTCGGTGCTTTTGCCGTTCCAGGAGCTTGCGATGCGTACGGGGGCGACCCTGAAGTGGCTCGACTTGGACGAGGAGGGCCGTATTCGCTCCGACACCGCCGATGAGGTGATCACCGAGCGCACCAAGGTGGTGGCGGTCTGCCATGTCGCCAATGTCACCGGTGCCATCACCGACATCGCCCCGATTGTTCGCTGCGCCCATGAGGTCGGCGCCGTGGTCGTGCTCGACGCCTGCCAGTCGGTGCCGCATCTCGCCGTGGATTTCCACGCCCTGGATGTGGATTTCGCCGCATGGAGCGGACACAAGATGTACGGTCCCACCGGCGTGGGATTCCTCTATGGCAAGCGTGAGCTGCTCGAGGCGCTGCCGCCCGCCAATTTCGGCGGTTCCATGGTGGAACTGGCGTGGATGGACCAGGAAGCTCAGTATATGGCGCCGCCGGCGCGCTTCGAGGCCGGCACGCAGCCGGTGGCCCAGGTGGTCGCCGCCGGAGCGGCCGCCGACTGGATGATGCGCATCGGCATGGCCAATGTCGAGGAGCATGAGAAAACCATTGCCGCCGAGTTGCTGAAGCTGGCGGATCTGGATGGGTTCCGCATTCTCGGGCCTCGTGAGAACGTGCGCCGCATTGGCACGGTGGCGTTTGACGTGGCCGGGGTGCATCCCCATGATGTCGGCCAGTATCTTGACGCGCAGGGCATCGCCGTTCGTGTCGGGCATCACTGCGCACAGCCCGTGCATCGTCATTTCGGCCTGTATGCCTCCAACCGTGCCTCCACGGGTGTGTATAACAGCGTCGATGACGCGCGTGCCCTGATTGAGGCATGCAAGGGCATTCGTCGTTTTTTCGGCGCTGAGTGATACGCTCTGGCGCGTTTTCCCTAGCATCACTACAAAGAGAGCTATGAACGATTTTGGTATGAGCGGCGACGGCCTCGAACAGATGTATCAAGAGGTCATCCTCGAGGCCGCACGCAATCCGCATGGCCGGGAGCATTTCGCTGCCGACGCGGCCGTGGAGGGGAGCAGTGCGGGCGACACGACGATTCGTGCTTCGCATGAGTATTGCACGCCTGGCGAATCCCATCAGTTCAATCCCACCTGCGGTGATGAGGCCACCGTGCATGTGGAGATTTCCGACGATGAGCCCCATGTCATCAAACGTCTGGTATGGGATGGCCACGGTTGTTCGATCTGCCAGGCCAGTCTGTCGATTATGGTGGATCTGGTTGAGGGGACCACTGTTGACGAGGCCATGGGCCTGGAACGCCTGTTCCACCGCCTTATGCAATCTCGTGGCGCCGGTCTGGACGACGAAGCGGCTGAGGATCGCCTTGGCGACGCAGTGGTGTTCCAGGGCGTGTCCAAATATCCCATGCGCATCAAGTGCGCGCTGTTGGGTTGGGAAGGCCTGAAGGATTCGGTCGCCAAAGCTTTGGCTGCGAAATAATGCGGAATTACCAGGAGGAAGAAACAATGAGCGACAATCTGGTCCCCGAACCCACCGCTTCCGTATTCGACGCCGTGAACGGTGTGTTGAAAGACGAGGAGGCTTCCCGGCGCGTCATGGCCAATCCGAATCTTGCCAAGGGCTTCCCGGAGGGCCATCCCCAGGAGTCGAAGCACGATGGCGCCTGCGGTCACGGCGAGCATCAGGGGTCGTGCGGATGCCAGGAGGAGAACGATCCGTCGGATCCCGACATTCCGATCAAGGCCGTGGATGATATCGGTCGCGCCACCGCGCAGGATGTCAAGGAGGCGTTGCATCAGGTCATTGATCCTGAACTTGGCATCGATGTGATTGATCTCGGCTTGGTGTACGGCATCGAGATTGACGAGCTTGGCCGCGCGATCATCACCATGACGCTTACCACACCGGCATGTCCGCTTACCGATCTGATCGAGGATGAATGCGCGAGCGTGCTGGCCGGACTGGTTGAGGAATTCCGCATCGACTGGACCTGGCAGCCCCGGTGGACTATGGAGAAGATCACGCCGGAAGGCCGCGAGCAGCTGGCCGCCATCGGATTCAACTTCGACAATATGCCACAATACTGATCGCCGTGGTCCACTGCGGCCGTTGACGTGTGCGGATACATTGCGGATATGCATACAATCGGCGCAGATATGAATTGAGGGACATCATCACGATGTCCCTCAATTCATATGCTCATATGCGATGCGACGGGTTTCAGTCGTCGACGATGGTGCCCTTCGGAACCACGGTGATGCCTTCGGGGGTGACCGTGAAGCCGCGTTCGATGTCATGCTCCGTATCGATGCCAACGGTGGAATTTTCCGTCAACACCACATTCTTGTCGAGAATCGCCTTGTAGACGCGTGCGCGACGGTTGATCGTCACATTGTCGAAGAGGATCGAATCGACGACCTGGCTCCAGGAGTGAATGCGGACATTCGGGGAGAGCACCGAATGATGCACCTCGCCGCCGGAGACGATGACGCCGGGGGAGACGATCGAATCGGTGGCGTGTCCCAGACGGTCACGGCCCGCATGCACGAACTTCGCCGGCGGCAGATTGCCCGACATGGTGTAGATCGGCCAGTCGGAGTTGTACAAATTGAATTCCGGCACATAGGCGATCAGGTCCATATGCGCATCGTAGAACTGCTTGATGGTGCCTACGTCGCGCCAATACGCATGGTCCTTGTCGGTGGCGCCGGGAATCTCGTTGGTGGTGAAATCGTAGACGCCGGCGGCGTTGCGCGCGGCGAAATACGGGGCGATGTCGCCTCCCATGTCGTGCTTGGTGTCCTGCGCCTTCTCATCCTTCGCCAACGCGTCGAACAGCGCATCGGTATTGGCCACATAGTTGCCCATGGAGGCCAGAATCTGATCGGGCGCATCGGGAAGGCCGGTGGTGTGCTCGGGCTTTTCGCGGAAGTTCCTGATCATGTTCGGATGGTTCGGATCCACCTCGATGACGCCGAAGGACTTCGACGCCTCGATCGGCTGGCGAATGCCCGCCACGGTGAACTCGGCGCCGGATTCGATGTGGGACTGGACCATCTGCTCGAAGTCCATACGGTAGACGTGGTCGGCGCCGACGATCACCACGATATCGGGCCGGACGTCCTCGATGATGTTGATGGTCTGGTAGATGGCGTCGGCGGATCCGAGATACCAGTGCTTGCCGAGACGCTGCTGCGCCGGCACGGGGGAGACGTAGTTGCCCAGCAACGGGGAGAATCGCCAAACCTGCGAGATGTGGCGGTCAAGCGAATGCGACTTGTATTGGGTGAGCACAATGATGTGCTGGTACCCGGAGTTCACCAGATTGCTCAGTGGGAAATCCACAAGGCGGAACACGCCGCCAAACGGCACGGCGGGCTTGGCTCGGTCGCGGGTCAACGGCATCAGACGAGTGCCTTCGCCACCCGCGAGTACGATGGACAGGACTTTCGGATTCTTAGCCATCTTTTCCTTCCTTCATCTGTAGTTATGCGTCGTTGTTCGCCACCTCCGCGCATCATTGCGCACTTCGGTGTTCCTGCCTCACATCATTGCATGGATTACAGACTCAGGGCATCGTTGTGTGTCGTACCGGTTCGACGCGTCGCCCAGAAAGCAACCGCGCTGGAGGCGGCCACGTTGAGGCTGTCGACGTCATGGCCCATGGGGATCTTGACCGTGAGGTCCGCCTGGGCGATGGTGCGGCGGGACAGGCCGTCGCCCTCGGTGCCGAAAATCAACGCCAACCTGTCCACGTGATTCGGGTCGCTGTTTCCGCTATTGAGGCGGCGTGCCAAATCGTCCATGGAAATCGAGTCGTCGGTCAGCGCCATGGCCACCGTGGTGAATCCGAGTGACGAGAGCTCCTCCAGTCCCCTCCGCGGCCAATAGTGGGTGTCGTCGCCGCCGATGCGGGTCCACGGGATCTGGAACACCGTGCCCATCGAAACGCGCGCGGCGCGACGATACAGGGGGTCTCCGCACGACGGGGTGACCAGTACGGCGTCAACGTCCAAGGCGGCCGCGGATCGCATCAGGGCGCCCACATTCGTGGGATCCACGATGTTCTCCATCACCGCAATCCGGCTGGCTTCCCGGCAGACCTCGGCGACTGACGGCAACGGCCACCGGCGCATGGCGGACAGGGCGCCGCGGTGCAGCCGGTACCCGGTCAGCTGCCTGAGCAACTCGGCGTTCGCCACATACACGGGAACGTCAGTCCCCCAATGGGCGTCGATGAATTCGAATTCATCGGCCATGCCCGTGATCCATTGCTCCTCGACCAGCAGGGACAGTGGCTCGCGCCCGGCGGCCAGCGCCCGATCAATCACTTTGGGGGATTCGGCGATGAAGATGCCCTTGGCGGGTTCCAGACGATTGCGCAGCTGCACCTCGGTGAGATTGACATAGGCGTCGACGCGGCTGTCTTCGAAGGAATCAATGGCGATGAATTGCACGGCGTGTCCTCTCGCTGCCCGGCAGCCATGCGCGCCGAATTGCCGACATGGCCGGTGATATGGAAAAACCCCTCGTTTCCGAGGGGTCTGTCTGGTGCCCGAGACGGGACTTGAACCCGTACGCCCGTTAAAAAATAGGCACTAGCACCTCAAGCTAGCGCGTCTACCATTCCGCCACCCGGGCAGGTGTCGTTGAGACAACGATTGAATAGTCTAGCATTGAATCACAATCATGCAATTTGCGGAGTGTCGCATGTAATAGCAAGGGTTTCGGGTAGCATGGCTGGATGTGACCGACGCATTGTTTCTTTTTGATCCCGCAGCCGAAGGCGTGCCAGTCAACGCCGATGAGCTGCATACTGGCTGGACCATCCAGCTTCCCGTCGCGGTGCGGCGGCATGCCCTGCAATCAATGCGCATTGGTGTGGGGGAGACGCTGCAGCTTTCCGATGGCCATGGTCTGCGTATCCGGGCTGTGGTGGATGACGTGGAGCAGGGTGTGGTTCACGTGCAGGCCGTGGGGCGCGAACCCCGGCCGGTTACCAGACTGGCGCTCATCCAGGCACTTGCCAAGCAGGGGCGTGACGAGGAGGCCATTGACGCGGCCACGCAGATAGGCGTGGACGAGGTGATCCCCTGGCAGGCCGATCGCTCCATTGTCAAATGGAAAGACGGCAAGACGAATCGCAAATGGGGAGCGGTGCTCGACGCCGCCACCGAGCAGTCCCGCAGGGCGTGGCGGCCGGAGCTCGCCGACCATGTGAGCTCCAAGGGGGTGCTGGCGATATGCCGGCGCGCCTGCGTGCATGGCGGCCTGGTCGTGGTGCTGCATCAGGACGCCGACAACGATTGGAACGGCGTCGAACAAGCGGTGTGCGAACTCGCCGACGCCAGCCTGACGGACGGCAGGTCCCGCACCGTGTACGTGGTCGTGGGGCCGGAAGGCGGCATCAGCGACAACGAGGCGGCTGCCTTCAAATCGACCGGAGCGCATGTCTGTGTGCTGGGACGCAACATTTTGCGTGCCGCGACCGCCGGTCCCGTGGCATTGTCGCTGCTGTCGCGGGTCCTGGGCAGGTTTTAGAGGAATTCTTCGAAACGTAACCTTGTCAAAGAACGATCATGGCCGGCGGAAGTCCTAGCATAGGAGAACGGAAACGATCTCGATTCGAAGGAGCGCTATGAGCGATACCGAAGACTGCCTGTTCTGCAAGATCATCGCGGGGGGCATCCCGAGCAGCAAGGTGTATGAGGACGACACCACCTATGCCTTCAAGGACATCAATCCCAAGGCCAAGGTTCATGTGCTGGTGGTGCCGAAGCGGCATTATGCGAATGTGGCCGAGCTGGCCAGGGAGGATGCCGGGCAGCTGGCCCATATGGTCGAGGTTGCGCAGTCCATTGCGGACAAGACCTATAACGGCGCGTTCCGACTGGTGTTCAACACAGGGCTTGACGCGGGCCAGACGGTGTTCCATGTGCATGCGCATGTGATGACCGGCGAAAAACTCGACGAGTAGTCATCGGAGGAATCGTTGGCGACGACGACACGCACCATCACGCTTCCGCCGGAGCTGAATCCGGTAACCGTCCTCGGGCCCGCGGATCAGGTGATCCGTGAGGTGGAACGGGCCTTTCCGGATCTGACGATCATCGTGCGGGGCAATCGGGTGGCCATTCTCAACCGTTCCAAATCTTCGGAGATGCAGGCCAGCCGGGCGGAGGACGTGATCAATACGATCATCCAGGCTGCATACAGCGCGCCCATGGACGCGGATACCGTCCGCAGATTCCTGGACAAGCAGGTGCTGCCCAACAGCCAGCACCATAAGGCGACCGGCAGGGCGCATGAGCGCGGTACGGAGCGTATGGGAGACCCCGGACGCCGCGCCCAGCATGTCCGGGACGCGGACGCGGGCCGCCGCGATCAGGGGCGCCGTCGCGTGCAGATCCCCGGAGTCGTTACGTATGCGCTTGGCGTGCCGGTCCGTGCGAAGACGGCGGGCCAGATCGCCTATCTCAATGCGATCGAAACGCACACCATCACCTTTGCCATCGGACCTGCGGGAACCGGAAAAACCTATCTGGCCGTGGCCAAGGCCGTGCAGGCCTTCCAGGATCGCCGGATCCGGCGCATCATCCTGACCCGTCCGGCCGTGGAGGCGGGCGAGAACCTGGGATTCCTCCCGGGCACGTTGAGCGACAAGGTCGACCCGTATCTGCGTCCGCTGTATGACGCCCTGTCCGATATGCTGGGAGCGGATCAGCTGCGGTACTACATGGACGACGGAACCATCGAGGTGGCCCCGCTGGCCTACATGCGTGGCCGCACGCTGAACGACGCCTTTGTGATCCTCGACGAGGCCCAGAACACCACCGAGCAGCAGATGAAAATGTTCCTCACGCGACTGGGATTCAACACCAAGATGGTGATCACCGGTGACGTGTCGCAAGTTGATTTGACGGTGCCGCGTTCCGGGCTCGCCACCATCGAGGGCATTCTGGGCGATATCGACGACATCGCCTTCGCCCATTTGGACGCAGACGACGTGGTGCGGCATCGGCTCGTCGGCAGGATCGTGGAGGCGTACGATAGACACGCGGCGATTGAGGGAGACCATAGTCGTCTGTCCCGTCATCGCGCCGGGCGCATGACGACTCGTGCACCGCGTACCGATACGAGTGGCGACCAGCAAGGACGGGATTCGGATGAGCGTTGAAGTGACCAATGAAACCTCGTGGAACATTGATCCCAAAATCTTCTCCGATTTGGGTGTATGGGTCATGGACCAGATGCGGGTGAGCACGCAATCCGATCTCTCCGTCATTTTCTCCGACCCCGAGCCGATTGCTCAGCTGCATATGCGCTGGATGAGTCTGGAGGGCCCCACCGACGTCATGAGCTTTCCGATGGACGAACTGCGCCCGGGCGACGGCAAGACCCCGGTCGAGGGTGTGCTCGGCGATATCGTGATCTGCCCGTACGTGGCGGCTCAGCAGGCCGCCGCCGCCGGGCATTCCACCATGGAGGAGATGCTGCTGCTCACCATTCACGGCATCCTGCACCTGCTGGGATACGACCATGTCAATGCCGAACAGGAGCGTCAGATGTTCGGTCTCCAGCGCCAGCTGCTGCTCACGTTCCTCGCATTGCGTCCGGGCGCCATGCCCATGGCGGTTCTGCCGGAGGGGTCGCCGGATCTGCTGGCTCAATATGACGCTTCGAACAAGTCTCGGCGGCATTGAAAGCGGCTTTGCCGCGACGGCCCGCGAAGCTTATAATCAATCAACGCATGGATCTTGGATTGTTGGGAGTTGACGAATACTCGATGATAGACCCCTCCATATTGGCCATTATTGTCGTACTGATTGTCGTTGCCCTGCTGCTGGTTTGGCTGTCGCTTTCCATGGCCTCCGCGGAGGGGGCCGTGGCCAGGGTCACGCGGGCCAGCCTCAATAATCTGATTCTTGAGATTCAGACCGACAATGAACTGTCGCCGTTCAATCGCATGAAGCGCGTCGATGCGATTCACAAGGTGCAGCGCTACATTATCGACCGTTCCGCCACTTCCGGATCATGTGCCTTCTTCCGCATTGTGTGCAATATTCTGGATGGCGCCCTGGTGGCCGCCGTGGCGCAGCTGCTGGGGGCCCCGATCTGGGCGGAGAGCCTTGCGGGTTTCGTCTTCGCACTGCTGGTCGGCGTGGTTTCGGTGCTGATGCGTCCGCGGATGGCCGGTTCGTTGAAGCCGACCGATGTGATGCTGAAGCATCAGCGCGTCGTGGGCGTTGCCGTGGCACTGACCCCGTTCGCCCGCATAGGCTCGGATTCGATGAGCAAGCGCATCGCTCGCGAAGCGGAGCTGTCCGACGAGGAAGAGCTCGAGAAGATGCAGCTTGAGCAGGGGCGGGCCATGATCGACCGCTTGGTGGAATCAAGCGACATCGATCCGGAGGTGTCGGAGATGCTGCGCAACGTGCTCACGCTATCGGAGACCCTGACGCGGGAGATCATGGTGCCGCGCACTGATATGATCTGCATCGAGAAACAGCGGACGCTGTCGTCCATGCTGAAATTATGCTCGCGCTCGGGATTTTCGCGCATACCGGTTATCGGCGAGGACGTGGACGATCTTATTGGCGTCGCCTATCTCAAGGACGCTGTGCGCGCCACCTCGTTCAATCCCTCGGCGATGTCGCGACCTGTGGAATCCATCGTGCGCGACCCGTTGCTGGTGCCCGAATCCAAACCCGTGGACGACCTGTTCCATCAGATGCAGAAGCAGCGTCAGCATGTGGCGGTTGTCGTGGACGAATATGGCGGTATCGCTGGTTTGGTCACCATCGAGGACACGATCGAGCAGATCGTCGGCGAGTTGGAGGACGAGCACGACCACACGCAGCACAGCGAACCGGAGCAGGTTGGCGATCGGGTATGGAAGCTGCCCGCCAGAACCCCGATCGCGGATCTTGAGGAATTGTTCGAAATCGATATGGACGAGGATGATGTGGACACCGTCTATGGTCTGTTGACCAAGGCTTTGGGGCGCGTCCCGATCGTGGGCGCCTCAGCCGTCACGCGTGGGTTGAAACTCACCGCCATCGACTCCGCCGGCCGCCGCAAGAAGGTTTCGACGATTCTCGTCGAGCCCGCGGGATTGAATGATACTTCCCCCATATCCAGTGAGGATGATGGCGATACCGCCGATCAGCATAACGACAAGGACAGTGATGAACGATAGCGAAAACCTAACCGAACAGCCATACCGATCCGGATTCGTGGCGGTGGTGGGACGCCCCAATGTAGGCAAATCCACGTTGATCAATGCGCTGATTGGTTCGCATATAGCCATCGCCTCGTCACGGCCGGAAACGACTCGCAAGGCGATTCGCGGTATTCTCACCACTGACCACGCCCAGCTGGTGCTGGTCGACACCCCCGGCATCCATCGTCCCCGGACCCTGCTTGGCCAGCGACTCAACGATGTCGTCGAGGAATCGCTGTCCGACGTCGATATGGTCGCCTTCCTGCTGCCCGGCGATCAGAAAATCGGTCCGGGGGACAGGCGCATTCTGTCTCGTCTGCGCTCCGATTTCGCCACCAGGCGCGATGACGGAACCTGGAAGTGGAAGATCCCGCTGATCGCCATCCTCACCAAAATCGACATGCTGTCCCGCGAGGAGCTCGTGTCGAAACTCATCGAACTCAACGAGTTCGCCGATTTCGCGGATATCGTGCCGGTGAGCGCGCTGAAGGACGACAATCTCGCGGAAGTGCGGAACGTCCTGATCGAGCACACCCCGGAAGGCCCGCAGATGTACCCGGAGGACCAGATCAGCGAGGAGCGGCCCGAGGACACCATTGCCGAATTGGTCCGCGGTGCGCTCCTCGAGCGTCTTGACGACGAGCTGCCCCACTCGCTGGCGGTGGTCGTCGATTCCATCGACTACCCCTCCGACAACGAGACCGGAGAGGCATACGACGGCAAGGCGCAGGTGAACGTGTCCATTTATGTGGAGCGTGATTCGCAGAAGCCGATCATTATCGGCAAGGGTGCGCAGAATCTTGTGTACGTCAAGAAGAAGCTGAGAACCCCCGTCAACCGCATCGTCGGACAGAAGGCCAGGCTTGATCTCCACGTGAAGGTGGCCAAGGGATGGCAGTCGGATCCGAAACAACTTGAGAGGCTCGGTTTCTGACCGAAACCGTTCGCCGTCCCAAGCTGCTTCGGGATCCGTCGCGATCTCGCGTCATTTCCTCTTGGTGTACATCCGGGTGTTGAGCAGCTGCGTGTAGCGGGCGATGACCTTCGGGCGGATCACCTTCATCGACGCGGTCATCAAACCGTTCTCCTGGGTGAATTCCTCCGGCAGAATAATGAACTTTCGGACGGATTCAGCCCGGGAGACCCCTTCGTTGGCCAGATCGACGTATTTCTGCACTTCGGCCCTCACCGCGGCGTTTTGCGCGGCCTGCTCCATGGGCATGTCCCGGTCCAGCCCCTTGGAATCCAGCCATGGGCGCAATGTCTGCTCGTCAAGGGTGATCAGGGCCGAAATGAACGGTCGCTTGTCGCCCAGCACCAAGGCCTGCGATACGATTTCGCAACGCTGGATCACTTCCTCGATGGGCCCGGGGGAGACGTTTTTGCCGCCTGCGGTAATGATGAGATCCTTCTTGCGACCGGTGATGTAGAGAAAACCATCGTCGTCGATCCTACCGAGATCGCCCGTGGCGTACCAGCCGTCTTTGGTGAAGGCGTCTTCGGTGGCCTCCTCGTTCTTGTGGTATCGGTGGAATACCGCGCGGCCTTTGACCTGAATCTCGCCCTCTTCGGAAATGCGCAATTGGAAACCGGGGAAGGCGACGCCCACTGAACCCTGGTGGAATGGAACCCCAAGCGGGCTGAACGCGCAGGGAGCGGTGGTTTCGGTAAGGCCATAGCCCTCGTATACAGGCACTTTGGCGCCGCGGAAAAACGACATGAGCTCCGGATCCAGCGGGGCGCCGCCGCAGACGATCCATTCGGCGCGACCGCCCAGCGCCTGGCGCAGCGACTGGTACACCGCGGGGTCGAAGGCCGCGCGCTTGGCCTTGGTGACGACACTGGCCCTGCCTCGGTCGCTGACCTCGGCCATGTAGTTCTGCGCGGCCACCACGGCGGCTGCGAACGCCATGCCCTTGGCGCCGTGACCGGCCTTTTGCGAGGCGGCGTTATACACCTTTTCCAGTACGCGGGGAACCACGATCATCACGGACGGCCGTGCCACCTGCATGTCCGCGATCAGCGTGGAAATGCCCTGGGCGATATAGATGCGCAGGTTGGATGCGGCGACAATGTAGTTGATGGCCCGCGCGAAGGAGTGGGCCTGCGGCAGGAACAGCAGGATGGACTTGTTCTTGTCGTGCAGCAGTTCGGGCATGTAGTCGGGCAGGTTCAGGGCGGTCTGGCAGTAATGCTCATGCGTCATTTCCACGCCCTTGGGCGCGGCGGTGGAGCCGGAGGTGTAGACGATGGAGCACAGGTCGGTCTTCTTCACCGAATCGATGCGGGCGTCCAGTTCGGTGTCGCTGACGGATTCCCCGTAGGCCTTCAGCTCGTCCAGGCCGCCGGTTTCCAAACAGATGATGTGCTCGAGCGAGACGCATTCCTCAACGGCGCCGTCGGCCTTGTCCCGCATGCCGGTGGTCTGAACGATCAGCAGCCGCGCGTCGGAATTGTTGACGATGTTGCGGATCTGCTCGGCCGAATCGGTGTCGTAGATGGTCGCGAGCACGCCGCCACAGGCCATGACCGCGGCGTCGGCCACATCCCATTCGTATGAGGTCTTGCACATGAAGGCCACGCCGTCGCCTTTGGCAAGGCCATAGTGGATCAGGCCCTTGGCCACGGCCCTCACCTCGGCGAGGAATTCGTTCGCGGTTTTCGTGGTCCATGAATCGCCTGATTTATAGGTGTACAACGGGTCGTCGCCCATACGCCGCGCGCGGTCGGCGTAGATGTCGTAAATGGACGTGCCTTCGTCCAGCGGGGCGTTGCCGATGGTTTCGGTGGTCAGCAGCCCGGTTGCGGGATCGATGAAGGTGTTGGTCGGGTGGTCCGGGCCCCATTCGTCGGTATGAGGCAGCGTGATCTCCTCATTGTGGGCCTCGATCTGTTCGTCGGATACATAGTCGGGAAGGTTGGAGTTGTCGTCGCTGATGGGGTGCGCGAAATCGCCTCCGAGCCTGAGGGCCTTCCTGGTGAGGCTGGCCGTCCGTTCCTTGAGCGAATTCATAATTGACACGACATTCTCCTTGAATAACTGCGTTTGACGCCTTCTTCTTGGAAGCAGTGTAGCCTCTTCGATTCGACTCGTCACCTTACGCAACCGTAGGAAACGCAGTGTGTGGCACAGCTGAATGGACAGTTTGGGGAGCCGCTGTTTATGGACCATCGCGCATCAAGCTCGCGTCGATCCATTACACTGTCGAGCGGAATTGAAATCCACACGAAAGGAATGGCTCGATTATGGCTCAGCCCACGACAGCCACCGTGGTCTATGGCGTCTTCAATGAGACGAATGACCGCGAATCCCGCGTGGCTTTGACTCCGGAACTGGTTACCAGGCTCGCCAGGAGCGGCGTGTCTTGTCTTATCGAATCCGGTGCCGGTGCAGCCGCGCAATTTGCTGACGATGATTACGCGAAGGCCGGCGCGACCGTTGCGTCGAGAGATGAGATTCTCGCCCAGGCCCAGGTGTTCGGTTTCCTCGGACGGCCCGCAGACGAAATGCTTGACCGCATTCCTGCCGGCTCGTGGGTGATCGGCATGCTCGGGTCGTTCACCGACGCCGACTACGTTGCCGCGTTGGAATCCAAAGGCGTTACCGCGGTTGCCATGGAGAAGCTGCCGCGTCAGCTGTCCAGCGCCCAGTCGATGGATGAGATGACTTCCCAAAACTCGGTGATGGGCTACAAGGCGGCCTTGCTGGCTGCCAACGCCTATGGTTCGTTCTTCCCGATGATGACCACCGCCGCCGGGACCATCCGTCCGGCGAAGGTGCTGATCCTCGGCGCCGGCATCGCCGGTTTGCAGGCCATCGGCACCGCCAAGCGCCTGGGGGCCGTGGTGACCGCGTACGATGTTCGCCCGGCTTCGAAGGGCGAGGTCGAGTCGCTGGGCGCCAAGTTCCTTGATCTGGGCCTTGATTTCTCCAAGGGCCAGGGAGAGGGCGGCTACGCGCGCGCGCTGACCCCGGAGGAGCAGGCGGCCCAGCAGGCTGCCGTCGACGAGAAGGCCGCGGGCTTCGACGTGGTCATCACCACGGCAAAGGTTCCCGGCCGCAAGCCGCCGGTGCTGCTCACCAAGACCGGCGTCGACGGTTTGAAGCGCGGCGCCGTGATCGTCGATTGCGCCGCCAGTGATCTGGGCGGCAATGTGGATGGGTCCAAGCCGAATGAAACCGTGGTCACCGAACATGGCGTCACGCTGATCGGCGCGCCCGATCTGGCGAGCGGCGTGGCGACCACCGCGTCCAACCTGGCGGCCCGCAACCTTGCCGACACGCTGACGCATTTCATTGTCGACGGCAAGCTAGCCATGCGCGGCGACGAGGAGATCGACCGAGCCATGGTCGTGGCCGGCGCCCCGTCCGCCAACGAGAAGAAGGAGTCACAGGCATGAATACCCTCGTGGTGGCGATCACGCTATTCGTTCTCGCGCTGCTGATCGGCGTCGAGGTGATCGGCAAGGTCCCCGCGACCCTGCACACCCCGCTGATGTCGGGTGCCAATTCGATTCACGGCATCGTCATCGTCGGCGTGGTCATCGTGGCCGCGCACGCCAATACGCCGCTTGCCTATGCGTTCATCTTCCTGGCCGCCGTGCTGGGCACGATGAACGTGGTGGGAGGCTATGTGGTGACCGATCGCATGCTTGAAATGTTCAAGTCGTCGAAGCCCGCAAAAAATGACGACAAGGAGGGCGTCAAGTGAATTCCGTCATTGACATCGTCGCCTGGTTCGCATATCTGCTGGCCGCCGTGCTGTTCGTCGTTGGCCTGCACTTTATGAACTCGCCGAAAACCGCCCGACGGGGCAATCAGATTTCCGCAGTCGGCATGGTCATCGCCGTGGTGATGGCCTTCGTGCACCTGTTCGTGCAGGGTTTTGTGTCCTCGACCTCCGTGATCGTGCTGGTCGTCGGCATCGCGATCGGTGCGGTCGCCGGCGTGGTTTCGGCCAAGAAGGTCAAGATGACCGATATGCCGCAGCTGGTTTCCGTGTTCAACACCGTCGGCGGCGGCGCCGCCGCGCTGGTCGCCCTCAACGATATCCTGACTTCGGAAAACGTCCCGAGCTTGGTGGTGCTGATCACCGCCGGCCTGGGCGTGCTGATCGGCTCGGTCACCTTCACCGGCTCCCTCATCGCGGCGGGCAAACTGCAGGGGGTTGCGTTCCTTCGCAAGGTGGCCCTTCCCGGCAAGGCCGTGTGGAATGTGCTGTTCATCGTGCTGACGCTTGTCAGCTTCGTCATGCTGTGCGTGCAGCCCGGCCAGCGTCTGCTGTGGAGCATCGCGACGACTGTGTTTGCGCTCTGCTACGGCTTGGTGTTTGTGATTCCGATCGGCGGCGCCGACATGCCCGTGGTGATCTCCGTCCTCAACGCCTGCACCGGCACGGCCGTCGCCATGTCCGGCCTTGCCATCGACAACGTCGCCCTGATCGTCGCCGGTGCCTTGGTGGGCGCCGCCGGTGTCACGCTGTCCATTCTGATGGCCCAGGCCATGAACCGTCCGCTGGTGAGTGTGCTGGCCGGTGGCTTTGGCGGCGATAACGGAGTCGCCGGTGCCGGCGAAGGTCCCGAAGGCACCATGAAGGAGACCACGCCTGACGATCTGGCTGTGCAGCTGGTGTACGCCGACAAGGTCATTTTCGTGCCCGGCTTCGGTCTCGCCCAGGCCCAGGCCCAGCGTGAGCTCGCCGATCTCGGTGAGCTGCTGAAAGGTCATGGCGTCGAGGTCGCGTATGCCATTCATCCCGTGGCCGGCCGTATGCCCGGCCATATGAACGTGCTGCTCGCGGAGGCCAATGTGCCGTATGAGGAGCTGGTGGATCTCGACGACATCAACCCGCAGTTCCCGTCCGCCAACGTCGCGCTGGTCGTCGGCGCCAATGACGTGACCAACCCGGCCGCCCGCCGTCCGGGCACCCCGGTTTCCGGCATGCCGATCCTGGACGTCGACAAGGCCCAGAACGTCGTGGTGATGAAGCGCGGCCGCGGCAAGGGCTATGCCGGTATTCAGAACGAGTTGTATTTCAACGACAACACGCAGATGCTCTTCGGCGATGCCAAGGCTTCGCTGCAGGCGGTGATTGCTGCGGTCAAGGAATTGCTCGCCTGATGGTTGCGCGGTGCGATGGGGCCGGTTCCGAATGATGTTCGGAACCGGCCCTTTTGCCTGCCCGCGGCGTGCGTCTGCCGTCGCCGGTGTGTTTGTCCGTTTGTCCGATATACTGGTGAACGTTGTCTTGATGGGCGTGTGGCATATGGCCGCGTCGATCGGGACGCCAGTCTTGGCGAGGGAGGCCGCACGGCACTCCGTAATCGACTCGACGTGATCGCACTCCTTGTGGGATGCGTTCTGCGGCGCGTCGTGGCGCCTTATGGCAGAACGACTAGAAAATATTGACTCAAGGAGAATCACTATGGCAAACACCATCGTGCTTGAAGGTGAAGTTCGTAACGAATTCGGCAAGGGTGCGGCCCGTCGCATGCGCGTCGCCAACCTGATCCCGGCCACCATTTACGCCGGCGGCGCGGAGCCCGCGTTCATCAAGCTCCCGTTGAAGGAGACCACCAACGCCCTGCGCCAGCGCAACGCCCTGTTCAACATCAAGTTCGGCGACGACAGCAAGATGGCCATCGTCAAGGACGTTCAGCGCAACCCGGTGAAGCGCATCATCGAGCATGTGGACTTCTATGAGGTCCGCGCCGGCGAGAAGGTCGTCGTCGAGGTGCCGGTGTTCGTCGAGGGCGTCACCAAGGGCGCCGCCGTCGCGTTCGTCGATATGCAGAACCTCGAGGTCCGCGCCGACGTGGCCAACCTGCCCGAGAAGATCGTCATCGACGTGAACGGCCTCGCCGACGGCGCCAAGGTTCTCGCCAAGGACGTCAAGCTGCCCGAAGGCGCCGAGCTCGTCATCGACGATCTTGAGGATTCCGTCGTCAGCGTCGAGGTCCCGGATGACGTCTCCGCCGAGGCCCCGGCTGCCGCTCCGGCCGCCGACGCTGCCGCTCCGGCCGCCGACGCCGCCGCTGCCAAGGCCTGATTGCTCCGGTAGAGCGATACTGCAGCCCCTCGTGGAGAGGGGGCTTATGGGGAGGATGCGAGATTCGCGTCCTCCCCATACGCGTTTTTGACTGTCCGCACGGGCCGGACGGGCGGCGCATCCCGTCCGCGCCTTATAGCCGGTTCAAAGTTTTCATAATGTGAACCGCGGCACCAATGCATGACAAAGTTGTGCAATATTACGAGCTAGGCCAAGCGCCACAAGCGCATAGGCATCATAGCAGGACGTTCTTCCGCCGAGGCGGGGAACATATGAAAAGAAGTACAAGGTTATGACTGAATCTCATCACGATCCCGCGGCGCTCGATAAGCTCACCGAAGCGTTCACGGTTCTGCCCAACGAGAACCCGGCATCCGACGCGAAGCGTCAGGAGCTCATCGACAAGCCGGCGTTCGGTCAGATTTTCTCCGACAACATGACCCATATGACGTGGACCAAGGGCGAAGGCTGGGGCGACCGCCGCGTCGAACCGTATGCGCCGCTGAAGATGGATCCGGGCGCTTCGGTGCTGCATTACGCTCAGGAGTGTTTCGAGGGGCTCAAGGCCTATCGGCATGCCGATGGATCCACGTGGCTGTTCCGTCCGGACGCCAACGCCGAACGCTTCCAGAACTCCGCCAAGCGTCTGTACCTGCCGGAGCTGCCCGTTGAGGACTTCCTGGGTTCCGTCGCCGCGCTGGTCAAGCGTGATGCCAACTGGGTTCCCTCCCGTCGCGAGTACACGCTGTACATGCGTCCGTTCATGTTCGCTTCCGAGCCGTTCCTGGGCGTTCGCGCCCCCCAGGAGGTCGACTACTGCGTCATCGCCTCCCCTTCCGGCCCGTACTTCACCGGTGGCGTCAAGCCGGTGAGCATCTGGGTTGAGGACAAGTGGTTCCGTACCGGCCCCGGCGGCACCGGCTTCGCCAAGTGCGGCGGCAACTACGCCGCTTCGCTGCTCGGCGAGTACAAGGGCATTGAGAACGGCTGCGAGCAGGTGTGCTTCGTGGACGCCGCGACCAAGACCTACCTCGAGGAGCTTGGTGGCATGAACATGATGGTGGTTCATAAGGACGGCCATGTTGAGACCCCGTCTCTGACCGGCAACATTCTGCCCGGCGTGACCCGTCGCTCCCTGATCCAGCTGATGCAGGACCGCGGCATCGACGTGGTCGAGACCATGATCGCGCTCGACCAGCTGCTGGAGGACATCAAGTCCGGCGAGGTTACCGAGGTGTTCGCCTGTGGCACCGCCGCCATCATCACCCCGATCGGCCGTTTCAAGTCCGAGAAGTTCGACGTCACCGTAGGCAACGGCGAGTCCGGCAAGCTGACCGTCGACCTGCGCAACGAGCTGCTTGGCATCCAGCTTGGCGAGGTTGAGGATCCGCATAACTGGATGTGGAAGGTCTGCTGAGCTCCTCGGCGGATATTCGCGCGATATTCGCGTACGTGATCGCGCAATGGAATGGGCGGGATTTCCCGGGCCTGGCGACAGGCGGGAATCCCGCCTTTTCGCCGTTCAAGTCGAATATCGCGAACCATGGTCGGCTTCCTGGGTGGCGTGTGCAGCCACCGCGGCTGGTATCGTAGGTGCGGCTTGGCGAGAGGAGGCTGATGCATGGGACCTCAATTGGCGTTGGAGAGCAATACGTTCTTCCTGATCATTGAATACGTGGCGGTTTTCTGCTGCGGTATGGTTGGGGGTCTGTCCGCCGTGCGCAAGAAGTATGACATCACCGCGATCCTGATCACCTCATGGCTGACCGCGCTGGGCGGCGGCATCATCCGCGACGTGATGCTCGACGTGACGCCCATCGGCATCTCCGACAAGGGCTCCGTGCTGACGGCACTGGCCTCCGGCGTGGCCGTCGCCGTACTCCATCCGGAAGTCGACAAGCTGAAATGGTCCATGCTGACGCTTGACGCCCTGGCGGTGGCGCTGTTCGCCGTCAACGGCACGTCGAAGGCGATGATGCTGGGCACTTCCGGAATGACGGCGGCGTTCATGGGCATGGTCACTGCGCTCGGCGGAGGGCTGGTCCGCGACATGCTGATCAACGAGGTGCCGATGATCATTCGTGACAGGCACTGGTATTTTGTTCCGGCTGCCGTTGGCAGTGTGCTGACCGTTCCGGTGTGCAAGGCGCTGCAGTTCCAGCTGATTGGCGAGCGGGAGGAAATAGGCCTGGACCTTGCCATTGTGGCGCTGGTTATTGTGATGAGGCTGCTGTCGGTGAAATTCGATATCACCGTGCCCGGGGCGGTGCGGCGGCGCACCGTCTATTTGCCGAGCGAGTCGAAGCGCGCGCATCGCGGCGGCGGTCGTCGCTGACCGCCTGCGGCTATGAAATTGGGGCTTGCAGACCGATGGTCTGCAAGCCCCAAACAGGTAGGTCCTGCTAATGATCAGCGCCTATGACCAGGACGATATCGACGATATCTCCGGATCACAGAGCGTTGATGGCAACGGCAAGTCCGGACTTGCGGTTGGCGGCCTGGTTCTTGTGCAGGACGCCGGCGCTTGCGGCCTTGTCGAGCTTCTGGGCGGCGACCTTGTAGGCGGCCTCGGCGGCAGCCTTATCACCGGAGGCGATGGCCTCGCGGGTCTTGCGGATCGCGGTCTTCACGGAAGACTTCACCGAGACGTTGCGCAGGTGGGCCTTCTCATTGGTCAGCACGCGCTTCTTCTGCGACTTAATGTTTGCCACTGTTTCTCCAAACGACGTGAACGTGTATTACAAGGACATACAAAGCACTGATGATAGCACGGAATCCACGACAACGTGCGACAACGACACAGAAATCACCAATGCTGACATGGGAACCGGCTAGCATGGAACGAGTTTGAAGTAGGGTATGTCACCCAAGGAGGAATGTTCGGTGGCCGCACAGCACAATCAACCCGGATACACCGATCAGTCGCTGATCCGAAATTTCTGCATCATCGCCCATATCGACCACGGCAAGTCGACTGTGGCGGACCGCATTCTGCAACTGTCCGGCATCGTTCCGGAGCGGGAGATGCGCGACCGTTTCCTTGACCGCATGGATATCGAGCAGGAACGCGGCATCACGATCAAATCGCAGGCGGTGCGCGTGCCGTGGACGTTTGACGGCACCGAATACACCCTGGGCATGATCGACACCCCCGGGCACGTGGATTTCACATACGAGGTGTCCCGGGCCCTGGCGGCCTGCGAGGGGGCGGTGCTGCTGGTCGACGCGACGCAGGGCATCGAGGCGCAGACGCTGTCGAACCTGTACATGGCGATCGACCATGACCTGACCATCATTCCCGTGCTGAACAAAATCGACCTGCCAAGCGCCGAGCCGGACAAGCACGCCGAGGAGATAGCCGGCCTGATCGGCTGCGACCCCGGCGACGTGCTGCGGGTCTCCGGCAAAACCGGCGAGGGAGTGGCGGAACTGCTCGACCGCATTGTGCTCGAGGTTCCCGAGCCGAAGGGCGATCCGAAGGCGCCGGCACGGGCGCTGATCTTCGACTCGGTATATGACTCGTACCGCGGCATCGTCACCTATATCCGCATGGTCGACGGCGAGCTGAAAAGCCGCGAGAAGCTTCATATGATGGGCATCGGCATGACGCACGATCCGATAGAGATCGGCGTGGTCAGCCCGGATATGACGCCGACCAAGGCGCTGGGCGCCGGCGAAGTGGGGTATGTGATCACCGGAGCCAAAGACGTGAGCCAGTCGAAAGTCGGCGATACGATCACATCCGCCGCGGCCCCCGCCAGCGAGCCGCTGCCCGGTTACCGCGACCCCAAGCCGATGGTGTATGCAGGTCTCTTCCCGATCGACAACGCGCAGTTCCCCGAATTGCGCGAGGCGCTCGATAAGTTGAAGCTCAACGACGCCGCGCTGGTGTACGAGCCGGAGACATCCGTCGCGCTGGGCTTCGGGTTCCGCTGCGGCTTCCTCGGCCTGCTGCACATGGAAATCGTGTCCGAGCGGTTGAGCCGCGAATTCAATCTTGATCTGATTTCCACCGCTCCCAACGTCACGTACGACGTGACTGGAGAAGACAACCAGGTGCATCACGTCACCAATCCGAGCGAGTTTCCCGAGGGCAAGATCAAGCAGATCGTCGAACCGATGGTCGCAGCCGACATCATCACTCCGAAGGAATTCATCGGCTCCGTGATGGAGCTGTGCCAGGAGCATCGCGGCATCATGGGCACGATGGAATATATCGGGACCGAACGTGTCGAGATGCATTACCGCATTCCGCTGGCCGAGATCGTCTTCGATTTCTTCGACCAGCTGAAGTCCCGCACCAAGGGGTATGCCTCGCTCGACTACCACGAGGACGGCGAGCAGAGCGCCGACCTCGTGAAGGTGGATATTCTCATTCAGGGCGAGAAAGTCGATGCGTTCAGCGCCATCGTCCATCGCGACAAGGCGTACAGCTATGGCGTGATGATGACGAAGAAACTGCGCGAATTGATTCCCCGACAGCAGTTCGAGATCCCGATCCAGGCGGCCATCGGTTCGCGCATCATCGCTCGCGAGAACATCCGCGCCCTGCGCAAGGACGTGCTGGCCAAATGCTATGGCGGCGACATCACGCGCAAGCGCAAGCTGCTGGAGAAGCAAAAGGCCGGCAAGAAGCGCATGAAGATGCTGGGGCGCGTCGAAGTGCCCCAGGAGGCGTTCATCGCCGCCTTGTCGACCGGCGAGGACAAATCCCAGGATCGCGACACCAAGGACAAGATCCGCGCCGCCCAGAAGAGCGAAGGCTGAGCCTTGACCTTCGAGGTTTACGTCCATGTGCCGTTCTGCCTGCGGCGCTGCGGGTATTGTGATTTCAACACCTACACCGCCGTCGATCTGGGCGGGGGGGCGAGCCGGGGCAACTACGCCGCCATGGTGATCCGCGAGATGGAACTCGTCAGGCGCTGGCAGACGGATCACGGCATCGTCGAGCCCGCCGCCGACACGGTGTTTTTCGGGGGCGGCACGCCGACGATTCTTCCCGCCGCCGACCTGGTGGCGACGCTGGATGCGATTCGGCGCGTGTGGGGTGTTGCGCCCAATGCCGAGATCACCACCGAGGCGAATCCGGATACGGTGGATGCCGACTACCTTCGCGAGCTTGCGGACGGAGGTTTCACGCGCGTCTCGTTCGGCATGCAATCCGCCGTGCCCCATGTGCTGCGCACGCTTGACCGCACGCATACGCCCGCCAATGTCACGGCCGGAATACGGGCCGCCGGGGCTGCCGGGCTGCGCTCCAGCGTGGATCTGATTTACGGAGCGCCGGGGGAGAGCCTGGATGATTGGCGCGCTTCGGTGCGCACGGCCATCGACCTTGGCGTCAACCATATTTCAGCCTATGCGCTAACCGTTGAGCCCACGACGAAAATGGGCCGTCGGATCGCCGCGGGCACGTTGCCGAAACCCGACGACGATGACGAGGCGGCCAAATACGAAATCGCCGACGAGCTCTTCGAACAGGCCGGGTTGCAGTGGTACGAGGTGTCCAACTGGGCCCGTCCCGGCTATGAGTCGCGACACAACCTCGGGTATTGGAACAACGTTGATTGGGCCGGTCTGGGTCCAGGAGCCCATTCGCATTACAATGGCTTCGCCGAGCAGAGTCGTGACGGCGCGCATGCCGGCGGTTCCGCCATCGGCCTGCGTTCCTGGGGCATCGCGCATCCCCGGCTCTGGGGGCTCGCCATCGCGGACGGTCGCGTTCCCTGGGCCGGGCGCGAAAGCATATCCTCCAGGGAGAGTCTCGAGGAACGCGTCATGCTCGCCATGCGCATCCGGGACGGGTTGGATCTCAATGCGCTTCCCATGCCGGTGGACGTCACCGGGCTGGAACGGGAGGGGCTGGTGACGCGTTCCGGCCCACATATCGTCGCCACGCGTCGGGGGCGTCTGCTGAACGATCTGGTGATTGAGCGGATATTCGATGCCTTGGGCCTGTGAGCCGCACTTCCCGCGGTAAAAACCGGTCTTGACTTTTGGGGTTATTCGGTATATGGACAGTGAAACAAAGCTGACATGCGCCGGCGCTACCCTAAGAAAGCTTTTACCAAAGAACCGCAAGGCCAACCGGCCTCGCCAAAACAGCTGAAGGTGGTTTCGGTGACTTTCCACGCCCCGCTTGATCTGACGATCCACGATTCCCAAGGGTTGTATAACTCAACCAGTGAACACGACGCCTGTGGCGTCGGTATGGTCACTACGTTGAACAAGCGGCCCGAACGCAGAATCATCGACAATGCCATCGAGGTGCTGGTCAACCTGAACCATCGAGGCGCAGTCGGAGCCGAGGAGAACACCGGCGACGGCGCCGGCATTCTGATGAGCATGCCCGATGAGTTCATGCGGGCCGTCATCGATGCGGAGCTGCCACCGGCGGGGCACTACGCGGCAGGCATCGCATTCCTTGATCGCGACATTGCCGCTTCCGGCCGCCAGGAGCAGGCCATTGCTAATATCGTGCGCGAGGAGGGGCTTGAGGTCCTTGCCTGGCGCGTGGTACCCACCAACCCCGATGGGCTGGGCTTGCAGGCCTTGGCCACCATGCCGAGCTTCAAGACCTTGGTGGTCGCGTCCCCCGACGGCGAGCTGGCCGGCGTGGATCTGGACCGCAAGACCTTCCGCATCCGCAAGCGCGTCGAGCATGAAGTCGGCGTGTATTTCGCCTCGCTGTCGGCCCGTACCATCACCTACAAGGGCATGCTGACCACCATGCAGCTCACGCCGTTCTTCAAGGATCTGAGCGATGAGCGCATGAAAACCGTCATCGCCATCGTGCATTCCCGCTTCTCCACCAACACCTTCCCGAGCTGGCCGCTGGCCCAGCCGTTCCGCCTGCTGGCCCATAACGGTGAGATCAACACCATTCAGGGCAACCGTAATTGGCTGTCGGCCCGCGAGGGCCGGTTGAGCTCCAAGCTGCTTGGCGAATTCAAGTCGCTGCTGCCCATCACCACGCCGGGATATTCGGATTCCGGAACCTTCGACGAATGTCTCGAGCTGCTGCATCTGGCCGGTCGCTCGCTGCCCCACGCCATCTGCATGATGCTGCCCCCCGCATGGGAGAAGAACACGTCCCTCGATCCCGATGTCAGGGCGTTCTACGAGTACAACAACACCCTGATCGAGCCGTGGGACGGCCCCGCCGACATCATCTTCACCGACGGCACCCAGGTCGGCGCGCTGCTGGACCGCAACGGCTTCCGTCCCGGCCGCTGGCAGCTCGACTCCGACGGATACCTGGTGCTGGCCTCCGAAGCCGGCGTGCTGCCGAAGATCGAGCAGAGGAACATCGTAGCCAAAGGCCGTCTGGAGCCGGGCAAGATGTTTCTGGTCGACACCGCCGAAGGTCGCGTGATCCCCGACGACGAGATCAAGCACCAGCTGGCGTCCCAGCATCCGTATCGCCAGTGGGTCGAAGGCAACTCCGTCGAGCTGTCCGACCTGCCGCAGCGCGAGCATGTGAGTCATTCCGGGCAATCGGTGCAGCGTCGCCAGCGTGCGTTCGGCTACACCGAAGAGGATCTGAAGATGCTGCTCGCACCGATGGCCAATACCGGCAAGGAACCGCTCGGTTCCATGGGCAACGACAACCCGCTGCCGGTGCTTTCCAAGCGCAGCCGCATGCTCTTCGACTACTTCCATCAGAAGTTCGCGCAGGTCACCAATCCTCCGCTGGACTGGGAGCGCGAGGAAATCGTCACCTCCCTGGAATCCGCGATCGGCCCGGAGCCGAACCTCCTCGAGGACACCGAACTGCACGCCAAGAAGATCCTCATTCCGCAGCCCGTCATCAACTCCGATGAAATGGCACAGCTCAAGCGGCTCGACAAGGCGAAGGTGCTTGGCGGCTATTACAAGTCGTACGTCGTCAAGGGTCTGTATCAGGTGGCCGGTGGCGGCAAGGCGCTGGAGGCCCGCCTCGAGGAGATCTTCGGCGAAATCGACGAGGCCATCGCCAACGGCAGCAACTTCATCGTGCTGTCCGACCGTGAGTCCAACCACACCTGGGGGCCGATCCCCTCGCTGCTGCTGACCTCCGCGGTGCAGCACCACCTGCTGCGTCGCCATACGCGCACGCAGATCTCCATGGCCGTCGAGGCCGGCGATGTGCGCGAGGTCCACCATGTCGCCCTGCTGATCGCCTACGGCGCCGCCTGCGTGAACCCGTACCTCGCCTTCGAGTCGGTCGAGGATCTGGCCCGTACCGGATATCTCAAGGTCGATGCGCCCACCGCCGTGAAGAACCTCACCAAGGCCCTGTCGATCGGCGTGCTCAAGATCATGTCGAAGATGGGCGTCTCCACGATTATGAGCTACCGTGGCGCGCAGCTCTTCGAGGCCGTCGGACTGAACAAGCAGATCGTCGACAAGTACTTCACCGGCACCGTCTCCCAGGTTGGCGGCGTGGGATTGGACGAGCTCGCCGAAGAGGTGGCGATCCGTCACCGTGTGGCGTATCCGAACCAGTGGACCGCCACCCCGCATATGAACCTCGAAACCGGCGGCGAATACAAGTGGCGGCGCACCGGTGAGGACCATCTCAACGATCCCGAGGCGATTTTCCTGCTGCAGCAGTCGACCCAACGCGGTGACTACCAGATGTTCAAGAAGTACTCGCACCACATCAACGACACCTCGAACCGTCTGATGACTCTGCGTGGCCTGATGAAGTTCAAGCATGACCGCAAGCCGATCGACATCAGCGAGGTCGAGCCGGCCAGCGAGATCGTCAAGAGCTTCTCCACCGGTGCCATGAGCTATGGCTCCATCTCCCGAGAGGCGCATGAGACGCTTGCCATCGCCATGAACACGCTGGGCGCGCGTTCCAACTCCGGCGAAGGCGGCGAGGAGGACGATCGCATCAACGACCCGCTGCGTTACAGTCGTATCAAGCAGATCGCCTCCGCCCGTTTCGGCGTCACCTCCAATTATCTGGTCCATGCCACGGATCTGCAGATCAAGCTCGCCCAGGGCGCCAAGCCCGGTGAGGGAGGCCATCTGCCCGGTGCCAAGGTGCCGCCGTGGATCGCCAAGGTCCGTCACGCCACTCCGGGCGTGGAGCTCATTTCCCCGCCGCCGCATCACGACATCTATTCGATCGAGGATCTCAAGCAGCTGATCAACGATGCGAAGATGGCGAATCCGAAGGCCCGGGTGCATGTCAAGCTGGTCTCTGAGTTCGGCGTCGGAACGATCGCGGCGGGTGTGGCCAAGTGCCATGCCGACGTGGTGCTGATCTCCGGCTATGATGGCGGCACCGGCGCTGCGCCGTTGAACGCCATTCGTCACGCCGGCACCCCATGGGAGATCGGTTTGGCGGAAACTCAGCAGACCTTGATTCTCAACGGTTTGCGTTCCCGCATCGTCGTGCAGTGCGATGGCGAGCTCAAGACGGGCCGTGACGTGGTGATCGCCGCGCTGCTTGGCGCCGAGGAATTCGGCTTCGCCACTGCCGCGCTGATCGTCGAAGGCTGTGTGATGATGCGCGCGTGCCAGAAGAACACCTGTCCGCAGGGCATCGCCACCCAGGACCCCGAGCTGCGCGCACGCTTCAAGGGCAAGCCCGAATATGTGATCAACTTCTTCATGTACATCGCGGAGGAGGTTCGCGAGATCCTCGCCGAGCTCGGCTTCCGCACGCTGAAGGAGGCCGTGGGCCATGTCGAGTGTCTCGACCAGGACGAGGCGATCAAGCGCTGGAAGGCCGACGGCGTCGATCTGACCAACGTGCTGATGCAGCCAGGTCCGATCCCCGGGACCATCCTGCACAACACCGAGACCCAGGACCACGAGCTCGGCAAGGCGTTGGACAACGACATCATCAAGATGGCCCAACCCGCGCTTGAGCGCAAGGAGCCGGTGCTCATCGAGCTGCCGATCCGAAATGTGAACCGCACGGTCGGCACGATGGTCGGCTATGAGATCACCCGCCGCTATGGTGAGGAGGGTCTGCCGGACAACACCATCGACATGACGCTTCACGGCTCCGGAGGCCAGTCCATCGGTGCGTTCATCCCCAAGGGCGAAACCATGCGCATTTACGGTGAAGTCAACGACTATGCAGGCAAGGGGCTGTCCGGTGGCCGCATCATCGTCCGCGCGGAGGACGGTGTGAGCTTCGACCCGCATGAGAACGTCATCGCGGGCAACGTCACCGGTTTCGGCGCGACATCCGGAGAGATGTTCGTGGCCGGACGTTCCGGCGAACGCTTTGCGGTGCGCAATTCCGGTGCCACGTTTGTGGTGGAGGGCGTCGGCGATCACGGTTGCGAATACATGACCGGCGGCACCGTGGTGGTGCTTGGCTCGACCGGCCGCAACTTCGGCGCGGGCTTCTCCGGCGGCAACGCCTATGTGCTCGATCTGGACATGAACAAGGTCAACCCCGCCGCCGCGCATGACGGCTCTCTGCTGTTCAAGCCGCTTGAGGGCGAGGACGAGCAGCTGGTTCATGAACTGGTCAAGAGGCATGCCGAGGAGACCGGTTCGGCCTTTGCCAAGGAGCTTCTGGGCGACTGGGCCGATGCCGTCACACGCTTCACCCATGTGGTGCCAGCGCATTATGTCGCCATGCTGAACGCCATGGCGCAGGCCGAAGCCAACAACATCGACTTCTCCGCGCCCGGCGTGTGGGAGAAGACGTACGAACAAGTCATGGAAGGAGCCCACTGAAATGGGAGATCCCAGAGGATTCCTGAAGGTCCGCACCCGTCACGAGCTTGCCGAGCGGCCGGTATCCGAGCGCATTAAGGACTGGTTCGACGTTCATGCCGAGTCAGGCCTGCAGCCTTGGACCACCGAGCAAGCCGCCCGCTGCATGGATTGCGGCACCCCGTTCTGCATGTCCGGCTGTCCGCTGGGCAACCTGATCCCCGAATTCAATGATCTGGTTCGTCAGGAGAAGTGGGAGGACGCTTACAATCGCCTGTCCACCACGTCGAACTTTCCGGAGTTCACCGGGCGTATCTGCCCGGCGCTGTGCGAGGCCTCCTGCGTGCTCGGCATTCACCAGCCACCGACCATGATCAAGAACGATGAGGTGACCATCATCGACCAGGCGTGGGAGCTCGGCTACGTCAAGCCTCTGCCACCGCAGCGCCTCACCGACCAGACCGTGGCCGTGGTTGGTTCCGGACCTTCCGGCTTGGCCTGCGCCCAGCAGCTCACCCGCGCCGGGCATACCGTGGTGGTCTACGAACGCGATGACGCCATCGGCGGCCTGATGCGCTACGGCATTCCGAACTTCAAACTCGACAAGCACCTGATCGATCGCCGCATTGAGCAGATGGAGGCCGAGGGCACCCGGTTCCGCACCGGTGTCGAAATCGGCAAGGACATCAGCTGGGATGATTTGCGAGATCGGTATGACGCCGTGGTCGTGGCCATCGGCTCGACCGTGCCGCGCGATATGAAGATCCCCGGCCGCGACTTGAAGGGCATTCACTTCGCCATGGAGTTCCTGCCCGACGCCACGCGTCGCGTCTACGGCGTCAAGCCGGTGCATGACATCACCGCCAAGGATAAGCACGTCATCGTGATCGGTGGAGGCGACACCGGCTCCGACTGCCTGGGCACCGCGATCCGTCAGGGGGCCAAGGACGTCACCGTGCTGCAGATCATGCCGAAGGAGCCGACGTCCCGTCCGGACAACGCTCCCTGGCCGACCTTCGCCCGCCTGTACCAGAAGACCTCGTCGATGGCCGAGGGCGGCGAATACCTGTACAGCACCGATTCGGTCAACTTTGTCGGTTCCGAGGAGGAACGGGCCCGCGTCCACGTTGAGAACTCCACGGCCTCCGAAGGGTTCGTCGCCGACGAAACCGGCCATGTCACCGGCCTGAAGGTCGTGTCGGTGGCTCCCGGCGAGGATGGCCCGTTCACCCGTCAGCCGGGCACCGAGCGTGTGCTGCCCGCCGATCTGGTGCTGATTTCCGTGGGCTTCCTGCATCCGGACACCACGACGCTGGTCGATCAGCTGCCCGTCGATCTCGATCGTCGCGGCAATGTGGCTCGTGATGACGAGTTCGCCACGTCGCAGGAGGGGGTTTTCGTCTGCGGCGACGCCGGACGAGGCCAGAGCCTGGTGGTGTGGGCCATTTCGGAGGGACGTTCCTGCGCGGCCGCCGTGGACAAGTTCCTCACCGGTGCCACCGAGCTTCCCGCCCCGATCGCGGCGTCCGACCGGCCGATGATGCTGCCTCGCTGAACGGCTGCCGAATTGGATCGCCATTGAGACCCGGACAGGGGTTCGGGTCAATGGCGCCGTTGGATCCTGCGGTATCATCGACCGCAGGATCCATTGTTTATGCCTAGCCGAAGGGAGCAACTATGGCTAACCGCGCTGAACGACGTGCCCAGGCGAAACGCAGCCGCCGCGGCATCCCGTCCCAATACGATCAGACTCGTGGACGCGGCCGTTCCGGCATGATTGACGAATACCAGCTTCAGGAGAAGTCGCGGCGCCTGCAGGAGGGCGTGGACGATTCCGGTCCCTGGAAGCCCACGGCCCATGTGGAGGACATCGCGACGGAAACCGCGTACAACACCAACCCGAACTATCGCAATCCCTCGAAGGGCTTCACCGCGCCGCACGGGGCGAAGGGATGGGCCCGTCTGGTCAGCTGGGTGCTCATCACCGTTTCGATCATCGGGTTCTTCGTGGTGATGTGGTTGCCGGAGCATCCGCTGTGGCTGATCATCACGGTGTCGGCGGTGTTCGTCGTCGGCACGCTCAGCCTGTTCTTCACCGCGGGTGATTCGAAGCGCAATCCGAATCTCGACGCCAACGGCACGGCCGTCTGACCCGTGTTCCCCGTTGCCGTGTCGGTGGAGGCGCAGCCGGTATATTGGTAGGTGGTTGAGAGTCAAACCGGTTCGAAGGAGACGCTATGAAGGTTGACGTGGTGACCAGGGAATATCCGCCGCATGTGTACGGGGGCGCGGGGGTGCACGCCGAGGAATTGTCGAAGGTGCTGGCCGAGCGGATCGACGTGACCGTGCGCGCCTTTGACGGCAGGCGCACTTCGGACGATGTTCCCGTGATCCCCAATGCCGATCGGGCGAAGGGCAGCCTCAAGCTTGTCGGCTATGACGTTCCGGCGGAGCTGTCCGACGCCAATGCCGCCCTGAAGACCTTTGGCGTGGACCTGCAGATCGCCAATGACGTGGATGCCGATTTGGTGCATGCTCATACGTGGTACGCCTGTCTGGCCGGCCGTCTCGCCCAGCAGCTGCACGACATTCCGCTGGTTATCACCGCGCACAGCCTTGAGCCCTTCCGCCCGTGGAAACGCGAGCAGCTCGGCGGCGGCTACAACCTGTCGTCCTGGGCCGAGCGCGATGCGTATGAGCACGCCGACCGCATCATCGCGGTTTCCGGAGGCATGCGAGAGGATATTCTCGCCGCTTATCCGAATGTGGATCCGGCGAAGGTGGTGGTGGTGCACAATGGCATCACCATGAGCGATTTTGACACGCCCGCGCCTGATGACGAGGGGTGGGGGGTGTTCGATCGCTATCACATCGACCGCGACAAGCCCACGCTGCTGTTCGTCGGCCGTATCACCCGCCAGAAGGGCCTGCCGTATCTGCTGAAGGCCCTGCATCTCATCGACAAGGGCATCCAGGTCGTGCTGTGCGCCGGCGCGCCGGACACCCCGGAGATCGCCGAGGAGGTCAAAACCGCATTCGCCCGCCTGGATGCGGAGCGGGGCAATATCATCTGGATCGAGGAGATGCTGCCGCGTCCGGAACTGAACGCGCTTGAACATGGCTGCGACGCCTTCATCTGCCCGAGCATCTACGAGCCGCTGGGCATCGTCAACCTCGAGGCCATGGCGTGCGGTCTGCCCGTGGTGGCGTCGGCGACGGGCGGCATTCCCGAAGTGGTGGTGGATGGCGAAACCGGCTATCTGGTCCCAATCGACCAGCTGCATGACGGCACCGGCACCCCCACGGATCCCGATAAGTTCGTGCACGACATGGCTGCGGCCATCGACAAGGTGTTTGAGGATCCCGACCGTGCCAAGCGCATGGGCCATGCGGGTTACGAGCGTGCCCGCGACCATTTCAGCTGGGAGTCCATCGCCGATCGCACCGTCGCCGTGTATCAGTCCGTGCTGGATGAGCGGAAGTGATATGGCCGAATCTGCATTAGTGCTTCGCGGCGTGGAGTTCCGCCGTCAGCGTCGCGTGATCCTCACCGACGTCAATCTGGATGTCAAGCGCGGGGAGAAATGGATCCTCTTCGGACCCAACGGCATCGGCAAATCCTCGTTGGTGCGGATGATGGCCACTCGCGGGCATCCTTCCGAGGGCAGCGTCGAGATCCTCGGCAATCGGTTGGGCAAGGTGAACGTCTTTTCGTATCGCCAGCGCATCGGACTGAGCTCGGCAGAACTCGCCCGTGCGTTTCCGGGGGACGAGGATCCGCTCGACGCGGTGGTCACCGCCACCAAGGCGGTGACCGGGCGCTGGAAGGACACGTATAGCGCCGAGGAATACGCCAGGGCGCGCGCGTTGATGGCGCAGTTCGGCATTGGTTACCTTGAGGGCAAGCAGATGTTCAAGCTCTCCGAGGGCGAGCGGACCCGGGTGCTGATTTGCCGGGCCCTGATGGCCGATCCCGATCTGCTGATCCTGGATGAACCCACCACGGGGCTTGATCTCGGCGGGCGGGAGCTCGCGCTGCGGGCGCTGAGTGAGATAGGGGAGCGGGATGCCGGGCGCACGGTGATTCTCGTCACCCATCGTCTGGAAGAGATCCCCCCGGGCTTTGACCATGTGGCCATCATGGGCCGTGTCAGCGGCAATGAGGCGGATGCGTATGCCGATAACGTGGCCGGTCATGATCCGGCGCCGGGCACGATCGTCTATGCCGGTGATTTGGAGCACGGCTTTACCTCCGAACGGCTCAGCGCCATTTTCGGGCTCGATCTGACGGTGGCGCATGATGGGGGACGTTGGATGGCGTTCGCGGGGTAGGTGCCATGCCGCCCAGGCGTGCGTCGTCCCCGGGGGAGAATCGGGTGGATGTGTGATGCGGTGCTGAGCCGTCACACATCCCTTTTTTCTTTCGGAGTAAATGAGTGAGTACTCACTCATTTGTGGTATGGTGATGCGCCGTGACCAATGAATCCGCGAAGGCAAGAAAACCGAGAGCCCGGGCAATGTCGAGCGACCGGCGTCGCGAAGCCATATTGGAAGCGGTGAGCCGGCAAGTGGTCGACAGCGAGATGACCATGACCACCAAGGAGCTTGCCCAGGCGGCCGGTGTGGCGGAAGGCACCTTGTTCAGGGTGTTCGATTCCAAGGAGGAGCTGCTGATCGCGGCGTTCTCGCATCGGCTCGAACAAATGGCACGCAATGACGACGCCGACGGCCGGCTGGCGGCCCTTCATGAACTGCCGAGCCTGCGGGAGCGCCTTGACGTCTATATCGCGCTGGCCACCGACCTCATATCGTCCTGGGTCCACATGATGGTCATCTTCAGACGTTTTCTGCGCGGATCGGAGGGTCAGCGCGCCAAGGGCGCGGTCGAAGCGCATAAGTCGGAGATCACACGCGTCAAAAACACCTACCAGGAACGACTGTCGTACCTGACGCGATGTTGCCATGACCTGATCGGTCCCGACGCCGACCAGTTGCGCATGCCGGTTGACACCGTGGTGGCCTTTGTGCAGAGCGTGGTGATGTCCATGGCGATGGCCCGCGAATTCCACGATTTCGGTATCACGGCCGATGACGCCTCAAGCATCGTCATGGATGGCGTGCTGCGCCACTAGGCCGTCATCGTCGGATTCGCCGTCGATGCATATCGAGATGCATATCACAGAAAGGAGTATGGAATCGGATGTTTCGGATTATGAAAGAATATCTGCGCCCGTACAAGGGCGAGGTCGCGGCTCTGGTCGTCTTCCAGATCGTCCAGGCGCTGCTGAGCCTGTATCTGCCGAATTTGAACGCCGACATCATCAACAAGGGCGTCGCGTCCGGCAACCGCGATGAGATCTACCGTTACGGGGCCGCCATGCTGGGCCTCTCGGCGCTCCAGGTTGCGGCCGCCGTCGTGGCGGCGTATTTTTCGGCGCGGCTTGCCATGCGCATCGGGTACGAAGTGCGACGTGACTACTTCGCGGCAGTCGAGGGCTTCTCCCTGCAGGAGGTGGAGCGGTTCTCCGCAGGATCGCTGATCACCCGCGCGACCAACGACGTCCAGCAGATCCAGATGATGTTCTTCCAGGGCTTCATGATCATCTTGCAGGCGCCGATCACGTTTCTCGGGGGCATTGTGCTCGCGCTGAAGCAGGATGTGCCGCTCACCGGCTCGCTGGTCGTCATTCTTCCGGTGATCGCCGTGGTGGCGGGTCTGCTCATGAGCCGTATGGGACCGCTGTTCAGCCAGTTGCAGAAGCGGCTCGACAATCTCAACCGCATCGTGCGCGAGCAGATAACCGGCGTGCGCGTCGTGAGGGCGTTCAACCGCGAACACACCGAAGCCGAGCGGTTCAAGGACGGCAACGACAAGCTCTACGCCACCATGCTGGGCGTCGGTCGTCTGATGAGCTTGATGATGCCGCTGATGATGTTCGTCATCAACCTGTCGAATATCGCGATCATGTGGTTCGGCGGCAAGCGCATCGATTCGGGCGGCATGGAGATCGGCTCGCTGCAGGCGTTCATCCAGTACCTCATGATGATTCTCATCGCGCTGATGATGGCGGCCATGATGTCCGTCATGATGCCGCGCGCGTCGGTGTCCGCCGAACGCGTCAACGAAGTGCGCGACACCGTGCCCTCGATCGTCGCGCCGGAACATCCGTATGAACCGTCCGACGCACACGGCGAGATCAGTTTCGACCATGTCAGCTTCCGCTATCCGGGCGCAGACGATCCGGTGCTGGACGACGTGAGTTTCACCGTCAAACCCGGTCAGACCACCGCCATCATCGGCGCCACCGGATCTGGCAAATCCACCGTCATCCGTTTGGCGCAGCGCATGTTCGACGTCACCGAAGGGCACGTGCTGGTGGACGGTCACGACGTGAGGGAATACGATCCGCACCGTCTGGCAGAACTGTTCGGCACGGTCCCGCAGAAGGCGCTGCTGTTCAGCGGCACCGTGGCCGGCAACCTCCGATTCGGCAATGGCGACGCCACCGAGGAGCACATGTGGAAGGCCCTGGCAATAGCGCAATCCGACGGATTCATCCGTGAGAATCCCAAGGGGCTTGACGCCGAAGTGGCGCAGGGCGGCACGAACTTCTCGGGTGGCCAGCGCCAGCGTCTGTGCATCGCGAGGGCCGTTATGCGGTCGCCGAAGATCTTCACCTTCGACGACTCCTTCTCGGCGCTTGACTTTGCCACCGATCGCCGGCTGCGCGACGCCCTGAAGCCGATCACCCGCCACTCGTCGGTGATCATCGTGGCCCAGCGCATCTCCACGGTGATGGACGCCGACCAGATTCTCGTCATGGACAACGGCAGGATCGTGGGCAAGGGAACGCACGAGGAACTGATGCGCACGTGCCCGATTTATCAAAACATCGCGGATTCGCAATTGAGGCAAGCCGACGCGGCCATTGCGCAATCCGATGCGAGGAAGGAGGAGGACTGATGCCCAAGGGAGGACAACCGTCATCCGCTCCGATGACCAACAAGCCGAGGGGGCATACCATGCGTCGTCTGGTTGCCTATGTGGTTCGGGACAGGATTCGCACGGCCGTGGTGCTTGTCGCCGCGACGCTGGCGACCATGACGATGGTGCTTGGACCGAAGATCATGGGACAGGCCACGAATGTGTTGTTCGAAGGCGTGATCTCCAAAATGCTGCCGGCGGGGATGACCAAGGAACAGGCCATCACGATGATGAAGACGAACGGCATGGGCTCCATGGTGGACATGGTCTCCACCATGGACATCCATCCGGGATCCGGGGTCGACTTCCCGAAAGTCGCCATGATCCTCGGCATCACCGCTTGCGTGTTCGTCTGCACGGTGCTGCTGCGCTGGCTGCAGGGGTGGACCATGACCCGGCTGGTCACCAACGCCGTGTACCGCATGCGCAGGCAGATCGAGGAGAAAATCGACCGTCTGCCGCTGAACTATTTCGATCGTGTACCCCGCGGCGAGATCATGAGCCGTACCACCAATGACGTGGACAATATCGGCCAGACGCTGCAGCAGGTGCTCGGAGAATTCGTCTTCGCCGTGTTCTCCATCATCGGGACCATCATCATGATGCTCACCATCTCGCCGCTGCTGACGCTGGTGTCACTGATCGTCGTTCCGCTGATGGTGCTGTGCGCCTATGCGATCATCAGGAAGTCCCAGCCGTATTTCTTCCGCCAATGGAGCGCCACCGGCGCGGTGAACAGCCAGGTCGAGGAGATGTTCACCGGCCATCTGGTGATCCGCGCCTTCGGACAGGAGCGCAATGCGACGGAGGAGTTCAATCGTCGCAACAGGGACCTGTACGACTCGTCGTTCAAGGCCCAGTTCCTGGCCGAACTGAACCAGCCCGTCGCCATGTTCTTCAGCAACCTCAATTTTGTCGTCGTTGTGGTGGTGGGCGGTCTGAAGGTGCTGTCCGGCACCATGAGCCTGGGCGACCTGCAGGCCTTCAGCCAGTATTCGCGCCAGTTGTCGCAGCCGATCGGGGAGCTCAGCTCGATGGCCACCATGCTGCAAAGCTCGCTGGCTTCGGCCGAGCGCATCTTCGAATTCCTGGACGCCGAGGAGGAGGAGCCGGACGCCGAGAACGGCGCCGACGTCGAAGACATGCGCGGATTGGTGAAATTCGATCATGTGAAGTTCTCCTACGATCCGGCCGACCCGTTGATCGAGGACCTGTCCCTGACGGCCGAGCCGGGCCAAACCGTCGCCATCGTGGGACCGACCGGCGCCGGCAAGACCACACTGGTCAATCTGCTCATGCGCTTCTACGAGATCCAGGGCGGAACGATCACGATCGACGGCGTGGACACCCGCACCATGTCCCGCCATGATCTGCGCAGCCATTTCGGCATGGTGCTGCAGGACACATGGCTGTTCGACGGCACGATTCGCGACAATCTGCTGTACGGCGTGCGCGAGGGGCGGCAGCTTTCGGACGATCGGATGATCGCCGGCGCCCGCGCCACGCATGTGGATGAATTCGTTCGCCGCCTGCCCAGGGGCTACGACACCGAACTCAGGGACGAATCCTCTGAACTGAGCCAGGGCGAACGCCAGCTGATGACCATCTGCCGCGCGTTCCTGTCGGATCCGGACATCCTGATTCTCGACGAGGCGACCTCATCGGTGGACACGAGAACCGAAGTGCTGGTCCAGCAGGCCATGAATCAGCTGCGCAAGGGCCGCACCAGCTTCGTGATCGCACACCGTCTGTCGACCATCCGCGACGCGGATCTGATTCTGGTGGTCAATCACGGAACAATCGTCGAACAGGGCACCCATGACGAGCTGCTGGCCAGGAACGGCGCATACGCCGATCTGTACAACAGCCAGTTCTCGCAGGGCGATGAGGAATAGGCGGGCGGCCGGACGGTCCGCCTGATATCGGGCGGCCGGTGCGCACCCCGTGCCGGGGATCGCGCCGGCCGCTACACTGGTTGATGTTTTCGGCAAGATACCGACCATTCGAGCAAGGAGCAGTGATAGACATGCGACGCGGGCCGTTATGCGCAGGGGAGAAGGTCCAGTTCACGGATCGCCGGGGGAACATGATCACCGACCAGCTGGTCGCGGGCGGCTCCACGCAAACCGCGCACGGTCTGATCCTGCATGACGACGTGATCGGGCGCACGGAGGGCGTGGTCGTGACCACGGTGCACGCCAAGCGCGAGGCGCAGATCAATGCGGCGAATCCGGGCAGGGACGCCGGCAAGCCATGGAAGTCCGCCCGGGCGATCGGCGGCTGGGATTATGCCGTGATGCGCCCGCGCCTGGCCGACTATGTGCTGTCCATGCCTCGGGGCGCGCAGATCATGTACCCCAAGGACATCGCCCAGGTCCTGTCGCTTGGCGACATTCGCCGCGACATGCGCGTGCTTGAATCCGGCGCCGGATCGGGGGCCATGAGCCTGCATCTGCTGGATGCCGTGGGGCCTCGGGGGAATCTCACCACCATCGAGCTGCGCCCGCGGTTCGCCCATGTCGCCGAAGCCAACGTCACCGTGTATTTCGGAGAGCGACCCGCGTGGTGGGATCTGAAAACCGGTGATTTCGACTCGGTGGCCGCCGCCCTGCCCGCCCATTGGTACGATCGCGTCATGCTCGACATGCTCGACCCGTGGAACCGTCTTCCCGAGACTCATCGCGTGCTGGCTCCCGGCGGCGTGCTCGTCGCCTATGTGACCACCACCACGCAGCTGAGCCGCCTCGCCGAGGCGCTGCGGGACGCCGACCAGTGGACCGAACCCCAGGTGAGCGAGCTGCTGGAACGCGCGTGGAAGGTGCAGGGGCTCGCCGTGCGCCCCGATCACACGATGGTGGGGCACACCGGGTTCCTGTTGACGTCCCGCGCCATGGCCGACGGGGTGGCGCCGCTGCGCAAGCGTGAGCGCGCCACCAAAGACACCTATACGGATGTCGATTCCGCCGACGCCGAGTCCCGGGATCTGGCCGAACTGGAGTTGCGCGACATTTCGGACCGCAAGCTCGGCAAGGTGATTCGCGACCTGGATCGTCAGGTGGGCAATCTCGCCCCGCCCTCCGGCCGTGAGGAGGGTGTTGCCTGACCGCTGTCCGGGAACGCCGTTCGTCGTCGGGAGGGTCGTTCGGCCTCGGAGGCCCGATGACGAGTACAATTGCCAGAAAGCATTGCGTTGTCCGGCGAAGGGGTTTGCCATGAGCGTCAACTTCAAGAAATTGGCCAAGAAAATCGCGCGAGGCAAATACGTTCTCATTGTGATGCGGCATGCCAAGGCGGAGCCGTACGACGCCGGCAACGACCGTAATCGGAAGCTCACCGACAAAGGGGCCAAGCAGGCGAAAATCGTGGGCCGTGGACTCACCGAGCTGGGACTGGTCCCGGATGTCGCGTCGGTGTCCGGCGCCGTCCGCGCGCAGCAGACCATGGAGCGGTTGCTCAAGTCCTTCGGCGACAAGCCGACCATCAACAACCGGCAGAGTCTGTATGACGGCGGCGTGCAGTCGGTGCTGGACGAGTTGGCGCATACGCACGGGAAAACACATGTGCTCATGATCCTCGGGCATGAACCCACGTTGTCGATCAGCTGCCAGTGGCTGGCGTCGTCGAATTCCGATCCCGGATTGCTCGATCTGCTGTCACTGGGTCTGTCAACCGCTTCCGTGGCGATTTTCACCTGCGACAAGCCCTTCGACGAGTGGCAGGTCCACTGCGCCGAGCTGGTGGCGGTGCTCGGGGTCAAGGATTTCGACTAGCACGGGTTCCGGCGGAAGCGTCGCAGCGGCGGCTGCCGCATGGTTATAAGCTTGATCTATAGCGACATCTTAACTGGCCTGATGGCTTGATATTCAGGCATTTTGATAGGCTGTTCAGGTTAAGACCGTGTGTTTCTGGAGGATTCATGTCTGCATTGACGTCCGTTTCCGGCTTTCCGCGTATTGGGCAGAACCGTGAACTGAAGAAGATCATCGAAGGCTACTGGAAGGGCGCGAACGACATAGACGCCGTCCGCTCCACCGCGAAGGGCCTTCGCGCCAAGCACTGGAAGCTTCAGCAGGCGGCCGGCATCGATCTGATCCCCAGCAACGATTTCAGCTACTACGATCAGATGCTCGACACCGCCATCCTGCTGAATGTGATTCCGCAGCGCTACCAGCGCCTGTCCCTCGACGCCGAGGGCACGCTGTTCGCCATGGCCCGTGGCTATCAGGGCGAGGCCGGCGACGTGACCGCGCTGCCGATGAAGAAGTGGTTCACCACCAACTACCACTACCTGGTGCCCGAATTCGACGCCGCCACCGAGATCAAGCTCAACTCCACCAAGGCCTTCGACGAGTTCAGCGAGGCCAAGGAACTCGGCGTCCTCACCAAGCCGGTGTTCATCGGCCCCTACACCTTCCTCAAGCTGGCCCGCACCAGCGAGGCCCAGGAGCTTGAAATCGACAAGGGACTCGGCCAGGCTGTCGCCGCCGTGTACGCCGAAGTGCTGGCCAGATTCATCGAGCTTGGCGCCGAATGGGTGCAGTTCGACGAGCCGTACCTGGTGCTCGACAAGGAGCCGGGCGACGTCGAACTCTTCAAGTCGCTGTATTCCAAGATCCTGCCCGCCCGCAACGGCAAGATCAAGGTGCTGCTCAACACCTACTTCGGCCATATCGCCGACGTGTACGAAACCGTGAACCTGCTTGGATTCGACGGCATCGGCCTTGACCTCAACGAAGGCCGCGACGAGAACCTGCAGGCGGTTGACACCTACGGCGTGGCCGACGGCACCACCCTGTTTGCAGGCGTGGTCAACGGCCGCAACATCTGGCGCAACAACTATGCCCTGAGCCTCGGCATCATCGACGCCCTGAAGGAGAAGACCGCGAACGTGGCCGTCTCCACCGCCAGCTCCCTGCTCCACGTGCCGTTCAGCACCGAGGGCGAAACCGGCATCGCCCCGGAGAACCTGAAGCATTTCGCCTTCGCCGTCGAAAAGCTCGGCGAACTCAGCGAGATCGCGGCTCTCGCCGATCTGGACGACGAGGCACTCAAGTCCGATAAGGCCCTTGCGGCGAACCAGGCGCTGTTCGACGGCACCCGCGTGACTCCCGACCAGGCGGTGGCCGATCGCATCAACAAGCTCACCGACGCCGATTACGTGCGCACCCCGCTGCGCGCGGAACGCCAGAAGCTGCAACGCGAGGCGTTGGGACTGCCGCTGCTGCCCACCACCACCATCGGCTCCTTCCCGCAGACCAAGGAGATCCGCGCCGAGCGCGCCAAGCTGCGCAAGGGTGAAATCACCAAGGAAGCCTACGACGAGTTCATCAAGACCCAGATCGACGAATGCATCAGGCACCAGGAGGAGATCGGCCTCGACGTGCTCGTTCACGGTGAGTTCGAGCGCAACGACATGGTCGAGTACTTCGGGCAGAACCTCAACGGCTTCCTGTTCACCAAGAACGCCTGGGTGCAGTCCTACGGCACCCGCTGCGTGAAGCCCCCGATCGTATGGGGCGATGTGTCCCGCGCCAAGCCGATCACCGTCGAATGGTCCGCCTATGCGCAGTCCAGGACCAAGCACGTCATGAAGGGCATGCTCACCGGCCCGGTGACCATCCTCAACTGGTCTTGGCCGCGCGAGGACATCACCCATGAGCAGCAGACCAAGCAACTTGCCCTCGCCATCCGCGACGAAGTACTCGACCTCGAGGCGGCGGGCATCAAGGTCATCCAGATCGATGAGGCCGCGCTGCGCGAAAAGCTGCCGCTGCGCAAGTCCGACTGGCATGCCAAGTACCTCGACTGGGCCATTCCCGCCTTCCGTCTGGTGCATTCCGCGGTGAAGCCGACCACGCAGATCCACACCCACATGTGCTATTCGGAGTTCAACGACATCATTCGCGACATTGATGCCATGGATGCGGACGTGATCTCCTTCGAGGCGTCCCGCGGCGATTTGGTGGTGCTGGACGCCATCCACGAAGCCAGGTTCGAAACCGAAGCCGGTCCGGGCGTCTACGACATCCATTCGCCGCGCATCCCCTCCGAGCAGGAGATCGAGGGACGCATTGGCGAGATTCTCGACAAGATGGCCGTGGAGAAGGTGTGGATCAACCCGGACTGCGGTTTGAAGACCCGCGGGCAGGCCGAAACCTGGCCCAGCCTGGAGCATATGGTCGCCGCCGCCAAGGCCGTGCGCGCCAAGCTCTCCTGAGCTCGGGGCGGCCAGCACGCCGCCCGACCGGAACCATCAATGTGCAGTGAAGGATCTCCAAGGCGATTGCCGGGAGATCCTTCGTCGAATTATCCAGACGAAAAAGGAAACCGCATGACCACCCTGTTCTCTTTGGAAGTGTTTCCGCCCAGGCGCAACGCCCCGGTCGGAACCATCTACGATACGCTTGACGGGCTTGAAGGACTCAACCCGGCGTTCATCTCGGTGACGTACGGAACCGGCAAATCATCCGACCGCACCGCCACCGCGCGCATCTGCAACACCATTCACGCCGAATATCACATTCCGGCGGTGGCCCATCTGACCGCCCAGTACCTTGACCGCCAGGCCGTGGACGAGGCGCTGGCCATGTTCGACGAGGCCAAGGTGGCCGGCGTGCTGGCCCTGCGAGGGGATCCCGTTCCGGACCGCACGCCCGCGGGGGTGTTCCAGCACGCCAGCGACCTGGTCGCCTACGTGCGCGAGCAGCGTCCCGAGCTGAAAATCTACGGCGCATGCTATCCGGAGAAGCATCCGCAGGCGGCCAGCTTCGAACAGGACGTCGAGTTCCTCAAGCGCAAGGTCGATGCGGGCGCCAGCCATCTGATCTCCCAGTTGTTCTACTGCAATGACGATTTTTACCGCTTCCTCGACATGGCCCGCTCCGCCGGCATCACCGTGCCGATCGAGGCGGGCATTATGCCGGTGACAAATGCGGCTTCGGTGCGCCGCATGGCCCGTCTATGCGGTTCCCGCGTGCCGTCTCGCGTGGAAACGCTGCTTGAGCGATGGGGCGACGACCCGGCAAAGCTCACCAAGGCCGGCGAACTGTACGCTTCCGAGCAGATCAGCGATTTGGTGGCGCATGGCGTGGACGGGATCCATCTGTATTCGATGAACAAGCCGGCGGCTACCAGAAGAATCTGGAATAATGTGCGGCCGTTGTTCGGCTGACCGCTTAATCGAGTAGATTGGAATCCATGGCTACTGTTACCCCCAACACCGTCAGTACACGGGAGCTGATCCACGCGGGTCTCCTCGACATCGAGGAGGCCAAGCGACTTATCGAAGCGCTTCATGAAGCCGGGATGGGAGCCAAGCAACTTGACGTGCTGCTGTCCTCGCTGCAATGCGCCTACGATCCTGACGCGGCCCTGCGCAACCTGCATGACATCCTTGTGTCGCTGCCGTCGCGCCGCATCAGCTTCAGCGAGCTGGCGCCTACCGAGGACGATCAGCGCCGTCTGGTCTGTGTGCTCGGGGCCTCCGACGAAATCGGCAAACTGATGCGCATCCGGCCGGGTCTGGTAGCCGCCGCGGCCGCGGATCCCTGCCGAAGCAACCAGTTGTCCGCCGCGGAACGCAGGTCGAATATCCTTGAAGCCGTCGGGGCCGACCCAACTGCCGTCGCGCCCGTCGCCGGTCTTGGCCTGGCCGACGCCACCACCGCGCTTCGGCGCAGCTATCGCAGGCATCTGTCGGCGATCATGGCCAGCGACGTCACCGCCGAGGACCCCCTGTACGTGCAGCCGGTGATCAGCCGCATGCTGTCGGATCTGGCCGACGCCGCGCTTGAAGGCGCACTGGCGATCGCGCGGCATGAGGTCGAGGGAAGCGAGCACGTTCGCTTCGCCATCATCGGCATGGGCAAGCTGGGTGCCCAGGAACTCAACTATGTCTCCGATGTGGATCTGATCTACGTGGTCGAGCCGGCCGACGACGGCATCGACCATCAGCGCCTGATCCGTGTGGGCACCAAGATGGGAACCCTGCTGCAGCGCGTCTGCATGTCCGTGATCATGGGCTGCGCCGAACCGGCGTTGTGGCAGATCGACGGGGGATTGCGGCCCGAGGGCAAGGACGGCCCACTGGTGCGCACCCTGGACTCCCACAGGCATTATTACGAGAAGTGGGCGGAAAACTGGGAATTCCAGGCCCTGCTGAAGGCCCGTCGGGTGGCCGGCGACCCCGACCTCGGGCACAGCTATGTCGATATGACCCGTCCGTTCGTCTGGAGCGCTTCGCAGCGCAAGAACTTCGTCTACGACTGTCAGCAGATGCGCAAGCGGGTTGAGGATCTGATCCCGTCCCCCCTGAAGGACCGCGAAATCAAACTCGGGCGGGGTGGCCTGCGCGATGTGGAGTTCACCGTGCAGATGCTCCAGCTGGTCCATGGCCGAACCGACGAGTCGCTGCGCACCGCGTCCACGTTGGATTCGCTGCAGGCGCTATCCGATGGCGGGTACGTCTCGCGCAGGCAGGCCGCGAAGCTCTCGCATGACTACCGGTTCGAGCGGGTGCTTGAACATCGTCAGCAGATGTGGGCGTTGAAGCGCACGCACCTGTTTCCGGATTTGGGGCAGGGCAGCGTCGGCGGCATAGAGCGCAAGCGTCAGATCAGCAAGGACGAACTGGGCAGGAACGCCGAGCTGCGCCGCCTCAGCCGCGCCATGAAGCTGCATCCGGAAGAGCTTGTCGAACAGTTCGATGCGATACGCCGCGAGGTGCGCCGTCTGCATCAGGACATCTACTTCCGTCCCATGCTTCCGATTGCGGCGCGATTGGATCCCGACGAGGTGACGCTCAGCTCCGAAGCCGCCAAAACGCGTTTCGTCTCCATCGGTTTCGCGGATCCGGACAGTGCCATGCGCCATGTGACGGCGCTGACCAGCGGTGTGAGCCGCGCGGCCAAGATCAATCGCATCATTCTGCCGGCTGTGCTTGAATGGCTGGGAAACGGGCAAAATCCCGACATGGGACTGCTGAACTGGCGCAAACTCGAGGAGAATTTCGGCTCCGAAAGCGAATATCTGGGCTTCCTGCGCGATTCGCCGTCCGCCGCCCAGCGGCTGTGCCACGTGCTGTCGAACTCCCGTTTTCTGGGCGACGCGCTGACCAAATCGGTTGAGTCGATCACCTGGCTGGGCAGCGATGACGACCTCAAGGCCAGAAGCCGCGAGAATCTCGATGTGCAGTGCCGCGCCACCTTGGAGCGGAACGCCGGCAGCATCAATGATTTCGCCACGTCGATCCGCGCCATGCGCCGGCATGAGATCGAACGCATCGGACTGGGATGGATGAGCGGCGTCATCGACGACGCCACCAGCCTCAAGGGCATGACCGACGTGTATGACGCGCTGATTCAGGCATCGCTGGATTGGTCGGTCGCCCATCAACTGCGTGAGCAGGGTCTGGACGCGGCCCCGGCCGCCATCGCGGTGATTGCCATGGGACGTTATGGCGGCGGCGAAGTGAACTTCAGCTCGGATGCCGACGCCATACTGATCTATCGATCGATGAACGGCGCCGAAGATCACGAAGCCGGGCGGTTCTCCAAATCCGTGGTTGACGACTTGCGCCAAATCCTCTCCGGTCCGACCACCGTGGAGCGCAAGATCGAATTGGATCTGGATTTGAGGCCCGAGGGCAAGAACGGTCCCATTATCCGCTCCTTCGCGTCATGCCGCGAGTATTACACGACGTGGGCCAGCACCTGGGAGCGCCAGGCGCTGTTGCGCGCCCGTCATGCCGCCGGGGACGCGGCGCTCGGCCACGACTTCCTCACCGAAATCGCCGATCCGCTGCGCTACAGCGAGGAGCCGCTGTCCTCCGCGCAGCTTGCGGACATCCGCAAGCTCAAGGCCCGCATGGAGGCCGAGCGCCTGCCCCGCGGCGTGCGTCGAGATCGGCATCTCAAACTCGGCAAGGGCGGGCTCTCCGACGTGGAGTGGACCGTCCAGCTGCTTCAGCTGCAGCATGCCGGCAGGCATGCGCAACTGCGGGTGGGCGGAACGCTGAGCGCCTTGTCGCAATTGGTCGCATTGGGATTCGTCGACGTGGGCGACGCCAAGATTCTCGAAGCCGCGTGGCGTCTGTGCACGGCGGTCCGCAATGGCAACTATCTATGGTCGGGCCGTGCCAACCAGGCTGATATCCTGCCCGACGACATATACACGCTGGGCGGTATCGCGGTGTATCTGGGCCAGTCGGCTCATCGCGGCCAGCAGTTCGACAACGAGCTCCTGGGCGTCATGCGCAAATGCCGCGAAGTGGTGGAACGCCTGTTCTATGGTCTGTCGAACACCAAACCCACCGTACCGAAAGCCCCCGTGCGCGTCCTGTCGGTGCGCCCCGGACGTCGGCATACCCGGTTCAGCCGGTAAGCCCGCCGTCGCGAACGTCGCGGACGCCGCGCGGGGCGCCCGCCGTCCCATCCGACTCGCGCAGTCAGGTGAACGGAAGGTGTCTTCCTCGTGGCGTACCCTTGACAAGGTCACATCGAGTGGCCACCTTTTCGAACACAACTTTAGAAAGGTGAGCCGTGTCAGAACAGCCTGAGGTCCCTCTCAAGGGGCGGAGCCTGGTAACGCTCGACGATTTTTCCACCCATCAGATTGAGGACTTGCTCCACAAGGCCGAATACATTGACGCGCACCGTCGTGAAGTGGCGCATACCTGTGACGGTCGGGTGCTCGCTACGTTGTTCTATGAGCCTTCCACGCGCACGCGTCTGAGTTTCGAAACCGCCATGCTGCGGCTCGGCGGCTCGGTGATCGGCTTCGCAGGCTCCCAGCTCAGCTCGGCGACCAAAGGCGAGTCCATCGCGGATACGCTGAAGGTCGTGTCCAACTACGCCGACATCGTCGCCATGCGTCATCCCAAGGAAGGCGCTGCCTTGGTGGCGTCGCGCGCCGCCTCCGTCCCCGTGATCAACGCCGGCGACGGCGGCCACATGCATCCCACCCAGACGCTGGCGGATCTGGCGACCATGCAATCCAGGTTCGGACGCATCACCCATCTCACGATCGGACTGTGCGGCGATCTGACCTTCGGTCGCACCGTGCATTCTCTGATCGAAACGCTGTGCCGCTTCGGCAATGTGGATTTTGTGCTGATCAGCCCCGAGGAGCTCAAGACCCCCCAGTATGTGATCGACCGCATCAAATCCGCGCCGAGCTGCTCCTACGTCGAAGTCCGTGATCTGGCCGGCGTCATCGGTGATCTTGACGTGCTCTATATGACCCGCGTGCAGAAGGAGCGCTTCTTCAACGAGGACGACTACCTGCGCCTGCGCGACACGTACATTCTCGATGAGAGCAAGCTGTCCGCCGCCAAGCCCCATATGGCCGTGCTGCACCCATTGCCGCGTGTCAACGAGATCGCCGTGGAGGTTGACGACGATCCGCGGGCCGCATATTTCGAACAGGTCAAGAACGGCATGCTGATGCGCATGGCGCTGGTGAGCTCGCTGTTGGACGACGACCTGCCCGGTTACGAGCCGCTGAGCGGCAAGGAGGTCAAGGCCTGATGGAAGTCACCAGCATTGTGAACGGCATCATCATCGACCATGTGCCCGCGGGCACAGCGCTGAAGGTGCTGGCTTATCTGGACATCGATCCCTCCACCGCCAAGCTGGCGCTCATCATGAACGCGTCAAGCCATCTGTACGGTTCCAAGGACATCATCAAGATCGAGGATCCCCAGCCGGATCTCAATCTCGACGTGCTGGGCTTCGTGGCCCGGTCGGCCACCATCGACGTGGTGCGCGGCGGCAAGATCGTCAAGAAAATCAAGCCGAACCTTCCCGAGCACATGGTTGACGTCATCACCTGCGTCAATCCCCGTTGCGTCACCCGGACCGAACGCGGCATCCACCAGATGTTCCACCTGTCCCACAGCGAGCGTCAGGAATACCGTTGCGATTACTGCGACGAGGAAGCCAAGTTGTAGCCGGTTCCGCTGTACCGAATCCATGATTCCCCTCCAAGGAGGCTGTATGCTGACGCTTCGCAATATCCGAGTCTGGAATACCGGTGAAGTGATTGATCTGGTGGTGCCGACGTCCGAGGCGACGATCCGCGAGACGGATGCCGACGCCGATCAGGTGGTGGACGCCTCCCGCCTGACCCTCGCCCCGGGGTTTGAGGACCCTCACGTCCATTTCCGCGATCCGGGGCAGACCTATAAGGAGTCGATGCTCTCCGGATGCGAGGCCGCGGCGTCGGGCGGCTATACCAATGTGCTGATCATGCCGAACACGCTGCCGGCCATGGACGGTGAGCCCGTGGAGGACGGTCAGCCCGGCGCGCGGGAAGTGCTTGACGCCGGATACTCCAATGTCATCGACTATCTGCAGCACTATGCGAGCATTCATCGGGTCACGCTGCCGGTTCGGTACGATCTCTGCGTTTGCGCCTCGAAAGGTCGCGCCGGCCGCCAGGCGTCGGACCGCGATGCCTGGCGTGCATATCTGCCCGGCGCCGGTGACGAAGGCAGGGACGCATCGGCCCTCGCCCATCCGGTGACGGCCATCAGCGACGACGGGGCTGCGGTGCCCGCCGGCATCCTCGATGATGTGCTTGCCAACGCCGACGCGACGGGCCTGTATCTGATCGAGCATTGCGAGCACCACGATACCGGCGCCGTCAACGACGGGCCGGTGTCACGTCGTCTCGGGGTGCCCGGCATCCCCGAAGACACCGAGCTGAAGATCGTGGAGCGCGACATCGAGGCGGCGCGCCGAACCGGCGTGCATATCCACTTCCAGCATGTCAGTACGGCCTGTTCGTTCGACGCCATCCGCAAGGCCAAGGCCGAGGGACTGCCGATCACCTGCGAGACGGCGCCGCATTATCTGGCGCTCAGCGACGAGGCCCTGCTCACCTACGGCACCCTTGCCAAAATGAACCCGCCGCTGAGAAGCGAGGCGGATCGGCGGGCCACCATCGCCGCCATCGCCGACGGTACCGTCGATCTGCTGGCAACCGACCACGCGCCGCACACCATGGATGAAAAGGCCTTGGGATTCCTTGAGGCTCCGAACGGCATCATCGGCCTGGAATGCTCCTATGGCGTGTGCCACAAGGTGCTGGTCGACGGCGGGTTCATCTCGGACGAGCGGCTGATCGAACTCATGTCCGTCGCGCCGGCCCGGCTGCTGGGGCATGCGCCCACGGACGTCGGCGATCTGGTCGAGCGGTATTCCGAGCCGGCCCCCAATGACGCGGCGTCGAATGGCAGCGGCCATGCCGTCTCCGGCGCAGGGCGCAACCGCCTGCTGGATCTGTCCCGGCTCGGCGACGACGCCGGCGACGTCGATCTGGTGGTGCTCGGCACCGATGCCCCCTGGACGGTGGATCCCGAGCGCTTCCATTCCAAGGCGCGCAACACCCCGTTCGGCGGATGGCATGTCACGGGCCGCCCGATGGCCACCATCATCGCGGGCAGTCTGGCGTTCACCCGACTGTCATAGCGTTCGCGGCCCCGGCGGCCGGACACGTCACCGGACGCATCAATTCACCAGCTCGACAACCAACCAGTACAGGAGTATCTCATGGATCGACTTATCGACGCGATCAACGCCAAACAGAATCCGGCCATCGTCGGTTTGGACCCCACCGAAGCGCTGGTTCCCCCGCAGGTGGTGGCCAGCTTCGCCGACGAGATCCGCGATGAGGTCGAGGACCCGGCCGAAGCGCCGGCCGCGCAGTTGGCGGTGGCGTTCTACGAGTTCAACCGCACGATCATCGATGCGGTATGCGACATCGTGCCCGCGGTCAAACCGCAAAGCGCCATGTACGAGGCGCTGGGCACCAACGGCGTCGACGTGTATGCCATGACCTGCGAATACGCGGCCGAGCGCGGGCTCTATGTGCTGGGGGACGTCAAGCGCGGTGACATCGGCTCCACTGCGGCCGCCTACGCCCACCGTCTCAGCGGCGTGTCCCTCGCCGGCTCCGATGAGCGCTTCGACCCGTGGCATGAGGACGCCGTCACCGTCAACCCGTATCTGGGCACCGATGGCATCACCCCGTTCGTCGAGGCGGCCCGGGACAACGACAAGGACATCTTCGTGCTGGTCCGCACGTCCAATCCCTCGTCCAGCGAACTGCAGATGCTTGATCTCGTCGGCGGCGGCAAGCTCTATGAGCGGGTCGCCGACCTCGTCGAGCGGTGGGGGGAGGGCACCCTGGGAGAGCGCGGATATTCCCGTGTCGGCGCCGTGGTGGGCGCGACCCATCCTCAGGAGGGCAGGGCGCTGCGCCGGCGCATGCCGCACACCTTCTTCCTGGTGCCCGGCTACGGAGCCCAGGGAGGCACCGCGGCGGACGTGGCGGGCATGTTCGACGCGAACGGATCCGGCGCGGCGATCAGCTCCACGCGCGGGATCATCGGGGCGTGGAGGAAATCCGGCCGGTACAGCGAATCCATGAGCGCGCACGACGCCCTGGACCTCGTCGCTCGGGCGGCGCGGCAGGCGGCGATCGCGATGCGCGACGATCTGCGGGCCGTGCTGTAGCACGGTTCCCCGCCGCCGTTTCCCTTTTTCCATCATTACGTCAGCAGAACAAGGACAGGAGAGCATCAAGGAAATGCCGACTTTTTCACGCACGGCCAGGATCGTCGACGAGGCGACGGCCGCAGGGTTTTTCCCTCCGCGTCATCCCGTTGAGATCACCGATATCGGCGAATTGACGGACGGCGTTGTACGCCTGAGCTTCCGGGACCCCTATATCGCGGCCCACGCGAAGCCGGCTCAGTTCGTCGATCTGTTCGTCAGGGACCCGATGCATCTGATGCCGCGGCCATTCGGCGTCAGCGAGGTCGACGGCGATGACGTCAGCGTCATCTTCGCGGTGATCGGCGAAGGCACCCGGGAACTCGCCGCGATGCGTGTCGGCGACACGCTGGATGTGCTGGGACCGCTGGGACGGCCCTTCAAGGTCAAGGAAGCCGGCCATTACGTGCTGGTCGGCGGCGGTCTCGGCGTGCCCCCGCTGATCTACGCGGCCCAGTGCCTGTCCGGGCGGGACGACGCGACCACCACCGCGGTGTTCGGCTACCGAAACGACCATTTCGCGGACGACTATGTGAGCCGTTACGCGGACGCCACGCTGAGCATCGACGAGTCCCGGGGCAATGTGATCACGCTGCTGGACGCCCACGCCGGTGAATTTGCCGCCGATGGCAATACGACGATCCTGTCGTGCGGCCCGCTGCCGATGATGAAGGCCGTGGCCGGCTGGGCTGTGGAGCGCGATCTGCCCTGCCAGCTGAGCATGGAACAGCGCATGGGATGCGGATACGGCACCTGCGTGCTTTGCACCGTCGATACAGTGGACGGCCGTCTGAAAGTGTGCAGCGACGGCCCGGTGTTTACCCGTGAGCAACTTGGATGGGGGGAATGACATGACGACAGCGGCAACAGCGGCAGCGACCGACCGATGCGAGGACCGGCAGGCGAACCTGTACGAGCCATATGAGTGGCGTCATCCGACGGTGGTGGCGGGTGTGCCGTGGAAGAATCCGGTGGGTACGGCGTCCGGCACGTTCCAATATGCCGCCGTGCGCTGGTTCTATGATGTGAGCCAGCTCGGCGCCGTCAGCACCAAAGGCGTGTCCCCGGTTCCATGGGAGGGCAACCCGGGTGTGCGCACCGCCGAGGGGCCCGCCAGCAACATCAATGCGGTCGGTTTGCAGAACCCCGGCGTCGACCACTATCTCGAGGACGATCTTCCCAAGCTGAAGGCGATCAACGCCAACGTCGTGACCAATGTCTGCGGACACAGCGATGACGACTATGCCGAAGTGGTCGCCAAACTGGCCTCGTCGCCGGCCGATATGCTGGAGATCAACGTCAGCTGCCCAAACGTGAGCCATGGCGGCATGAGCGTGGGGACCGATCCGCAGGCGCTGTATCGGCTTGTCTCCCGGCTGCGTTCACTGACCGACAAGCCGATGATCGTCAAGCTCACGCCCAACGTCACCGACATCACGGCTCCCGCCCAGGCGGCGGTGGAGGCCGGGGCCGACGCGCTCAGCCTGATCAACACGGTCGTCGGCATGCGCATCAACACGCGCACCGGCAAGCCGATCATCGATCATGTGACCGGCGGCGTCTCCGGTCCGGCCGTGTTGCCGATCGGCCTGGCCAAGGTATGGCAGGTCCGCACGGCGCTGCCGGATGTGCCGATCATCGGCATCGGCGGCATCGATTCGGGCGAAAAGGCGTTGGAATACCTGTATGCCGGCGCGAATGCGGTGGAAGTGGGCGCGGCCGCCCTGTTCGATCCGATCGCCCCGTTGCGCATCGCCCGCGAACTCGACGCGCTGCTTGACCAGCGGCCCGACCTGGCCGGCAAGCTGGCGGCGGGCCAATCATGGCGGTAACCGTGGCCTCGTCCCATGCATCCATTGGCAACGATCACCAACACAATCGAAGGAGCATTTCGTTATGAGCGGCAATCTGGACATTCGCTTCACCCAGTTCCTCTTGGAGTCCAAGGCGCTGAAATTCGGCGACTTCACCTTGAAATCCGGCCGCAGGTCGCCGTATTTCATCAACGCCGGCGCATTCGACGACGGCCGTAAGATCGCCACGCTCGGCGCGTTCTATGCCGAAAAAATCGCCGAGGAAATCGCCTCCGGCAATCTGCCCCACGACATCGACACGATTTTCGGACCCGCCTACAAGGGCATCCCGCTGGCCGTCTCCACGGCGATCGCGCTCACCGGCGCCCATGATCTCCAGGTCGGATACACCTTCGACCGCAAGGAGAGGAAGGACCATGGCGACGGCGGCGTGATGGTGGGCACCCAGTTGTCCGACGGCATGAAGGTGCTGTTGGTCGACGATGTGATGACCGCCGGCACCGCGGTGCGTGAGGTCATTCCCAAGTTGAAGGCCGAAGCCAACGTCGAGATCGTCGGCCTGGTGCTTTCGGTCGATCGCATGGAGAAGACCAGGGGTTCCGACGTGTCGGCGGTGAAGGCCGTCGAGGCCGAATTCGGATTCCCGGTGTTTGCGATCGCCAATGTGCGCGAGATCTTCGAGGCCGGCCGGCATATCGCCGCCGCCGACGGTATGCCGTATGTGACCGAGGCGATCAAGGCCGCAGCCGACGCCTACCTCGACCGATACGGCGCGTGAATCCCATGGCCCCTGCCCCCAATGGCGTGAGACGGTTGGCGGCGCATTGACGGCAGACAGTTGAGGCTCCCGCCCGCTGCGATAATACAGGGGCGGGAGCCTCAACTCGCAGGTGGTGCGAACGCCTGGCGTCGGTTGAATGAGCTAGTCGATCAGCGTGTATCCGTGCGCCGACACCACGGACTTGAGCCTGTCGAGATAGTTCTCCGCCGCGGATGAGAGTTTGGCGCGTTCGTTGGTGATCCACCCCACGAGCATGGTCTCATCGGATTCCAACGGCACGGTGACGATTTTCTCATTGTTGAGATCGCCGTTGTCGATGCCCGTGCACACCGTGTAGCCGTTGAGGCCGATGATGAAGTTGAGGATGGTGGCGCGGTCGGTGACGTTGATTTGCTTGGGGGAGTAGTCCGGCCAGACCGCCTCCTCGTAGAAGTAGAAGCTCCCCTCCTCGCCCTGCTCGTATTGGATGAAGGGGTACGGCTTGAGATCCTCCATGGTGAGCGACTTCTTGGACGCCAGCGGGTTGGTGCGCGCCAGGAAGACGTGCAGCGGCGCACGGAACAGCGGATGGAACTCGAGGTGCTTTTCGCGCAGCAGTTTGCCGATGACGTCCTTGTTGAAATCGGACAGGTAGATGATGCCCAGGTCGGACTGCATGTTGGCGGTTTGGTTGATGATGTCGCGGGTCCTGGTTTCGCGGATGGTGAATTCGTATTCGTCGGACTTGATGGAGTTGATCATTTCCACGAAGGCCTCGACGGCGAACATGTAGTGCTGCGTGGACACCGTGCACAGCTGCTTGCGCGGCTTGGCGTGCTTGTACCGTTCCTCGAGGAGGTCCGCCTGGTCGAGCACCTGGCGGGCATAGGTGAGGAATTCCGCCCCGTCCACCGTCAGTGCGATGCCCTGCGAGTGGCGGGTGAAGATCTCGATGCCCAGTTCGTTCTCCAGCTCCTTCACCGAGGAGCTCAACGCCGGCTGGGACACGTACAGCTCATGCGATGCCTCGTTCATCGACCCGCATTCGACGATCTTGACGATGTAGCGCAGTTGAAGAATAGTCATAGCTCGTAGTTATACCACCGCGTCGGTATTGGGCCGGGGCGCCTATCGAAGCAGCGCGACCGGGCTGAGCCTCTTGTTCAGCTCGATGTATTTGGTGATGGCTTCCGGAGTTTCCAGAAAGCCGCGGCGAATCCACAGCCAGATGATCGAGGTGACGGACGATACGACGATTTCGTAGCCGTAGGTGGCCGGAAGCCCTCCCAGCGTCGGTTTGACCCTCATTCTGGCCGCGTTGTCCTCCAGCATTTTCTTGAGGATGGTTTTCGTCTCGTCGTACATGCGCATGTCCTGGCCGGATTGCGAGATCGCATCGAAGAACGCCGCGTCGTTCTTGACGTATTGCAGCGCGCGCAGTATCGCCTGGGGGGCGATGACGTCCAACGTGCTCACATGCCTGTCGGGCTGCGTCGCGTGGGAGGCGATTGCGGGCGGGGTCAGAATGTCGCGCAGGTCCATCGTCGCATTGTCGATGAGCTGCTGCCTGAGGTCGAACTTGTCCATGTAGTGCATGTAGAAGGTGCCTCGGTTGATGCCCGCGGTGCGCGCGATGTCGCTGACTGTCATGGCGTCGAAGCCCTTTTCCCTCAGCAGGGCGGTGAACGCCTCTTTGATCTTCGCCTCGGTTCCGGTGTTGCGCTTGCGGGCCATATCGACTCCTTGAAAGTTGACTCGGGGGAACAGCCTACTAGGAGTTCTTTATTACGTCAACATGGTGTCTATTGTGTGGGTCGGGGCGGACGCCCGGACCGCCGGGAATCCTCCGGGCCGTTACGAGCCATTGCTAGGATGGCAACCATCGGCAGACAAGGAGGACCAACCAATGTTCGGCAAAAAGAGGGGCTTGTTCTCGGATTCACGCATGCCGCTCGGCGATTCCGACCCGCAATTCGTGGAATTGTTCTCGCGATTCGCCTACGACGAGGTGATTCGCGAGCCGAAGGCGAACCATCCCGATCTCACCGACCCGGTGCGGTCTATGGCGATTCTCGCCGCCCTGATGGGGGAGTCCGCCGTCGACGAATTCGAAGTCATGCTGCCCGTCGCCCTGGAAAGCGGCGTCACCCCGGTGCAGGTCAAGGAAATCGTCTACCAGGGCACGGCCTATCTTGGCATGGGGCGGGTGCTTCCATTCCTTCACACGGTCAACGACTATCTGCAGGACAAGGACGTGCCCATGCCGCTCGAGCCCCAAGGCACCGTGACCCCGGAAACGCGCCTCGAGGCGGGGGAGACCAAACAGGCGGAACTATTCGGAGAGAAGATGCGGAATCGTGCGCGGTCCGGTCCGGAGGACACGCGGCACATCGACCGCTGGCTGGCGGACAACTGCTTCGGCGACTACTACACGCGCAAGGGACTGGACGCACGGTGGCGTGAGATGATCACGTTCTGCTTCCTCGTCTCCCAGGGCGGATGCGACCCCCAGGCCACCGCCCATGCCGCGGCCAATATGCGCGTCGGCAACGAGAAGGGATTCCTCATCGCCGTGGTCTCGCAGATACTGCCGTACATCGGCTATCCGCGCTCGCTGAACGCCATCGCCTGTATCCGCGCCGCCTGCGAGGCATAGGGGCTACGCCGTGCACGTCCGCGAAAACCGCCCGTGTCGGTACTGGGCGCGCGGTACGGAAGTTCCATCTAAGTCTGCGTCATCTGTCACAATAATCGGCTGGCATAGTTTGCGACCACGTGGAAAGAGCGGATGACATATGGCTATTGAGGCGCAGGGATTGGAAATTCAGATCGGCGCTCGCACCCTCTTGCACGCCACGGATTTTCATGTGTCCAAAGGTGACAAAATCGGTCTGGTCGGACGCAACGGCGCCGGCAAGACCACGCTCACCCGCGTGATCACCGGGGACATGCTGCCCACGGCCGGCAAGGTGCGGGTTTCCGGCAAGCTCGGATACCTGCCTCAGGACACCCACGCCGCGGACCCGTCCCAAACCGCCCTCGACCGCATGATGAGCGCCCGCGACATCGCCACCATCATCGCGCGCCTGCGCAAAGCCGAAAAAGACATGACCGACCCGGATCCGGACGTCATGACCAAAGCCATGAACCGGTACGACAAGGCCATGCAGGACTTCGACAAGGCGGGCGGCTATGCTGCCCAGTCCGAGGCCATCGCCATGGCCAACTCGCTGGGGCTTCCGCAGGAAGTCATGCAGCAGCAGCTGGGCACCCTCTCCGGCGGTCAGCGCCGACGCATCGAACTCGCCCGCATCCTCTTCTCCGACGCCGACACCATGATCCTCGACGAGCCCACCAACCATTTGGACGCAGACTCCATCGAATGGCTGCGCGGCTACCTCAAACGCTTCGAAGGCGGTTTCCTCGTCATCTCGCACTCCACCGAGCTGCTCGACGAAGTCGTCAACAAGGTCTGGCATCTGGACGCCCAATTGGGCCGGATCGACATGTACTCCCTCGGCTGGAAGGCCTATCTGCATCAGCGTGCGGTTGACGAGGAACGCCGCCGCCGCGAGCGCGAAGTCGCCGAAAAGAAAGCCGAACGCCTCATGAAGCAGGGCATTCGCCTGCACGCCAAGGCCACCAAGGCCGTGGCGGCGCAGAACATGATGCGGCGCGCCGAAAAGCTCCTCGAAGGCACCTCCGAGGCCCAGAAAAAGGAGAAAGTGGCGGACATTCGCTTCCCGGAGCCGGCACCCTGCGGCAAAACGCCCATCATGGCCAAGGACATCTCCAAAGCCTACGGCTCGAACATCGTGTTCGCCGGCATCAACCTCGCCATCGACAAAGGCTCCCGCGTGGTCATCCTCGGGTACAACGGCGCGGGCAAAACCACCACGCTGCGCATTTTGGCCGGTGAGGAGCAGCCCGACACCGGCGAGGTCGTCTACGGCCACGGCGCAAAAATCGGCTACTTCGCCCAGGAGCACGACACCCTCGACATGGACGCCACGGTTCTCGAAAACCTCACCCATGTCGCCCCCGAGCTGGACGACACGCATGCCCGATCCATTCTGGGATCCTTCCTGTTTTCGGGAGACGACGCCATGAAGCCCACCCGCGTCCTCTCGGGCGGCGAAAAAACGCGTCTGGCCCTGGCGACGCTGGTGACCTCCCGCGCCAACGTCCTGCTGCTCGACGAGCCCACCAACAACCTCGACCCGGCCTCCCGCGACGAAATCCTCAAGGCCATCGCCAAATACGAGGGTGCCATCATCCTCGTCACCCATGATGAAGGCGCCGTCCAGGCCCTCAACCCCGAACGCGTCCTGCTCATGCCCGACGGCGACGAGGACCTGTGGAACGACGAATACCTCGACCTGGTTGCCGAGGAATAGGCGTCATCGCAGCCAGCGCCTGAAGTAGTCGCACATGGCGGCGTTGGTGCGTCTCGACTCCTCCCAATCGACCTCCATGATGTTGAACACATGGCCGAGCCGACGGTCCTTCGGCCATATCAACGGTTCGACGCGGGCCCGGCGGGATGCGAGGTAGCCAAGCAGATGCCGGGTCTGCGTGTAGAAGGGGTCGGAAAGCCCCGACACCACGAACATGGGTTTGAGCTCCACATCCTTCATGAAGACGGCGAAGCTGCGGTACGGACGCCACGGCGCTTCGGGGTCGCCCCCGCACATCGACTTGAGCAGCGCACGGTCGGCGACGTCCAGCAGCGGGCTGCCCGGACTGGTGCGGTATGTACCCTCCACAACGCCGTTGACAATGCCCACGGCGCGAATGGACAGTCCATGATCCGGCGCGACGCCGAAGATGCGCTGCTCGCGTCCGCTGGAGTCCACGCAGGATATCAGCGCCGCCAGATGTCCTCCTGCGGAATCGCCGGTGAGGAACACGTTGCCCGGATCGAAGCCGCATTCGTCGGCGTGGGCTCCCAGCCAATGCAATGCGGCGAACAGATCCTGCACCTGGTCGCGCAGATTCGCCCCGGGCTGCAGCCGGTATGCGACGTTCGCCACCATGAAGCCCAATTCGGCCAAGCGGCTGCAGTAGAGATGATTGATGCCCAGGTCGCCGTACACCCATCCGCCGCCGTGGATGTCGACGATCAAAGGAGGCCGGAAATGCCCGCCGGCGTTGGCCGGCCTGTAAACAGCCAACGCCTGATGGGGATCGTCGCCACAATAGCGTGTTTCGGGCCCGACGCTCACCCCGTCCGGGACGCGCAATCTGCCGGCGCGCTCGATCCTGCCGCGGTCCACCGCGGCGCGAAAGACCTCTACGGTCGCATCCCTCACCCAATCCGGTACGTCAAGCCCCAATGTCATGCAACGCCTCCTCTGGCCACCACTGTAGCCGTATCCGCCAGTGCCGGCGGCGCGTCGTTGTCGAACACATGTTCGATTATAGATATACGTCGAACGCACTATGGTTGCGAATGACGTCAGGGCACAGGCGAATCGGCATATACATGAACGGAGAAGATGTGGGCACTTCAGAGCAGCGCAGCGTCGCAGGGGAACGGATGACGGACGGCGACTCCTTCCTGGGTCGCGAGATCGGGAAGGCGCCGCTCAGGAAAACCCCGGACGGCGGACTTGTGGCCGACATATCGCATATTCCCAACGATCTGAAAATCACCATCCAGGGCGCTCGCGAGCATAACCTCAAAAACGTCGATCTGGCGATCCCGCGCAACCGCATGGTCGTGTTCACCGGTCTGTCCGGCTCGGGCAAGTCGTCGTTGGCGTTCGACACCCTGTTCGCCGAGGGACAGCGTCGCTACGTCGAATCGCTGTCCGCATACGCACGCCAGTTCCTGGGTCAGATGGACAAGCCGGATGTCGACTTCATCGAAGGCCTGTCGCCGGCCGTCTCCATCGACCAGAAGACCACCAACCGCAATCCGCGTTCGACGGTCGGCACCATTACGGAAATCTACGATTATCTGCGACTGCTGTTCGCCCGCACCGGCATTCCGCACTGCCCGGAATGCGGCGAGCCCGTTGCCTCGCAAACTCCCCAGCAGATTGTCGACACCCTGATGGCGTACCCGGAGCGCACCCGATTCCAGGTCCTCGCACCGGTGGCGAAGGGACGCAAGGGCGAATTCGTCGAGCTGCTTGACCTGCTGCGTTCCGACGGATATTCCAGGGCGCTGATCGACGGCGAGATGCGACAGCTGTCCGAGGAGATCAAGCTTGCCAAGCAAAAGAAACACACCATCGAAGTGGTGGTGGACCGCCTCGTGGTCAAGGACGGCATTCGGCAGCGTCTGACGGATTCCGTCGAAACGGCGTTGAAGCTCGCCAACGGCACGGTGATCGCGGATTTCGTGGACGAACCCGCCGACTCGGCCCGCCGCCGTCAGCCCTTTTCCGAACATCGCAGCTGCCCGAACGGCCATGTGCTCGAATTGGATGAGATCGAGCCCCGCACGTTTTCGTTTAACGCGCCTTATGGCGCATGCCCCGTGTGCACCGGTCTGGGGTTCAAACTCGAGATCGATCCGGAACTGGTGATATCGGATCCGGGCAAATCCCTCGCCGAAGGCGTGATCGAGCCGTGGTCCAGTACAAAAACCGTCTCGCAGTACTACGGCCATGTGCTCGAGGGGCTGGCGGACGAGATGGGGTTCTCCATGACCACCCCGTGGAGGGATCTGCCCGAGGAGGCCAGGCAGGCCATCATGTACGGCCGCGATTTCAAGGTGAAGGTCTCCTATCGCAATCGGTGGGGCCGCTTGCGCGAATACTCCACCGGCTTCGAGGGGGTGGTGCGCACGCTGATGCGCCGTCACGACGAAACCGATTCGCAGAGCATGAAGGAATACTACGAATCGTATATGCGTGAGGTTCCCTGCCAGGAATGCCGGGGCCGGAGGCTCAAGCCCGAGGTGCTGGCGGTGACCGTGGACGGCAAGTCCATCGCCGATGTGTGCGATATGTCGGTGTCGAATGCCCTCGCCTGGGTGAACGGGCTCAAGTTGGAGGGGGCCGCCGCCACAATCGCCGGGGAGGTGCTCAAGGAGATCAGGGCCCGGCTGGGGTTCCTCAATGACGTGGGACTTGACTACCTCACGTTGTCCCGTGCGGCCGCCACGTTGTCGGGCGGCGAGGCGCAGCGCATTCGCCTCGCCACGCAGATAGGGTCCGGGCTCGTCGGCGTGATGTATGTGCTGGATGAGCCCTCCATCGGCTTGCACCAGCGCGACAACGAGCGTCTGATCGGGACCCTGCACCATCTGCGCGACCTGGGCAACACCCTGATTGTGGTCGAGCACGACGAGGAGACCATCAAAGAGGCCGACTGGCTGGTCGACATCGGACCGGGTGCGGGCGAACATGGCGGCGAGGTCATATATTCCGGCCCTGCGGCGCATCTTGTCGACGCGCCCCGATCCATCACCGGCGATTACATTGCCGGGCGCCGTTCCATCAGGGTGCCCAAATCGCGTCGCAAGGTACACGCCACCCGTCAGCTCAGAGTGGTGGGCGCCAGGGAGAACAACCTCAAGAACATCAACGTGAACTTCCCCCTCGGCGTGATGACCGTGGTCACCGGCGTATCGGGATCCGGCAAGTCCACACTGGTCAATTCCATCCTGTATCCGGTGCTTGCCGATAAATTGAACGGCGCGCGGATCGTGCCGGGCAAGCACACCCGCGTGGAAGGCGTTGACCAGTTGCGCAAGGTCATCCATGTCGATCAGAACCCGATAGGGCGTACCCCAAGGTCGAACCCGGCCACCTATACGGGAGTGTGGGACAAGATCCGCGCCCTGTTCGCCAAAACACCTGAGTCCCAGGTGCGTGGATACGGTCCCGGGCGATTCTCGTTCAACGTAAAAGGCGGGCGTTGCGAAGCCTGCCATGGTGACGGCACCATCAAAATCGAAATGAACTTCCTGCCGGATGTGTATGTGGATTGCGAGGTGTGCCACGGCAAACGGTATAACCGGGAAACGCTTGAAGTGACCTACAACGGGAAAACCGTGTCCGACATCCTCGACATGCCGATTGAACAGGCCGCTGACTTCTTCAAGGCGTATCCGTCCATATCCCGATATCTGAAGACGTTGGTGGATGTAGGGCTGGGATACATTCGGCTCGGTCAGCCCGCGCCGACGCTGTCGGGCGGCGAATCCCAGCGGGTCAAGCTCGCCACCGAATTGCAGCGCCGCTCCGACGGGAAAACCGTCTATATTCTTGACGAACCGACCACCGGCCTGCATTTCGAAGATGTCAGCAAGCTGCTCGCAGTGCTTCAGGGCCTGGTCGACAAGGGCAACACCGTCATCGTCATCGAGCACAACCTCGATGTGATCAAAGCCGCCGACTGGATCATCGATCTCGGACCGGAGGGCGGTGACGGCGGCGGCACCGTCGTCGCCCAGGGCACGCCGGAACAGGTCGCGAAGTGTCCGGAAAGCTGGACCGGCAAGTTCCTCAAGGACATGCTCAAACCGACCGGCGGGAAACAGCGGTGATGGGCGCAGGCATGCTTGAACGCCACAGTCCGGATGAATGGCGCAAAACCGCGTCGGCGCTCCTGTCGTCCGCCGCGGACGCCGCGGGGGACGCGGACGCCGACGGGACCTCGGCGGGACTCAACCACAACGGTGCCCCGCTGCTCGGCGATTCAAGGGATGCGTTCCGTCCGAAGGCCTCCGACATCCCGGCCAAGCCCGGCGTCTACAAGTGGCGTGACGGGGAGGGACGCGTCATCTACGTGGGCAAGGCGAAGAACCTGCGCAACCGACTGTCCAACTACTTCCAGCCGCTGCAGCTGCTGCATCCGCGCACCCAAACCATGGTGCTGACCGCCCGGAGCCTCGAGTGGACGGTGGTCGGCACCGAATTGGAATCGCTGACGCTGGAATATACCTGGATCAAGGAATTCGACCCACGGTTCAATGTGCAGTTCAGGGATGACAAAACCTATCCGTATCTGGCGATCAGCGCGGGAGAGCGATTCCCCCGCATTTGGGTGACCCGCAGCCGCAAGCATCGGGACGCGCGGTACTTCGGTCCCTACGCCAAGGTCTGGCAGCTTCGGCAATCATTGGACAAACTGCTGACCAGCTTTCCCGTGCGCACATGTTCCGACAGCGCGTTCCGCAAGGCAGAGCTGACTCACCGGCCGTGTCTGCTGGCGTCGATCGGCAAATGCTCGGCACCTTGCATCGGGAACGTCAGCGCCGCCGACCATCGCCGCATGGCCGAACGCCTTATCGGCGTCATAACCGGCACGCTGGGGTCGTCGTATGTCGCCCAGCTCACGCGCGACATGAAAGAGGCCAGCGCGCAACTCGAGTTCGAGAAGGCCGCCAGACTCCGGGACGAGATCCAGATGCTGCAAACCGTGATGGAGCAAAACGCGGTGGTGTTCGACAGCCAGGTCGACGCCGATGTCTTCGGCTTCGCTTCCGATGAGCTGGAGGCTTCCATCCATGCGTTCTATGTGCGTGCCGGAGCCATCCGCGGGGAGCGCAATTGGGGCGTGGAGCGCGTGGATGATGCGAGTGAGGCGGACCTGATCGCGGATCTCATGGTGCAGGTGTACTCGGATGCCGCACAGGAGCCGCAAGGCCTGCGCAAGACGGATCGCAATGCGGAAACGGTCCGGTTCCAGACCAATCGCGATGCGCTGGGATCGACGCAAACCGTTACCGCGACGGATGCCGCATCCCGCGCGCGGGCCACCAGGGAGCGCAATCTGCATCAGCAACAGACCGGCCGCGCGGACCTGCTGGCGCCGATCGCGCCCATTCCCAGGGAAGTCATCGTACCGGTGGAGCCCAGTCGGCGCGAGGAGCTCGAAACGTGGCTTTCCGACATGCGGGGAGGGACCGTCACCATACGTGTGGCCGAGCGCGGCAGCAAGAAGTCGCTGATGGATCGCGCCACCGACAACGCCAGCCAGGCGTTGCAGCGCAGCAAAATGAGCCGCATCAGCGATATGGGCGCCCGCACCGCCGCGATGAACGACGTGGCCAAGGCCCTGGGGCTCGACCAGGCGCCGTTGCGCATCGAATGCTACGACATTTCCAACACCGTCGGGGGCGCCTATCAGGTGGCGTCCATGGTGGTGTTTGAGGATGCCGTTGCCAAAAAGTCGGAATACCGGCGCTTCGCCATCCGCGGCGTCGATGGCCGGGGCGCAGTTGACGATCTCAGCGCCCTCTACGAAACCCTGACCCGACGGTTCCGGCATGGCAATATCGCCGGCGACTCCGGCGAGAGCATGGAGACGGAGCGGCGTCTCGTCGGCGGCAAGAGCGGGCGGAACACCGAGAAGACATCCGACGGCGCTCAGATCGTCCAGCAGAACGCCGAACGCCACCGGTTCGCGTACAAGCCCAATCTCGTCGTCGTCGACGGGGGCAGGCCGCAGGTCATGGCGGCAGCCAAGGCGCTGGAGGACTGCGGCGTGGACGACGTCGCCCTCTGCGGTCTGGCCAAACGGCTTGAAGAGGTGTGGGTGCCGGACGACGAGTATCCGATCATTCTCAAACGGCAGTCGGAAGGCATGTATCTGCTGCAGCGCGTGCGAGACGAATCGCATCGGTTCGCCATCACATTCCACCGTCAGACAAGGCGCAAGGGGGCTTTGCGCAGCGCGCTTGACGACATTCCCGGTATCGGGGAGGCCTACCAGAAGAAATTGCTGCGACATTTCGGCTCCGTCAGGGCGATGCGTGAGGCCGGCGAGGAGGATTTCACCAAGGTGCCGGGCATCGGCAAGGCAAAGGCCAAGTCCATATTCGAGGCGTTGCATCAGCGCGCCTCGTGATGATTGCGCCGGCGACTCGACTAGCATGGGGGATGTGACCACGATAAACCACCGCTGTGCCGTACTCGGCAAGCCCATAGCCCACTCATTGTCGCCGGTGCTTCACAATGCCGCATATTGCGCATTGGGCCTTGATGACTGGCGTTATGACAAATACGAAGTGGGCCAGGACGATTTGGCCGCGTTTCTCGACGGTCTCGATCCCTCCTGGGCCGGCCTGAGCCTGACCATGCCCCTGAAAAAAACCATCCAACCATACGGCCGGCCCTGCAATCTGTGGGCGCGGGTGCTTGGGGTCGCCAATACGGCGGTATTCGACTGGTCGCAGTCGGAGGGGGGCGGCGTCCCCCGGATCAGTCTGTTCAACACCGACGTGATCGGCATCCAACTGGCGTTCGAGCATGCGTTGCGTCAGGCGGGCATCGTCACCTCCGACCATCGCAGTCAGCGCGCGGTGATTATCGGCAATGGCAATACCGCGGCCTCCGCGGTGGCCGCCTGCACGATGATGCCGCAAATCGGCCATGTGACGGTCGTCGCCCGCCACCCGCAGCGCAATCCAAGTCTGCAGCCGCTGGCGGAGCGTTTCATTCCCGGTGTCCAGGTATGTGACGTCATCGCGATGGACGACGAGGCCGCGGTTGTCGGCGAGCTTTCCCGGGCGGACAGGGTTGTCAGCACGATCCCCGGGCTCGCCGGAGACGGTGTCGCCGCGATGCTCGGCGACGTCCCGTCGCTGAAGGCCGGCGCCAGTCTGCTGGACGTCGTCTACGATCCTCGTCCCACCAAGTTGATGTCCGCATGGCGGGCGCATGGTGGACTCGCCATCGGCGGCGAGGAGATGCTGCTGTATCAGGCATTGGTCCAAGTGCTGTTGATGACCGGCGAGTGGGATGGCGATCCGCCGTCCGACTGGCAGGCCCGTCTTGGGGATGCCGCCACGGATGACGATGCTCTGGAAATCGCCATGCGCAAGGCTTTGGAGGAGGCTCTGTGATGACTGGATCCGCAATGGACGAGACGCCGATCTCGGCGAATGGGGATGCCGGCGCCCCCGCCGTCCCCGATTCCGAACCAAAACCGGCGCAAGACGTCGAGGTTCTGCTGATTACGGGCATGTCCGGGGCCGGACGGTCCCATGCGGCCGACAGCGTGGAGGACATGGGCTGGTATGTGGTTGACAACCTGCCTCCCAAGCTGCTGATTCCGCTGGTTGACATGATGACGACCTCATCGTCCAAGATCCACAAGCTCGCCGCCGTCATCGACGTGCGCTCCCGTGCGTATTTCGACGATCTGTCGCAGGTTCTGGGCCATTTGGACGATCTCGGGGTGAAAACCCGCGTGCTGTTCCTCGACGCCAGTGACGAGGTGCTGATCAAACGCTATGAGTCGGTCCGTCGTCCGCATCCGCTGCAGCGGGGCGGTCGTCTGATAGACGGCATCGGCAAGGAGCGCGCGTTGCTCGCGCATCTCAAGGAAACCGCCGACATCGTCATCGACACTTCGAATCTGTCGATTCACCAACTGTCCACCAAGCTGTACGAGGGGCTGCTGGGCACCGGTCCCACCACCGTGGCCGTGCATATCTTCAGCTTTGGCTTTAAGTACGGCATCCCGCTGGATGCCGATTTCGTCGCCGATGTGCGGTTCCTGCCCAACCCGTTTTGGGTGCCGCAGCTGCGGGCTCTGACGGGCCTGGACAAGCCGGTGAGCGACTACGTGCTCTCCAGCGCCGGGGCTGGCGAGTTTCTCGACGCCTATGAGAGGGCGATTCTCACCGCGATTCAGGGATACGCCCGCGAGGACAAGCATTTCGTCACCATCGCCATCGGCTGCACCGGGGGGCAGCATCGTTCCGTCGCGATGAGCGCGGAACTGGCGCGACGGCTGCGTGTCCACGGATTGAACGTCACCGTTTCGGCTCGTGAGCTTCACCGTCATCGGTCCATGATCTGAAAGTCGGCCGGCGCGTTTGTCCAACCGATTCGATATCACAGTAAGCCGGTGGTTTTGCGAGAGAGTTTCGCGAAACGCCCCGGTATGAGAGAGAACTCATTAAGTTGTAGGAGGTTGGCTCTTGGCACTGCTCGATGACGTCAAAAGCGAACTTGCCGCGATCGACAGCGAATTGCCTGCAGCGAAGAAGGCGCAGGCCGCCGCGATGATCCGTTTCGGCGGCGGACTTCACCTGATTCAGAAGCACATTGTTGTTGAGGCGCAGTTTGATTCACTTGATGCAGCGAAGTGGTTACAGGACACGATCAAGGACGTGTTTGGGCACGAGTCCGACCTGATCCAGGTTTCCCGCCAGACCCCCGGAGGTGCCGTGCAGCGCTATTCGGTGCGTGTACTGCGCGCGGGCGGCGCATTGGCCCTGCAGACGGGTCTGCTTGATCGTCGCAAGCGTCCGGTGCGTGGCCTGCCGGCCGACATCGTGTCCGGCAACATCGCCCAGATCAAGGCTGCGTGGCGCGGCGCGTTCCTGGCCCATGGCGAATTGTCCGATCCGGGCAAGGCGAGCTATCTGGAGATCATTTGCCCCGGGTCCGAGGCGGCGTTGGCGCTGGTGGGCACGGCGCGACGCCTCGGCATCAACGCCAAGGCCCGTCAGGTTCGTTCCTCCGAACGTGTGACCCTGCGTGATCCCGATGCGATCGAGCGCATGCTCATCCTGCTGGGGGCTCCTCGCGCCGCCCGCGAATGGACCGGCAAGCGTTCCGACGGTGAATCTCGCGGCAAGGCGAACCGACTGGCCAATTTCGACGACGCCAATATGCGGCGCAGCGCCAAGGCGGCCATCGAGGCGAGCGAGAAAGTCACCAAGGCGTTCGAGATTCTTGGCGATGACATCCCCGACAATCTTCGCGCCGCCGGTCAGTTGCGACTCGATCATCGTGACGCCAGTCTTGAGGAACTCGGCCGTCTCGCCGACCCGCCGGTCACCAAGGACGCCATTGCCGGCCGCATTCGCCGGCTGCTGCAACTGGCCGTCAAAGTCGAAAAGCAGCGCGGACAGAACGCCTAGCGCATCAGCCGTTATTTCGAAAAGCCCCGCCCGTGTCGGCGGGGTTTGTTCGTGTTGGCTTGTAATATTTCAAATGGCATAACAAGCCATTCCCTGCATTGTGCAGTACGGAAAGGATATTCATGAAGACACTCAAGGATCTCGGAGATCTTAAGGGCAAGCGCGTTCTGGTCCGCGCCGATTTCAATGTTCCGCTGGACGGCACCACCATTACCGACGACGGCCGCATCAAGGCCGCCCTGCCGACCATCAAGGCGCTGAAGGACGAGGGTGCCAAGGTCATTCTCATGGCCCACCTCGGCCGCCCGAAGGGCAAGGTCGTTCCCGAGCTCTCCCTGGCCCCGGTCGCCGCTCGCCTTGGCGAACTGCTTGGCGTGAACGTGCCGCTGGCCAAGGACACGTATGGCGAGGACGCCCAGGCCAAGGTCGCCGCGATGAATGACGGCGATGTCGTGCTTCTTGAGAACGTGCGTTTCAACCCGGAGGAAACCTCCAAGGACGCCACTGAGCGTTCCGCCTACGCCAAGAAGATCGCCGCCCTCGGCGATGTCTTCGTCTCCGACGGCTTCGGCGTGGTTCACCGCGCCCAGGGCTCCAACTACGACGTTGCCGCCGATCTGCCGGCCGCCGCGGGTCTGCTCGTCGAGAAGGAAGTCAAGGCCCTGTCCAGGGCCACGGTCAACCCGGAGCGTCCGCTGACCGTTGTGCTCGGCGGCTCCAAGGTCTCCGACAAGCTTGGCGTCATCGAGAACCTGCTTGACAAGGCCAACCGTCTGGTCATCGGCGGCGGCATGGTGTTCACCTTCCTCAAGGCCAAGGGCTATGAGGTCGGCACCTCCCTGCTCGAGGAGGATCAGCTCGATACCGTCAAGGGCTACATCGCCACCGCCGAGAAGAACGGCGTTGAGCTGGTGCTGCCCACCGACATCGTGGTGAACCCGACCTTCCCGAAGTCCGATGCCGACGTGAACGCCGAGGTGGTTCCCGCCGACGCCATTCCCGCCGACAAGATGGGTCTTGACATCGGTCCCGATTCCCAGAAGCTGTTCCACGACAAGATCGTCGATTCCAAGACCGTGGTGTGGAACGGCCCGATGGGCGTGTTCGAGGTTTCCGCCTTCGCCGACGGCACCAAGGCCGTGGCCCAGGGCCTGGTGGATGCCACCAAGGGCGGCGCCTTCACCATCGTCGGCGGCGGCGACTCCGCTTCCGCCGTGCGTAACCTCGGCTTCCCCGAGGATGGCTTCTCCCATATCTCCACCGGCGGCGGCGCCTCCCTCGAGTTCCTTGAGGGCAAGGAACTGCCCGGGCTGAAGGTGCTTGACTGATAGTCACGTCATCAATCATCCTGGGCATGGCTTTCGATCTTCAATGATCGACAGTCCGTGCCCAGGATGATTGTTTATGGGCGTTGGACGCATACAGATAGCATACGGTTCGTCATAGCGAGGAGGATCCATGGCGCGTACTCCGTTGGTCGCCGGCAACTGGAAGATGAATTTCGATCATCTCGAAGCCACGTATTTCGTGCAGAAACTTGCATGGATCCTTCGTGATGCGCATTTCGACTTCAGGCGCTGCGAAGTGGCTCTGATGCCGGCGTTCACCGCCCTGCGCAGCGTGCAGGTGCTGGTGGAGGCCGATGATTTGAGGATCCGATACGGCGCCCAGGCGGTGTCCGTGACCTCGCAGGGCGCGTTCACAGGTGATGTCTCCGCCGATATGCTGGCGCAACTTGGGTGCCGGTATGTGATCGTCGGTCATTCCGAGCGCCGCAAGTACCATCCTGAGGATGATGCGAATATCGTCGATCAGGTTCGCGCCGTCCTTGCCGCCGGCATGCAGCCGATTCTTTGCGTGGGGGAGAGCTTCGAAGAACGCAGGCAGGGCATCGAACTAGAGTTCGCCGTTGGCCAGGTTCGCGATGTGACCCGCGACCTATCCGATGAGGACGCCGCCAAGCTCATTGTCGCCTATGAACCGGTATGGGCCATCGGCACCGGCATGGTTGCCACTCCCGATTCCGCGCAGCAGGCGGCTCAGGCCATTCGGCGGGATATTCAGCAGCAGTTTGGCGGCAAGGTCGCCAAAACCATGCGCATTCTGTATGGGGGATCGGTGAATTCCAGCAATGCCCGGCAATTGCTGCAGAGGCCGGATGTGGATGGCTTCCTCGTCGGCGGGGCCTCCCTGGACGTCGAGGAATTCGCCAGGATCTGCCGTCTGACTGAGAAATCGGTGAAGCGCTTCTGAAAACATTCCGTGGCATGCGGAATAATTCGGCATTCTTTCCTTGGCTTGGGGTAGAATGCCAGACAGTATTGAATCGTGGAGGTTATCGTGCTCGCTTTGAAGATCGCGCTTGAGGTCATCGTCGTTATCGCGTCCATTCTGCTTACCCTGCTGATCCTGATGCACAAGGGCAAGGGAGGCGGTCTGTCCGATATGTTCGGCGGCGGCCTGACCCAGAATGCCGGCACCTCCGGTGTGGCCGAGAAGAACCTGAACCGTCTTACCGTGATCGTCGCGCTGATCTGGGTGGCGGTTATCATCGCTCTGGGGCTGCTGGCCAAGTACAATCTCATCTGACTGCAACGTTGTCGCTCAGGCTCATGGCCCACGGCCATGGGCCTTTTCCTATTGGCCATGCACATCGAGCGCCAATGATCATTTCGAACATTTTGAACGCAAAGGACCCAATATGACCGAATCGCAGCCATATCGACTCCTGGTGGCCGATCTTGACGGCACGTTGCTGCATGATGGGGCGACTTTCGAGGAACGTTTTCTCAGCCAGCGTGCCATCGACGTTATGATCAGGGCGCATGATGCCGGCGTGCGGTTCGCGGTCTCCACCGCACGTCCCGTGAGCACCGGCCTGCCCATAGTCGGGAAACTTCCCGTTGACGCCTGCGTGTATCTCAATGGGGCGTTGATCGATTTTGATCCGGCGACCTCCACATATGAGACGCTGACCGCTCCGGGCGCGTTGGATGACGGCAAGACGATCCGCATGGGATTTTCCTCCCGGCGGGCCTGCCAAGTGTGCCGCATGCTGCTTGACCATCTGCCCGCGCTGAAATGCGGCGTCGTCATGGATGACGTGCGCTATACGAATTTCGATGTCGGCGTGTATTGGAAAACCCAGACGTGGCGATACTCGGATTTCACCGACGTGCCCGACGGAACCGCCGACAAGATCATCGTCTTTCCCGATGCCGATCAGTGGGATGCGCTCGGGGCGCTGATTCCCGACGACTTGAGTGTCAGCGTCTCCGAGGGCGTGATGTGGATGCTGATGAATCCGCTGGCCAATAAGGAGCATGCGTTGAGCCTGCTGTGCGAACATCTGCGTATTCCGCTGGCCAATACCGTGGCCTTCGGTGACGATCTCATCGACATCGCCATGCTGCGCCGGGCCGGCAGAGGCGTCGCGGTGGCCAACGCCAATCCGAAGGTATTGAACATCGCCGACGAGATTTGCCCGTCCAACAACGAGGACGGCGTCGCCGAATGGATCGTTTCGCATATACCCGACATGGTTCGCAGTAGTTCAAATTAATATATTGAACTTTGTCCCGCCGTGCTCCTATGCTTTGAACCAGTGGTTGCAAAGAAATTGAACTGGAGATGGTCGGATGGCGAACGAACGGTTTTCACAACGTCTCAGGCAGATCATGGCCGAAAGGGATCTCAAACAGATTGATCTGGTCCATGCGGCAAGCGCCTGGGGTGTTCACGTGGGGAGGTCACATATCAGCCAATATGTCAGCGGCAAAACGGTTCCGCGGCACGAAATAGCGGCTTTTCTCGCCAACTATCTGAATGTCGACGAGCACTGGCTTCTCGATGACGATCCGTCGGACGTCGGGAACGTCGACACTGACCAAGCATCAAACCAACAGTTCAATTCAACACAGGAGCAGAGCGTGGTACGCACATTCGGCAAATCACATAAACTCGACAATGTCCTCTATGACGTTCGTGGACCGGTGGCCGAGGAGGCCGCCCGCATGGAGGCGGCGGGCACGCACATCCTGAAATTGAACATCGGCAACCCGGCTCCCTTTGGCTTCCGCACGCCTGATGAGGTTGTGTATGATATGGCCCAGCAGCTCACCGAGACGGAGGGATACTCGCCGTCCAAAGGGTTGTTCTCGGCCCGCAAGGCGATTATGCAGTATGCGCAGATCAAGAACATTCCCAATGTCAGCATTGACGATATCTACACCGGCAATGGTGTCTCCGAACTGATCAATCTGTCGATGTCCGCGTTGCTGGACAACGGCGACGAGGTGCTGATTCCCTCTCCCGACTATCCGCTGTGGACCGCCTGCGTGAATCTCGCCGGCGGCACCGCCGTGCATTACCTCTGCGATGAGCAGGCCGAATGGTATCCGGATTTGGATGACATGCGCTCGAAAATCACCGATCGCACCAAGGCCATTGTGATCATCAATCCGAACAATCCCACGGGTGCGCTGTATCCCAAGGAACTGCTTGAGCAAATCGTCGAGATAGCTCGCGAGCACCAACTCATCATCTTCTCCGACGAGATCTATGATCGCCTGGTGATGGATGGCTTGGAGCATGTCTCCATCGCCTCGCTGGCCCCCGACCTGTTCTGCGTGACGTTCTCCGGCCTGTCGAAGTCCCATATGATCGCCGGCTACCGCGTGGGCTGGATGGTTCTTTCCGGTAACAAGCGCATCGCCAAGGATTATATCGAGGGCCTCAACATGCTGGCCAATATGCGCATGTGCTCGAATGTGCCCGCCCAATCGATTGTGCAGACGGCTCTCGGCGGGCATCAGAGCGTGAGGGACTACATCGTTCCCGGCGGGCGCGTGCACGATCAGCGTGACTTCGTCTACGAGGCGTTGAACGACATCCCGGGCATCACCGCGGTCAAGCCCAAGGCGGCGTTCTATATCTTCCCGAAGATTGACGTGCAGAAGTTCAACATCCATTCGGATGAGCAGTTCGCGCTTGATCTGCTGCACGACAAGCATATTCTCATCAGCCATGGCGGCGCGTTCAACTGGGGCAAGCCCGACCACTTCCGCGTGGTGTATCTGCCTCGCATGGGCATGCTGCGGGAGACCATGGGTCAGATCGCCGACTTCTTCTCCACCTATCATCAGATCTGACGGTCGTTAAACCCGTCGTTAAACCCGATGGAGGGGCGGATGGCGGCGTTTTTTCCGGCCATGGGCAGGTAACCTGTCATCCGCCCTCCCGACGGACGGAGCCCTGGATCATATGCGATTCCAGGGCCCCGCAGGCGTGCGCGGCGTCGTGACGTGTTGCCCCGCCACTATGCCGTCACTTATATATTTGTGCGAATTCAGCCGTTGACGCGATCGATGCCGGACTGCACGTCGGCGATCACGGAATCCCAAGAGGCGATGAACTTGGCAACGCCATCAGCCTCAAGCTGGTCGGTGACATCCTTGATGTTGATGCCCAGCTTGGCGAGCTCGTCCATGATCTTGTGAGATTCCTCGTAGGTGCCCTCGATGGACGGAGCGCCATCGCCGTGATCGGCCAGGGCGTTCAGGGTCTTCTCCGGCATGGTGTTGACGACGAACGGGGCGACCAGCTCGTCGACGTACTTGCAATCGGAGTAGGCGGCGTTCTTGGTGCCGGTGGAGGCCCACAGCGGACGCTGCTTCTTGGCGCCCTTGGCCTCCAGAGCCTTCCACTCCTCGGACTCGGCGAACTTCTTCTCGAAGAGTTCGTACGCGAGGCGAGCGTTGGCGACGGCGGCCTTGCCCTCGAGGGCCTTGGCCTCATCGGAGCCGTTGGCTTCCAGCAGCTTGTCCACGGCGGTATCCACGCGGGACACGAAGAAGGAGGCGACGGAGCCGATGTGCTTGAGGTCGTGGCCGTTGGCGTCGGCCTGCTTGATGCCCTCGATGAAGGCGTCGATGACCTGCTCATAGCGTTCGAGGGAGAAGATCAGCGTGACGTTGACGGAGATGCCTTTGGCGAGCGTGGCGGTGATAGCCGGCAGACCTTCGAGAGTCGCCGGGATCTTGATCATGGCGTTCGGGCGGTTGACCTTTTCCCACAGCTCCACGGCCTGCTTTTCGGTGGCTTCGGTCTCATGGGCGAGGCGGGGATCGACCTCGATGGAGACGCGGCCGTCGACGAAATCGGTCTTCTCTGCGATTTCACGGAAGATGTCGGTGGCGTTGCGCACATCGGTGGTGGTGAGCTCGCGGATGGCGGTTTCGACATCGACCTTGCCGAGCTCCTTGAGCTGGGCGTCGTACGGGCCGACCTGGCTCAGGGCCTTCTGGAAGATGGACGGGTTGGTGGTCACACCGACAACGTTCTTGTTGGCGATGAGATCCTGCAGGGAGCCGGACTCGATACGGGTGCGGGACAGGTCGTCCAGCCAGATCGAGACGCCGGAGTCGGACGTACGCTGAGTTGCTTCAGTCATTGATTATCTCCTTATATTCCTGTATGGGAACAAATCCTGTTGTGTGGTTGGACCGGGATGGGAGGGGCGGTCCGTCTCCTCCCATCCCGGTGGTCGGTCACTTGGAGGCTGCCACTTCCGCGATGGAGGCCTTGGCGGCTTCGACCACGTGCTCGGCGGTGATGCCGAGATCCTTCAGGTTCTGAGAGCCGTCGCCCTGCAGGCCGAACTGCTCGATGGACACGGGCTTGCCATAGGAGCCGAGGTACTTGTACCACGGCATGGCCACGCCGGCCTCGACGGAGACGCGAGCCTGGACGCCGGCGGGAAGCACGGCCTCCTTGTACTCGGCGTCCTGCTCCTCGAACCATTCCATGGACGGAACGGACACGACGCGGGCCTTGACGCCTTCGCCGGCCAGGGTCGTGGCGGCGGAGACGGCCAGCTGGACTTCGGAGCCGGAAGCCATGAGGATCACATCCGGGGTGCCCTCGGTGTCGACGAGCACGTAGGCGCCCTTCTTGACGCCGTCCTTGGCCCTGGCCGCGGTCTCGGCCAGCACCGGCACGCCCTGGCGTGTCAACACCATGGCCGACGGCAGCGTGTTCTTCTTTTCGAAGAAGTAGCGGTACGCCTCGGCGGTTTCGTAGGCGTCGGCCGGTCGAATCACTTCGAGCTGCGGCATGGCTCGGAAGGCCGCGAGGTGCTCGATCGGCTGATGGGTCGGGCCGTCCTCGCCCACGGCCACGGAGTCGTGGGACCAGATGTAGAGGTTCGGGATCTGCATCAGGGCCGCCAGACGAACGGCGGAGCGTTCGTAGTCGGAGAACATGAAGAAGGTGCCGCCGTACGGACGGGTGTGGGAGCCGAGGAGGATGCCGTTGGTGATGCAGCCCATCGTGAACTCACGCACGCCGAAGTGCAGCTGACGGCCGAACTCGTTGCATACCGGCCACTGCTTGGTGGAGCACTCGGCGGGGGCGAAGGTGGCGGCTCCCTTGAGGTCGGTCTTGTTGGAGCCACCGAGGTCGGCGGAGCCGCCCCACAGTTCGGGCATTACGGCGGCGATGGCGTTGAGCACGGAGCCGGAGGCGCCGCGGGTGGCGACACCCTTGCCCACCTCGAAGGTGGCCTCGAGATCGTCGATGGCCTTGTCGAAGCCCTCGGGCAGCTTGCCTTCCTTGAGACGGTCGTACAGGGCGGCCTTGTCCGGGTTGGCCTTGCGCCAGGCGTCGAACTTCTCGTCCCAGGCCTTGTGGGCCTCGAGGCCACGCTCGGCGACCTTGCGGGCGTGGGCGAGGGCCTCTTCGTCAACGTGGAAGGACTCTTCGGGATCATAGCCGAGCACCTTCTTGAGGCCGGCGACGGCCTCGGCGCCCAGCTTGGAGCCGTGGGAGGACGGATCGTTGGTCTTGCCCGGGGTCGGCCATGCGATGAGGGTGTGGACCTTGATGATCTTCGGCTGATCGGGGGCGGCGGCCTCGGCCTTGGCGATCACGTCGGCCAGGCCCTCGACGTCCTCCTTGTAGGAGCCGTCTGGCTGGATGAAGCTGAATTCGTCGGTGTACCAGCCGTAGGCCTGGAAGCGCTTGAGCACGTCCTCGGCCAGCACCAGGTTGGTGTCGCCTTCGATCTGGATGCGGTTGGCGTCGAAGATCACGGTGAGATTGCCGAGCTTCTGGTTGGCTGCCAGCGAGGCGGCTTCGCCGGAGATGCCCTCTTCGATGTCGCCTTCGCCGCAGATGGCCCAGATCTTGTGGTAGAAGGGGGATTCTTCCTTCGGGGTGTTCGGGTCAAGCAGTCCGCGCTGGAAACGCTCGCCGTAGGCGAAGCCGATGGCGGAGGCGAAGCCCTGGCCCAGCGGGCCGGTGGTCATTTCGATGCCCGGGGTCAGACCGTACTCGGGGTGGCCCGGCGTGCGGGTGTCGGCGCCGCCGCGGAAGTGCTTGAGATCGTCCAGGGTCAGACCGTAGCCGGAGAAATACAGCTGGACGTACTGAGTCAGCGATGCGTGGCCGCCGGAAAGAATGAAGCGATCGCGGCCCTCCCACTTGGGATCGTTCGGATCGTGCTTGATGAAGTGCTGGTACAGGGTGTAGGCAATGGGTGCCAGCGAGACGGGGGAACCGGGGTGTCCGGAGCCAGCCTTCTCGACCGCATCAGCCGAGAGGACTTTGGCCATTTTGATGGCGCGCTCGTCCAGTTCGGTTTCCTTGAATTCGGTCATAATTGCTAATTTCCTTCCAATAATTCGGGCCGCATGGCTTGATGTAATCGTGCCGTGGTTTGCCTTCACATTGCCCTTTCATGCTAAACGCCAAGCACGACACAAACGCGCATTTTTGGAGTGTTTTGTGCGAATTTGTTCTTTCTACTTTCCGTGAGCGTTAACAATCCCACAGCGTTGTCCGCTAATCGCTCAGCTGACAACGAAAGAGGACGGTTCGATTAGCAGTCGACACGGAGGAGTGCTAATACAATACGTACATGCACCAACAGCGATGAACCAACCACAATGCAAAAGGAGGCGCGTATGACCAATACCAGACGGATGCTCGTGCTGCGCGCCGTCGTGGAGGATTACATTCGCTCGCAGGAGCCCGTGGGTTCGTCCTCCGTCACCCGCGACCACAAACTCGGAGTCAGCTCCGCCACCGTGCGCAACGATATGGCCGCACTGGAGGATGAGGGGTATCTCATTCAGCCGCACACCTCGGCCGGCCGCGTTCCCACCGAAAAGGGATATCGGTATTTCGTTGACAAGCTCGCCACCGTCATGCCGTTGTCCGCGGCCCAGCGGAGGGGAATCGACGCATTCCTCTCCGGTTCGGTCAGTCTGGAGGACACATTGCAGCGGGCCGCCCGACTGCTGTCGAAAATCACGGGGCAGGTCGCCGTGGTGGCGTCGCCTTCGCTGGCCCGGTCCTCACTGCGCAGACTGGAGTTGGTGCGTCTCGCCCCGAGCGCGTTGCTGGTCGTCGTCATCGCCGACACCGGACGGGTCGCGCAGCGGACGGTCGCCTTGGACGAGGACACGTCGACCGACGACATCGCCGGCCTCGGCGCGGTCGTCAACGAGGAGTGCCAGGGCGCCGCTCTGACTCAGGTCGGCGAATACCTCCTGACCCTGGGGCGAAGTCCGCGATTCCTCGCGATGGATCCGCTGATCCAGTCGCTGGCGCAGGTGTTCTCCGACATGGCCACGCAGGAGCAGTCCAGCAGTCTCTACATGGCCGGCGCGTCGAAGCTCGCTCAACAGCCCACCGTCCGCATTGCCGATCTCGCCCCGCTGTTCGACGCCTTGGAGGAGCAGGTGGTGTTGATGAAGCTGATGAGCTCGCTCAGCGAAGTCGCCCAATCGCATGGCGTTTCCGTGGCAATCGGCTCCGAAACGCACACGCCCGGGCTGCTGCACGCCTCCGTGGTCACCTCCGGCTATGGCCGGAGCGCCGCCCGGCATGCAGGGGGAACGGATGAGGCCGGTCGCGACGAGGCGAATGAGCCGATCGCCTTCGTCGGGTCGATCGGTCCGACCCATATGGACTATGCCACAACCATGGCCGCCGTCAGCGCTGTGGCACGATACCTCACCGGATTCATGAACCGTGAAGAGTACGGCGATCGGCAGAATCGTCAATCGGCGGGCTGACCGCCATCTGTGGCACAATGTCAGCGAGTCAACGAACAGAAAGAGAACCAGTGGCAGACTATTACGAGGTTCTGGGCGTGGAACGCACGGCCAGTGATGAGGAGATCAAAAAGGCTTACCGCAAGATGAGCCGTAAATACCATCCCGACATCGCCGGACCGGAATTCGAGGACAAGTTCAAAGAGGTCAACGCGGCCTACGAGGTGCTGTCGGATCCGAAGAAGCGCCAGATGTACGATCAGGGCGTTGATCCCAATAATCCGCAGGCCTCCGCCGGATTCGGCGGCGCCTCGCCATTCGGTGACATGGGGGACATTTTCGGCCAGTTCTTCGGTGGCGGTTTCGGCGGCTCGTCCCAGGGACCCATTCCCCGTACGCAGCCCGGCCGCGATGCGCTGGCCAGCGTGACCATCGATTTGAAGACCGCCGTGTTCGGCGGCGTGGCCCACACCGACATCACCACCTTCTCGCTGTGTCAGGATTGCGGCGGCTCCGGAGCTCAGTCCGGTTCCCAGCCGGTCACCTGTCCGGACTGCCATGGCCAGGGATTCAGGCAGAAGGTCGTGCGCACCATGCTCGGCCAGATGATGACCTCCGCACCATGCGAGCGGTGCGAGGGTCATGGCACGATCATCGAAAAGCCGTGCCCCGGCTGCATGGGCCATGGTCGTGTGCGCACCAAGCGCTCGGTGGGCGTGAACATTCCCGCAGGCATCCGCGACGAATCACGTCTGCGTCTGGCCTCCCAGGGTGAAGTGGGCGAAGGTGGCGGCGCCGCAGGCGACCTGTATATCGACGTGCGGATCAAGGCCGACAAGCAGTACACGCGCGACGGCGACGATCTGCACTGCTGGATCCAGGTACCCATGAGCTGGGCGGTGCTGGGACACGAACTGACCATCGACACCTTTGACGGGCCGCAAACCATCGAGATTCCCGCGGGGTGCCAGCCGGAAGACACGGTTGCGGTCAAGGGCCTCGGCGTCACCAAGCTGCGCACTCAGGAGCGCGGCGACTTGGTGGCCCATATCGCGGTGCATATCCCCACCAAGCTGAACGACCGCGAACGTGATCTGATCAATCAGTTCGGCCAGCTGCACGACGCCAACGCCGATCATGTGTCGCAAAGCTCGAAGCCCCGCAATCCATCCGGCCGCAAAGGCTTCTTCTCCAAGCTCAAGGATGCGTTGAGCTGAGGCCTCCGAGGCCGCCAGACAGGAACGCCGAAGGTTTCAGCTCACCCCAACAGACTGCGGCACATGTCGCGGTATTCGCTGACATAGCCGCCGCCGAAGAACACGCAGTGGCCGGCGATGGGGTAGAGCTGCCAGAGGGTGATGCGGTCGCCGAATCCCTTTCTGAGCGGATGGACGGATTCGTACCCCTCGTAGATGCTGTTCAGATAGCTCATGCCGAACAGGTGCAGCATGGCGAGATCCTCCTCGCGATGACCGCCGTGCGCCGCGGGGTCGATGAGAACGGCTTCGGTCTCGCCGCCGTCGCCGCGCGTCCACATCACATTGCCGCTCCACAAATCACCATGGACGCGGGCGGGTTTGTCGTCGGCCGCCGAGCCGAGGATGTCCGGCATGGCGTCGATCACGCGTTGCGTCAGTTCCATGTCGGATTGGTTCAACGCCCCGCGGCGAATTCCCAGTTGGACCATGGGGACGAGCCGCCCCTCGGCGTAATAGGTGATCGGATCGTCCCAGTCGCCGGTGTCCATGGGAACCGGATCCTGCAGCGGTCCGAAGTAGCAGGTGCCGGTGTACCCGTCCGGCGCGGAACCGAAATGGGCGGCGCCTGTGTCATGCATGCGCGCCAGCGAGGCGCCGAATCGGTATGCCGCCGCCGCCGTGGGGGAGATTGCGTCGACGCGTTCTATGTCGAGGTATCCGTCGCCCCATCCATACACATCCACCACGCGCGGTCCTCCCTGGGCCTGTGCCGCCCCCAACCAGGCAAGCCCCTTGCCTTCGCATTCGAAGAATCCACGAGGCGCGAATGCGCGCTGTTTGCGATAGACGGCCATTGCTCTGCTCCTTCGGACGGCCAGCCGGTTGATGCCGCGAAACCGCGCGTTCGCGGAGGATCGTCAGCCGCTGCCCCACCTGTACTGTATATCGGTTTGTGATTGTATCGTGTTTCTCCCGCGCATTGTTCCCCGTGTATCGCTAGTCTTAGACGCGGATACATTCCATCAGGCTAGAAGTAGGGGTTATGAATTTCTTCCAGGCAATCATTATGGGTCTCGTGCAGGCGCTGACCGAGTATCTGCCGGTTTCGTCCAGCGCCCATATTCGCATTATCGGCGATCTGATGATCGGCTCCGATCCGGGGGCCGCGTTCACCGCGATCATACAGATCGGCACCGAGCTGGCGGTGCTGCTGTACTTCCGCCATGACATCATCCGCATTCTCGGCGCATGGTTCGGCTCGCTGTTCGGCAAGGAGGGCAAGGATCTCAGGTCCCGCCTTGGCGCACACAACCGCGACACCCAACTGGGCTGGTTCATCATCATCGGCACACTGCCGATCCTTGTCGCCGGACTGCTGTTCAAGGACATGATCGAAACCACCTTGCGCAACCTGTGGATCACCGTCACCGTGCTCATTGTGTTCGGCGTGCTGCTGTGGTTCTTCGACTCGCGCGCCAAGCAGATCAAAACCATGAACCAGATGACCGTCAAGGACGCCGTGGTATTCGGCATCGGCCAGATGCTCGCGCTGATTCCCGGCGTCTCCCGCTCCGGAGGCACCATCACCTTTGGCCGCGCCATGGGCTACACGCGTGAGGCGGCGGTGCGGGTCGCCTTTCTGATGGCCATCCCCGCCGTGTTCGGCGCGGGCATCCTTGAAACCGTGTCGGCCATTCGGGACGTCAGCGCCTGCTCCGCCAACCCCGACCCCGCCTCCGCCGCATGTGTCGGCGCCGGCGCCTTCCCGGGGTGGGGCGTCACCATCGCGGCCGGCGTGGTGAGCTTTGTGGTCGGCTACATCGTCATCATCGGTTTTCTGAAGTTCGTCTCCACGTTCTCCTACAAGGCGTTCGCCATCTACCGCATTGTCATCGCGGTGATCGTCGCCATATTGCTCATCACAGGCGTGCTGCCGCCTTTGGAGGCCTCCGCCGCCGTGGCCTAGCGTGTGCAGCGGTGAAGAAATCAAGCTGAGGGGGCTGACGGAACGGACTTCCGTCAGCCCCCTTTGTCCGTCGTGCGAACCGGAGGATCCCGGCGGTCCGAACCCAATCGACCCTTCGGTCGGGATTGGCTAATCGCCGTCTATGTCGCGCAGGAACGCCTCCGCCTCCTGGGCGATGTCGGTTGACGACTCTTCCGCCTTGGCGTCCGCCTCGAGCTCCAGATGATGCACGTAATCCGCCAGATCGTCGTTGCAGCGGGTCAGCAGGGTGGCCTGCGCCTTCCACTGGGCGGCGCGTCGAGGCAGGTCGCCCTCCCCGAGGTCCACGCCAATCAGCTTCGAAAGGCGTCTCAGCAATGTCAGGGTGGCCTGCGCGCATTCCTCGCCATTCAGGTATTGCGGAATCGACACCCACATCGACGTGGTGTCGAAGTCATGGTCGCGAGCCACCTGATCCAGCACCGTGGGGATGCCTATGGGGCCGGTGTAGGCGTCTGCGCCATCCGTCATGGTCTCATATCCATCGGTGGTAACGTCGACGGGCAGCGGACGGGTGTGCGGACAATCCGCGAACATGGATCCTATGGCGACGATTGAGTCCACATCGCATTCCTCGGCGATGCGCAGGCTGCGATGGCAGAATTCCAGCCATCGGTAGTTCGGCTCGGGCCCCATCTCCACCAGAAGGTCGTGGTCGTCGTCCACCGTGATCCGATAGAAGGTCGTCTCCGGCCATACGATGCTTCGGCGCCCATTGGCGGCGCAGAGCATGGGGCGCGACGTCTGGTAGTCGTAAAAACCGGCGCAGCAGATCTTGCCCACCTCATGGGACTCATAGGTGCTGATGAGATGTCGGATCAGGTTCGTGGCTGCCTGGCAGGCATCGTTCCATCCCGCGAAAGCGCTGATCATCACGCGGGTGGGTTTCGTCATCGGTTCTTCTTCGCTCACATGTCCAGAGTAACTGCCGTGCCGCGCGGATGGACGTCAGTAAGCTTTGGGCGTGAGAATGGCGTGATTCCACCGCGACACGCTGATATTTGCAAATGACACGGATGTGAGTATAGTAATCACTCGTGCTCAGGCAGCAAGGAAAACCTTGAGGCTTGAAGACATGCGGACATAGCTTAGTTGGTAAAGCGCAACCTTGCCAAGGTTGAGACCGCGGGTTCGAGTCCCGTTGTCCGCTCTAGGTCCGACGAGTTGACAGACCTTACGGTGGGTTAGCCAAGCGGTTAGGCAGCGGCCTGCAAAGCCGTATAGACGAGTTCGACTCTCGTACCCACCTCTCAGAAGGCCGGAGTAATCCGGTCGGCTGAGACGCAGACCCGGGCGGTTGGCGCAGAGGTAGCGCACTTCCCTGACACGGAAGGGGTCACAAGTTCGAATCTTGTATCGCCCACTCAAGCCGGAGCAATCCGGCTTCATAATTGAATAACCGATGCATTTCGGGCGATTGGCGCAGCGGCTAGCGCACTTCGTTCACACCGAAGGGGTCGTAGGTTCGATTCCTACATCGCCCACTGGATGTCCGCTTCTCACGGCGGAGGTCCTTTGCGGACATAGCTTAGTTGGTAAAGCGCAACCTTGCCAAGGTTGAGACCGCGGGTTCGAGTCCCGTTGTCCGCTCCATTCAAACCCCGCTCAATGAGCGGGGTTTTGTTTTCTCTACTTCCTGCCTCCATATGGTGGTCTTTTCGGCTACATACCAAGCAGCAGCGAAAAGCC